>CABXKH010000024.1 GCA_902512685.1 Paracoccaceae bacterium | reverse complement strand
TCTTGCTCATAAATTGAACAAATCAGATCCGACACGACGGATGTATCAATTTTCTGAAATTGCAGAGAAGATAAACAGCTCAAAAGCCAGCGTGCGTTTTGGCTCGACAAAAGCTTTTCGCCCCGGAGTGCCAGCCCTGGACAAATTTCCCATAAAACGCTGGAACAAATACGTCGCTGCCGCCTCTATCCAAGATGACAGGCGCAATTTAAGCTATGGTGAACTGTTTGGGTCCACAAACTTAAGAAGGTCGATTGCAACACATTTGGCAGATGCGCGGGGCATGAATGTCGATCACGAGCAAATCATCATTACGTCAGGGGCTCAACAAGCCTTCGTTCTAATCTCTATTATTATGCTGAATGCTCAGGATACAGTTTGGTATGAGAACCCAGGCCACATTGCCGGTCGCGATATCATGTCGCTGATAGGCGCTAATATTGCCCCAATATCAATCGATAAAGACGGATTAGATTTGGCCCAGGCAATTGCAAATCATCCCAAACCAAAACTTATCTTTACCACCCCCTCGCACCAACAACCGCTGGGCATAACAATGTCTTTACGCCGAAGACTGGCACTTTTAAAATATGCATTTGAAAGTGATGCATGGATCATTGAGGATGACTATGACAGCGAATACCGTTATCGTGGGCGACCCTTGCCTGCCCTGAGCGCTTTGGACAAAAATGGACGCGTGCTTTACGTTGGCACCTTTTCAAAATCGCTATGTTCAGCGGCTCGCTTAGGATATGTTGTTGTACCGCATTGGCTGGTACAGACTTTTGCCAAAACCCGCAATTTGCTAGGGCAAAGTTCTTCGCCAGTTACAGAAGAAGCGTTGTCAAAATTTATTAATGACGGCCGCTTTGCAGAACATATCCGGAAAATGCGCCGCTTGTATCGAGACCGAAGAGATATGCTGCTTGCTTGTTTATTAGAGCATTGCCACGAGAGTTTGATCCCTCAACAAAGCGACGCGGGCATGCATATTATCGCTGATCTTAAACACGGTATAGACGATCAGCACGCTCATCAATTCTTGTTGGAGCACGGCATCGATTCCTTGCCCTTATCGGTCTATTGTATCCGACCGATAAACCGGTCAGCTTTGGTTCTGGGATTTTCCGGAGTACCCCGAAAAGCCATGCCGAAACTGACCAGAAAAATGGGCAAAAAGCTTCTGGAAATACACAGTGCGCGGAAAGTAATATAAGCAAAAATTTATGCAAAATATTGACCTTTCCATCCTATCCCAAACGATTTGACTTCATAGATAGCAATCATGAGTGGCGACTTGTCCGGAAAACTCCCCCATTGAATCTGGCCCTTGCCGACAACTGTAAGTAAAGCGAGAAGCTAGCATTTTCTGGATAAATAGCTCAAAATTTGTCGTGTCTTTTAAAATATAGGAGCTTACCCAGATAACTCAGAAATGAGGTATCATGGGACGCATTAGAAACAGTCGCCTAAGTATCTATAAACAAGATCAACTGATTGAGCATTTTGTATTCAGCTCCACCGCTCGAACAGCAGCAAGCCTATGTGGTGTAAATCGCAAAACAGCAGCGTTCTTTTTTCTACGTTTACGCGAAATAATTGCATGTGAATTCGGGGCTGAAAGCGAAGCCATGTTTGACTGTGAAATCGAAGTTGATGAAAATTACTTTCGTGGCCGTCGGAAAAGTAAACGTGGCAGAGGCGCTGCGGGAAAAATACCTTTATTTGGCTTATTAAAAAGGGGTAGACGAGTTTATACTAAGATTATCCCAGAGGCTTCGGGTGCGACACTAATCCCAATAATCAAACGTAAAGTGATCCCCGACAGTATCCTTTATTCGGACAGCTGGCGCGGGTATAATGTGCTCGATGTGTCTGACTTCAGACATTATCGTATTAATCATTTGGAACTCTTTGCCGACCACCATAATCTCATCAATGGGATTGAGAACTTCTGGAACCAAGCCAAACGCCATATGCGCAAATTTAATGGGGTTCCCAAGGCGCTATTTGGGCTATATTTGGAGGCATGTGAGTGGCAATTTAATAACAGTGACCCATCAACCCATTTATCACAATTAAGACAATGGGTTAAACGTAACTTGAGGTAGTTATCTGGGTCAGCCCCTAACTTATTTTAGCTTCAATTTTTTAAATCAAGCTAATCATGAACTGGCAATCAACTTGGATCCGCCAAATAAGGTTGCTCAGCTTGTGTCTGGATAAAACATATGCGGACCGTCGAAGTGACCAACAGGAATACTATGCGTCAAAATTCCGCCACGCATTTCATGCATCAAAAACGCACCCGGTTCCTTAGTCAGGCAATTTGGAATGTCCTCGCGCATATCCAGGGTCACAGCATGCGATATTCCGGGCGCGATTTGACATATGACACCCCCAAAATTCCTGACGATATTCCGATGAATATGTCCGCAGACCAATTTCAATTCGCCTTTGTAACCTGACAGAAGAGTGCGCAGCTTTCTACTTTTACGCAAGTTCTGAATATCCATTTTCTCAATCCCGGTATGAATTGGCGGATGGTGGATCCCTACAATCACCGGCTTATTGCTCAAAGAGCGCAATGTATCCTGCAAATAGTCAAGCGTTTCGTCGGTCAGGTGCCCATGGGCTTTACCAGGGACACTTGTGTCAAGTCCAACCAAAGCCATTTCCGCCAGGTCAACAGACCAGTTAATTGGACCAGATCGAGGCATCCATTGCTGATCCGAAAAACCTGCACGCATTTCACGCACATCATCATGGTTCCCAGGAATTGCACGATATGGGATCAAAAGCGGTCCCATAATGTCGCGGAAAGTTTGATATTCCTCGGCTGTCCCAAAATCGGTCAAGTCACCTGTAACGATCGCCATGTCCACGGGTCCGATGTCAGGCAGAATTCGATTGATGGTTTCAACACAGGCTCCAAGTGCATCCAAAGTATTGACCCGCCCATACGCGAGTTGACCCTTTGGCACGATATGCGGATCTGATATCTGTATGATTTTGGTCACGCCTGCGCCTCTCCTTCAGGCAGAAGCATCAAAGCCTGAGGTTTGATTGATACTCTGACTTTACCACCAACATTTGGTGCGCTTTGTCCTGAGAAAATCGACGTTAGGACGTTTGGCATTATGCCTTTGATCCCAACCCTGTAGTGCGTGCCCATAAATGTTACAGTTTCCACCTCGCCACAGAGCGAACCTGCCTCATCAATCCTCACATCTTCAGCTCTTACATAAACATTCTGGCCAGAGCCTTCAGAAAGCAGGTGCTGCGTGCCACCTTCTAGTGTCAACAGTTTACCGGCACTCTTTCCTTCTAAATGCATTGCATTGCCAACAAAGCCTGCGACAAAAGACGAATTTGGATTACGATATAGCTCTTCCGGCGTCCCACTTTGAACAACTCGTCCATTGGACATGACCGCAACTCGGTCAGCAATTGCCATGGCTTCGTCCTGATCATGGGTCACAAAGATTGCCGTTATCTGAAACTTTCTTAACAAAACTGCCAACTCATCACGCAGGGCCTCACGCATCGATGCATCTAGCGCAGAAAGAGGTTCATCCAACAATAACAATCTGGGACGCGGTGCAATTGCACGAGCCAATGCCACGCGTTGCCGCTGACCGCCTGACAGCGCGTCGACGCCCCGCTTTGAAAATTCATCAAGTTGGCACATTTCCAATACTTCAGTAACGCGAGCGTTAATTTCAGACTTCGAGAGCTTTTGCATTTTTAATCCGTAGCCGATATTTGCGCGCACAGACATATTAGGAAACAAGGCGTAGGACTGAAAGACCATTCCAACCTTGCGCCGTTCGACAGATAAAGATGTGACATCATCGTTATCGAACCAGATTGTGCTGCCAAAATCTGGTGTTTCGAGTCCGGCAATTATACGCAGGAGCGTGGTTTTACCGCATCCCGACGGACCCAAAAGTGAAACGATCTCTCCAGTTTTAACTGTCAATTCAGTGGGCAG
Source organism: Paracoccaceae bacterium (assembly GCA_902512685.1). Taxonomy (GTDB): domain Bacteria; phylum Pseudomonadota; class Alphaproteobacteria; order Rhodobacterales; family Rhodobacteraceae; genus CABZJG01. The sequence goes on along the minus strand of CABXKH010000024.1, from coordinate 27,399 downwards.
TAGGGCCCGAGTGCCATCGGGAAATGTCTTTGCGATATTCGTCAGACGAAGTGTCATTGTGCGATCCTTTGCGCTCGTGCCGAGGCCCATTGCATGGCCATCAAAAGTGGTACAATAAGTACGAAGAAGACAAGGGTATAGGCAGAGGCAACCTCAAGCCGCATCGAGGCATAGCTGTCCGCCAATCCCACCGGTAGTGTTTTCAGGTAAGGCGTGTGCAACATCCAAGTCAGATTGAATTCACCGATAGATAGCGTCACTACCGTTAGGGAACCCGCTAGAATTCCGGGCATTGCATTGGGAACGACAATATCGCGAAACCTTTGCCAGGGCGAGGCGCCAAGCGAGGCGGCACCTTCTTCGAGCGTTTTAAGATCCATTGACGCAAGAACGGCCAGAATAGAGCGGACCATAAATGGAAGCGTATACAAGACATGGCCAACAAGTATGAATGTCCAAGAGATGCGAAAACCCTTCATCGAACCGTAGAGTTGCAACAACGCCAATGCCAGTGCCAGTCCCGGCACCGCAAGCGGAAGCGATATGAACTCTTCCAAAATACGCGATAACCAACCGGGGTGGCGTGCCAAGCCATAGGCTGCCGGCAATCCGATGATCAAAGTGGAAATTAGACAGGCAATAGCCAACCAAAGCGACAAAAAGATGCTATCTGCATAAAGTTCCCAAACGCGAAACACCCACTTCAGCGTAAGTCCTGACGAAATACCCTGAAAGTAGTTTGCAGTGACACCCGCCATTACTGAAAGGATCATGGGCACCAATAAGAATGCACATGCCGTAAGAGTAACGGTCAATTGGATAAGTTTAGTTCTTGAATTCAACATATTAGCCCCCTGCCGATACAGTTGTGCCCGAAAGGCTGCGGGCGAGCAGCAGTAGCGCCCATGTGACAACCCCCAAAACGATCGATAGGGCCGCTGCAATCGCGATGTTGGCTGACAAGGTGAATTCTGTATAGATCACCATTGGGATAACATCGATATCAGTTGCCAGCGTAAATGCGGTGCCAAACGCACCCATAGCAGTCGCAAAAGCAATTGCCCCTGCTGCAATAAGCGAAGGCATAAGACCGGGCAAAATCACATCGACTACCACGCGAAAAGGTGAGGCCCCCAAGGTGCGCGCAGCTTCCTCCAATGTGGGATCCAATTTTTCGGCTGCTGCCATAACCGTTAAAAGCACGCGCGGTATTGAAAAATACAGATATCCTAAGAACAATCCAATGACCGAATACGCGAAAACAACATGCCCGGGTGTTATCTGATTGATTAATCCCTGACGACCACCCAATAGGATGATCAAAAAGCCGATAACAACTCCTGGAAAGGCCAGCGGCAGCGTCATGATGGATAGTAGTATTCCCCGTCCCTTGAACCGGTTGCGTGATAAAAACATCCCCGCAGTTGTCGAGACAGCAAGCGCTGCGACCGTGGTTGCAAGGGACACCAGAACTGTCAAAATCAAGGTATTTAGATAGCGCGGTTTGCGAAGAATATCGAGATAAATCGCCCAGCCTGCCTCGCTTTCTCCTGATACAAGAAACAAGCGCACAAGTGGCAAGGCAAGAAAGGCAACAGAAAACACTAGAAGGGGCGTGAGACACGCCAAAACGAAGGTTCGGTTTGTCATAAATCTTTTAGGAGCCGGACAGTTTGCCCGGCTCCTCCTTTCTAAAAATCACTTCACTTCGGACAGATAGCGTTCGCCGAAGCTGGCCTGTACTTTTTCCATTTTGGCGTAATCCACAGCAACAGCACGCTCATAATCGCTGGCTGGCAAGAATTTAGCCGCCACATCAGCGGGCAACTCGACAGGGCGAGCAGGCTGAAGGTAAGCATTTGTCCAGATTGCCTGGCCTTTATCCGACAGAATGAAATCCAGCACGCGCTTACCCAACTCTGGGTTTGGACCGTTGTTCACAAGGCTCATTACATAAGGTACGCGCACTGATCCTTCACACGGTAGGACAAACTCAAAATTTCCGTCCTCTTCGTATTTTCCACGATATGCGTTGAAATCATAATCAAATAGGATCGGGATTTCACCAGAAACAACACGTGCATAGGAAGTCTGCTTTGGCACGATTGGTGAGTTCTGGGCTAGATCGTTGAAGTATTTGATCGCTGGATCAAAATTGTCCAGATCACCACCAAACGCCATATTTGCGGCCACAGCACCGGCATATCCAACAAATGCTGAAGATGGATCAAGATAGCCAACCATTCCGCGATACTCAGGTTTGGTTAGGTCGGCAAAACACTGCGGAACGTCAGCACCAGCAAGTGCATCAACGTTCACGAAGAAGCCCAGTGTGCCATAATGGATGGCGAACCATTTGCCGTCAGGATCTTTAAGGCCACCGGGAATTTCATCAAACTTAGCCGGTTTGTAGGCAGTTGCGACACCTTCGTTGCCGGATTTGATGCCGGTTGTTACGCCATAGTAAGCAACATCGGCGACTGGATTGTTCCTTTCAGCCAATAGCTGGCTCAATGTCTGGCCAGAGTTTTTGTTGTCATGGGGCATCTGAATGTCGATTTCTTTGTCGATGGCTTCAAGCATCGACGCCCAATCCGCCCATTGAGGTGGGCAATTGTAACACACGGCATCTTCGGCCAGTACCGGAGACGCAATAGTCATTGCCACAAACGCGGCTGCTAGTTTATATCTCATTTTGATCTCTCCTGTTGAGTTTCATCATTCTTCTGGGTTGGGTTATTGGACGGCGAAAGGGCCACACCCCTTTTGTCGTCCACTCTTTCTGCTGCCGGAGCTGCAAGGCTGCCGCCGGTGCGGAAACTGAATGTTAGATTAGGATCAGGTAAGTCAGGTGCAGGCGTTCCGTTTATAACCGACAATACCGTTCTGGCGGCACCAGCACCCATTAATTTCGGATTAGTCACAATCGTTGCCAAACTGGGTTCAACCATCGTGCCAACTTCGATACCGTCAAAGCCGACAATCGACAGATCATTAGGTACTGTTAATCCCAAGGCCCTCGCACTGCGGATTGTCGCAAGCGCAAGAAAATCATTAGATGCGAATATTCCGGTAATTGAAGGATTTTCTTCAATAAATGCCTTCATTAGCGCAGTCAGGTCTTGGCTATCTTCATCAATTTCTAATAAAGCCGGTGGTGTCATGCCATTGCGCGAACACCCTTCAACAAAGCCCTTGTAACGTTGACGGGCACGGTCAGAACTTTTAAACTTTAGGGCCAAAAAACCAACATGATCGTGGCCCTTTTCGACAAATGCGTCAGCAACCCTTAAGGCAGCTGAATGATCATCAACCGACCAACTTTGATCATTGGCCGGCGCCAGATTGAACAGCAAGCAGTGTGGCACTCCACCGCTCTGAATTGCCTTCAATCCCTCACTGTTCAGCGCGTCACTGACCGTCAGCACAAAGCCATCAACCTTTTTTGCCGTCAAAGTCCGTATCGCTTGCGCTTCAAACTCGAGATCATAGTTGGTGCACAAAAGCAGAGTTTGATAGCCAGCTTCTTGAAAAGCTTCTTGCGCACCTTGCACTGCGTCAGCAAAAACCGGGTTTGCTAAGGATGGTACGATACATCCAATTGTGCGGGTTGTGTTACTTTGCAAGGATCGGGCTACTTCACTGAATTCAAAACCGAGTGCGTTAGTCGCTGCAATAACGCGTCCGCGCATTTCCGCACTTGCGGAACCGGTATTATTTAAAACCCGGCTTACAGTCGCCACACCGCAGCCTGCGCGTATCGCTACATCTTTGATTGTGACTGGTTGACGCAAACTTTATACCCTAGCCTTGGAAACGTTTCCAAAAAACCTATCAGCCAATCAACTATCATGCAAGAATATTTAATAATTTTTATAAATTGCAATTAAAACAGACTCTTAAAGACTATTCTACAGATGAATTTGCTTTTTCTCACGTATTCTAATTTGATATCAGTATTATCCTGTCGATTCTTTTAGGTTCTCAAAACTGAAAAGATCTGCCTATCAAATACACGCAAAAATCTACTCTATATTGGTATATAAATTCGGGTCCGCACAGGGACATTAATCTGGTTATTGCCTGTTGTTTTTAACCCTATTGGATTTCTTTTGACCCAATTTGAGTTCCCTTTTTGCAAGGCTAACTTCTCTGTGCTTTAGTTTAAAGGGAGAGTTCGCTAAAATCTGGCCCCCACGGCTGAACCAGATGTAAATCGTATCGCATTTTTTTAATTAGTTTATTTAATTTAGTGCAAGCTTGTTGAGTGCCTTTTTAAGGGTTTATGAGTTCCTTTTTTAGGAATTTTTTATTTGTTCCCGATGACGCGGGCGAAAGTGGGCTCTTTTATTCTGACAGCGCGGTTCTCGCGGATAGCAAAATTAACTGCGTGGAACCTGTGCCATTCGCGTCAGGATATCCACACCCTGCATGTTCCAGAAGTGCAGAAGGTCGATGAATATCCAGTTCTCGGTGAGCTTGTCCTTGTCGCGGCGGTACATATCAATCACGCGCATATCACCAGGGGTTTCACTTGCCGGCATGCCCATAAACCCGCCGGTCGGGGTTAAGGTTAAATTTGGCCAACCGAAAAATCCGCCAAAATGGCCTTCGGCAACACGGCATAAATGGCCATTGAAAGTGCGGTTTTTGAACCCTTCGCGAAACGGGCCAGAATGCTGCTGGGCGTAGCGCTCGATCGTATAGGTGGCGCCAATACCTGCCGGGCCCCACCAAATCATATCTTCGTTCCAGCTGCGCCTCAGCTCATCCACCAATGGCTCTTCTTCGCCATTGCGCCAAGTTTTGATGTCATTGATCATAAACTCAATGGCCTCATTTGTTCTTTGCCCTTCAACCGAATCTTGGGCCTCAAACAGAAGCCCGTTATGGGTCATTGGCCCGGGCTGAACCAAATGTGCTGCGGTTTGTGGTGGAAAGGGCTGTAGCCCCGCTTGCATCATCAAATGCGGTATGTCGAAGAACATTGCACTTTGCGTAATCATGCCATTTTCTACTTTGTTGAATTCGCAATATCGCAAAAGGGCGATTTTGCCAGTTGGTCGAATGCCCAACCAAGGCTTATCAAATAGCCCCATAAGATGGCCCATAGAGACAACCCAAACACCTTCCTGACCTGCAATTTCATTATTGCCGGCAATAAAGATATCCATACGGCGTTGCAAATGCGCAAGGCTGCTGCGCAAAGGCTGCCAGAATCGCTGACCCACTTCGGCACATCCGCGAATCTCATTAAAGGGGTGAAAACCGCGCCAGAGCAGGTCAGGGGCACAAAATTGACCCATAATTCTGTCAATCTCGGAACCCGATGCATTTTCTAAGGCGCGATAGAAGTCTCGCACAATTTGCTTTTCAGATTGAAACGTCATTGTTTTTTCCATTGTTCCACAGATGCTTAACATCATCTGGCCTAAAACTGGCTTTATCACCATAGCTGTGATTCAGTAAACACTATTTTGCATACGTATGCAAAAAACCCTTGCTTAAAGTAATTTTCTCAGACACGTTTAGTTTGCAAACGTATGCAAGGGTGATTTAGGGAATCCATATGGCGGAAATTCAACTGCGCAGTGTGGGAAAGCGCTGGGGGTCCTTTGTGGCCGTAGATAACTTTGACCTGACCATTGCTGATCGTGAGTTCTTGGTTCTTTTGGGGCCATCTGGCTGCGGCAAAACCACCACGATGCGTATGATTGCCGGACTAGAAGATGTCACAGAAGGCGAGATATTGATCGATGGAAAAGTGATCAATGATCTGGAACCAAAGGATCGCGATGTTTCCATGGTGTTCCAAAGTTATGCGCTTTACCCGAATATGAATGTCTATGAAAATATTCGCTTTCCGCTGAAAGTAAGAGGCATTGAACGTAGCAGCCATGATGCCAAGGTGCGTCATGCTGCACAGATGGTCGAATTAAACGACTTTTTGCACCGCAAGCCTGCTGAATTGTCAGGCGGCCAACGCCAACGGGTCGCCCTTGCCCGGGCCATTGTTCGGGAACCAAATGTGTTCTTGATGGATGAGCCGCTGTCAAACTTGGATGCCAAGCTGCGGGTTTCGACACGCGCGCAGATCAAAAACCTGAGCCATGAACTGGCAGTGACAACAATTTACGTCACCCATGACCAAATTGAAGCCATGACTTTGGCCGATCGCGTCGTGGTGATGGAAAAAGGTATCGTCCAGCAGGTGGGGTCACCAACAGAAATCTATGACAAACCAGCCAATACTTTTGTGGCTGGTTTCATTGGCTCACCGGCAATGAATTTGCTCGATGGTGAAATTTCAAAAGGTGTCTTTTCTGCAGAAAATGTTACCATTCCTGGCCTTAGTGCATCGGATGGCAAAGCAACGCTCGGATTTCGGGCAGAAGATGCAAAGGTATCCACCAGCAGCGGTCAGATTTCAGCACCGATTTACACATTAGAGCTTTTGGGCGATGCCACCATGGTCACCGTACGGATAGGTGGCGTGATTGTAAGCGTAAAAGCCGACAAGAGCTTCCGCGCTGACATCGGGGACACGGTTTCCATTCATGTGCCAGCACATAACTGCCACTTGTTCGACGCGATAACAGGAGGCGCTATCAGGGTCGATTGACCCGCAACTAATCACCCACAAGCGGGTGCAATTCCTCAAGACTATTACAACCAAACAGGGAGAAAATTATGTACTTCAAATCTATCACTCTAGCCGGTTCTATGGCACTGCTCTCAAGCGCAGCATTTGCCGGTTGTGGCATTTCAGGTGGGAATGTTAGCATTCTTTCCAATGATTTTGCCGCAATTAATGCCGTCACCGCCGCCGCTGCAGAATGCGCCGGAGACGGTGTAGAAGTCACCATCAATGCAACCAGTGAGCACCGAGATCTTCAAGTTGCAGCTCTATCTGCTAATCCAGCTCAATATTCCAGTGCAGTCATTTCAAACGGCTCGATCGTGCCTTTGTTGAACGAAGGTCTGGTACGGTCGTTAGATGACCTCGTTGCAAAACATGGCAGCAGTCTAAACCCCAACCAGTTGATAACAATGGACGGTGAAATCATGGCCATTGCTTTCATGGCAAATGCCCAGCATCTTTTTTATCGCTCTGATATTCTAGAACAAGCCGGTGTCGATGTTCCGAGCACATATGAAGATGTATTGAATGCTGCAGAAGCAATCCGTGATCAAGGAATTATGGAGTACCCGGTCGCACTTAACACCAAAACCGGATGGAACCTTGGTGAAGAATTCGTAAATATGTACATGGGTACCGGTGCCGCGATGTTTAATCCCGGCACAGCTGAAGTCGCGATCAACAATGATCACGGTGTTGCAACCCTAAATATGTTGAAGGCGCTTACTGAGTATTCCGACCCAGACTTCTTGACCTTCGATTCAAACGCAACAGCCGCACTATGGGAAGCAGGCAATCTCGCAATGGCAACCCTTTGGGGGTCTCGTGGGGCACCTATTTTGGATGATGAGGGCTCAACCGAGGCGATCACAAGCGCAACGGTTCTGGCCGCAGCGCCAACTTGGGGCGGTGGCTCGACACCAGCTTCTACGCTTTGGTGGGATGGATTTACCATTGCCAAAAATGTCTCTGATGCAGATGCAGAAGCTACCTTTATTGCGATGATTAATGGTATCTCAACCGATATGGTAAAAGCCAATAATGACCTCGCACCGTGGCTTATCGAAGGGTATGTTCCCGACGCAACAGCTGCCGGTGTTGCTGCGACAGCTGCGGGTGGTGCAAACCCATATCCTATGCTTCCATTTATGGGCACGTTGCATGGAGCATTGGGCGGTGAGCTTTCCGATTTCCTTCAAGGGAACGAGTCCGCTGAGCAAGCTTTGGCGGATGTAGAGGCCGCTTATACGACAGCAGCCAAAGAAAAAGGCTTCTTGAACTAATCAACCGACTAAAAAGGGGCGCAATAGCGCCCCTTTTTACACCCTTCTCATGAACCTTTGCCAACCCTAGGAAAATCATTATGCGGCATCGCGCATTTTTTTGGTTCATCTTACCATCGCTCACCGCGATGATTTTGCTGATCGCTCTGCCAATTGTATCGGTTTTCGTGCAATCCCTTTATGTAGAGCATGAGCAAATTTTAAAGGTGACCAAAAATTGTACCCCGTTCGGCTGCAAGGAAGAAACGACCGTTGATTTTGAAGCAACGCAGGCCCTCACAAAAGAGGCGCCACTTGGAAAGTTCAACGGGTTCGACACCTATGCAAACCGCAGCCATTTGGCCTTTTACGAGGTTAAAACCGCTTGGCGGACAGCGGATGGATTGCAAAGTTTCTTTAGCAACTTGATGAACCTGCCATTCTACAAAGCGCTCGCTTTTACGCTTTCATACACATTTATTGTAACGCCGTTTGTTATTGTGCTGGGGTTGGCCATCGCGCTTGGCGTGAACGCTCTGCCCAAAGTTATAAAAGGGCCAACAATTTTTGTCTCACTTTTGCCTATGATCGTCACCCCACTGATCGGATCACTAATCTTGTTTTGGATGATAGATGCTAAAGGCATCATAGGAGCGACATTGCAAATTATTTTTGACGATCCTGATTTATCACTCAAAGCCTCGCCTGCGCTCACTTGGATTACACTTTTTGTTTACGGGATTTGGCATTCGGCACCGTTCAGTTTTATTGTTTTTTATGCTGGGCTTCAAACCGTACCAGAAGAAACCCTAGAAGCTGCCATGATTGATGGTGCAAGCCGCTGGCAAAGAGTGCGTTACGTCGTGGTGCCCTACATCGCGCCCTTGGTAACCTTTATACTTTTAATGCAGCTGATGGATAATTTCAGGGTCTTTGAGCCGATTGTCGGGTTCTCTGCCCAAGCCAATGCAACCTCTTTAAGCTGGATCATTTACAACGATTTACGCGGGCAAGACATTCAATTGTTTGGATCTGCAGCGGCAACCTCGATGCTGACCATTTTAGGGGTAGCCGTTCTGCTCACCCCAGTGCTTATCCGCACCTGGCAGCAATTTAACAGAAAAGTGGTTTAGGAGCAGATATGGCCGCAGCACAAAAACGTTCCCCAAGTCTAGTTCTGTTTCTAAACGGTTTTGTTGGGCTATGGTTGATGATCGCCGCCGGCCCCTTTTTGTGGACGCTTTGGGGTTCATTCAAAGTTGAAGGCGACTTTTTCTCGAAAGCCGACTGGACGTATGCGCTCTATGGTATCCGTACCTTAGCCGAAACTGGCGGCGTCTTTACTGGCAATGGGTATCACGGGGCGTGGGTCCAAGAAGAATTTTGGCGCGCCGCGCTCAATACAGGTATTGTTGTGGCCTCCACAGTAGTCATATCTTTGACCCTGGGCACTTTGGGCGGTTATGCGTTGGCCAGATCTGGATACCGTTATGCATTTTGGCTCTTAATGGCCGCTTTGGTCTTTCGGGCAATGCCTCATATCACTCTGGTTTCTGGCTATTTACTGCCCTTTTTTGAATGGAATATCTGGGGGCATTTACCCACGACCATTATCGTATTGGTCGCGATAAATCAGCCCTTTACGCTTTGGATGCTTCATTCATTTTTCCTTAATATCCCCAAAGACATGGACGAAAGTGCAATGGTGGATGGCTGCACCCGGTTTCAGGCTTTTTGGCATGTTATTATTCCAGTAATGTGGCCAGGGGTAATCACAACCGGATTATTTTCCTTTTTGCTAGCCTACAATGATTTCGCTGTAACGGCGATGTTGCTCAGTCAAGAAAATCAAACCATGGTCCCGAAAATTGCAAGCTTTCTTGGCTCAACCTTTGATGCGGGCAACATCATGTTTGCAGTAGCGGCCGTGGTCTCTGCAATGGTGCCATTATTTTTTCTTGTGCTGTTTTTCCAACGCCAGATTGTATCTGGGCTTACTCAGGGGGCAGTGAAAGGATGAGGTCTATATTTTTCTGTCACAACATACCAATCCATCAGCGCACTGGCCTGTGCCAGTCATCTGTTAAAGCGGGGCTGTCATGATCGGATCACGCCCCGAACAGGCCGTTCTGTCACGCGGCACGGATCTGTCAAAAACAGATGAAACCCGCGCAGTGATCGAGGGCATGGTTGATGGCCTCAATGACCATCGGATCGCGGATATCGGGGAATTCTTTTCCCAGAGCTTCCGCTGGATGGGCAACACAGGGTGCGGCACGAAAAACGGCTTGAAAGAATTTCAGGACAATTGGCAAAAACCGTTTCAAGCAGCATTTACTGACAAGGTCTGCATTGACGAAGCGCGGCTTTACATGGGCGAATGGGCAGCGGCCTTTGGTCGTCAGGAAGCTGTCCATTCTGGCGAATTTATGGGTGTTGCGGCAAGCGGGAAGAAAGTAGAAATTCGCTACATGGATTTCTGGAAAGTGGAAGATGGCAAAATAACCGATAATTGGGTCATGGTCGATTTTCCTCATGTTCTCGCACAGTTAGGACATGATGTGTTTAACGGAGAGGGCTGGGAAGCGTTTGATCGCGGTCAACAAACGCCCCCGCAAACGGGCGAGTGAGGAAAGAGCGATGGCAATAGAAAATTTAAAACAGTCTAAGTCCGACAGTGAAAAAGCCCAAGAAGATGCCAAAGTTCGCAGCGTGGTTGAGACCACACTTGCGGATGTTGAAGCGCGCGGTGATGTTGCAGTTCGAACGCTGTCAGAAAAGTTTGATGGCTACAGCCCAGAAAACTTTCGCCTATCACCAAGCGAAATTGAGGCGGCGATGCAAAAAGTATCAGATCGCGACATGGAAGATATTAAATTTGCTCAGGCCCAAATTCGACGGTTTGCCGAGGCCCAGCGCGCGAGCATGCAGGATATCGAAGTGGAAACCCTGCCCGGCGTGATCCTGGGCCATCGCAATATTCCAGTGCAATCGGTCGGGTGCTATGTTCCGGGCGGTAAATTTCCTATGGTGGCCTCAGCGCATATGTCGGTTTTGACCGCATCTGTAGCGGGCGTGCCGCGGATCATTGCATCAGCCCCGCCAGTAGACGGAGCCCCCCACCCCGCCATTGTGGCCGCAATGCATTTGGGCGGCGCACATGAAATTTACGTGTTGGGCGGCATCCAAGCTGTCGCCGCGATGGCGCTGGGCACCGACACTATTGATCCGGTGCATATGCTCGTCGGGCCAGGCAATGCCTTTGTTGCCGAAGCAAAGCGGCAACTTTACGGCCGGGTCGGTATTGACCTCTTCGCTGGCCCCACCGAAACCATGGTCATTGCAGATGACACAGTTGATGCCGAGCTGTGCGCGACTGATCTTTTGGGGCAAGCAGAACATGGGTATAATTCGCCAGCCTGCTTGATTACCAATTCTCGCCGTTTGGCACATGATACCATTTCAGAAATTGACAGGCTTCTGACCATTTTGCCAACCTGTGAGACGGCAAGCGCCAGTTGGCGTGATTATGGCGATGTCATTCTTTGTGATACCCATGATGAAATGCTCAACGTGGCCAATGACATGGCCTATGAGCATGTGCAGGTCATGACCGACCGCGATGCATGGTATCTTGAAAAGATGCACAGCTATGGCGCATTATTTTTGGGCGCACGCACCAATGTGGCCAATGGCGATAAAGTTATTGGCACCAACCACACCCTGCCCACCAAGAAAGCCGGCCGCTATACCGGCGGTCTTTGGGTTGGAAAATTCCTGAAAACGCACAGTTATCAACGGATTGAAACCGATGAAGCTGCGAGTACAATTGGAGAATATGGAAGCCGTTTGTGTATGCTTGAAGGCTTTGTCGGCCATGCCGAGCAGTGTAATATTCGCGTGCGGCGCTATGGCGGCAAAAACATTGCCTACGGGAAAGCCGCTGAATGAATATGCCTTCTTCCCCAACCTCGCTGAAGTCGCTCTTTTTGCCGCTGCGAAAGGCCATGGCTGATTTTTCGGAAACCTCGGTCCGCACCGCCTTGTCAGACCTGTGCTCAGAGGATCTCAAAATCCGCATGTGCCATCCATTTGGCGACATGTCAGGGATAGACACTTTTTACAAAACAGCCTACCAGCCCCTGCTCCAAGCCCTGCCCGATCTTGAACGGCGCGATCTTATTGTTCTTGCCGGCACAACCCCGCAGGGCAAGGACTGGATCGGAACTATGGGCAATTACATGGGAACCTTTCTGGCCCCCTTTCTTGATATTCCGCCTTCCGGCCATCTTGCCCATATGCGCTATCATGAATTTTTTCATATTCAGGATGGCAAAGTGGTGGAAATCCACCTAATTTGGGATCTTCCCGAATTAATGATGTTGGCCAATGCTTGGCCGATGGCGCCTCAGCTTGGGGCCTATCTATGCACACCGGGACCAATGACAGGCGATGGGCTTACGGCATCCGGGGACGGGACGGCCAGCCTTGAGCATATCAAAGATATGGAAACCGCCTTGTGCCGCTATCCCGAAAATCCGGACCCCAAAGTTATGCAGCTTGATAAATTTTGGCATCCAAGGTTTAACTGGTATGGGCCGGCAGGAATAGGCACAGGGCGCGGCATTTCCGGGTTTCGACACTGGCATCAAATTCCCTTCTTGCGGGCCATGCCCGATCGAAAAGTGGATCCGGCCGGTGACCGTTTGGCGGCGGAAGAAATGTATGATTTATTATCTCACTATATCGCCGAGGGCGCTTATGTTTGTGAAACAGGTTGGCCCAATATGCGCATGAAATTAACAAATGATGGGTGGATGGGGATTGCCCCTGCTGGTAAAGAAATTACATTGCGTAGCCTTGATTTTTGGCGTCTAGACAATGGGCGCATTCGGGAAAATTGGGTGCAAATTGACGTTTTGCATACCTTTGCTCAGCTTGGCGTGGATGTTCTTGCACGCATGCAAGAATTCAACAAAGCCAGATCACTTGGCACCATTCCCCTGACAGAAGGTTTGACATGAGTTTACCGCGTACACCGTCTTTTGATTTAACTGGTAAGTGCGCCTTGGTGGCAGGGGCCTCTTCGGGAATAGGGCTTGGATGCGCAGCCGCTTTGGCAGAATACGGCGCCGAGGTCACTTTGGCGGCGCGTCGGGTTGATTTGCTGACAGATATTGTGGACGAATTGACTTCTGAGGGGCGCAAGGCGCGGCTCTTACAGCTGGATGTAACCGATATTGACGCCACAGCAGCAGCCGTTGCGCAACAAGGGCCTTTCGATATTTTGGTTAACTCGGCCGGTCTGGCGCGACACAGCAAAGCCAGCGAGACGGCTCTAGATGATTTTGACGCCGTCTCAGACCTGAATATCCGCGGGGCTTATTTTTTAACTCAAGCTGTAGCCAAAGGGCTGCTTGCCGCCGGGCGGCCGGGCAGCTTGATCAACATATCAAGCCAGATGGCCCATGTGGGCGGCCCTGAACGCGCGGTTTATTGCGCCACCAAACACGCGGTTGAGGGCTTTACCAAAGCTTTTGCGATTGAATGGGGCAAGGCCAAAATCCGCGTCAACACCATATGCCCTACCTTTATCCTAACAGATTTGACAAAAGCCACCTTTGAGCAACCGCAAAAACGGGCTTGGATTGAAGATAAGATTAAACTGGGCCGCGTAGGAGAGGTCGAAGATATTATGGGCGCTGTGGTCTACCTTGCCTCTGATGCCTCGGCTCTGGTCACCGGAACGGCGCTCATGATTGACGGAGGGTGGACGGCAGAATGAGCAATGCACGGATCACATCGGCCGAGGTTGCCAGACGCGCGGGCGTATCCCAATCGGCGGTAAGCCGTGTCTTTACCCCCGGCGCATCCGCATCGCAAACGACCATCGACCGGGTTAAGAAAGCGGCCACCGAGCTTGGCTATCGGCCTAATTCATTGGCGCGCGCAATGGTTTCGGGAAAAAGCCGGATTATCGGTCTTGTAGTGGCTTATCTAGAAAATCAGTTCTACCCTGAGGCGCTCGAACGGCTTTCAAACAGCCTGCAAGAAGAGGGCTATCATGTGCTGATGTTTATGGCGGCACAAACTGCTGGTGATATCGATGCTGTGGTTGAGGAAATTCTTGACTATCAGGTCGATGGCATCATTGCCGCCTCTGTTGCTTTATCCTCCGAGCTGTCCGAGCGCTGCCGCGCTGCCGGTGTGCCAATGGTTCTTTTCAACCGCTCGCAGGACGTTCCGACAATGTCGGCAGTAACATCGGATAACTTCGCCGGCGGCCGCAAAGTGGCTGAATTTCTGATTGCAGGGGGCCACAAAAAAATCGGATTTTGTGCCGGTTGGGAGGGCGCTTCAACCCAGCGCGACCGGGAAGCCGGTTTTCTGGCATCATTAAAGGACGCAGGCATTGAATTACATTGCCGCGAGGTTGGTAATTTCAAGATGGAAGAGGCCCGCGCGGCAACCTTGCGGATGTTTGCCTCGGATCCCCCTGATGCAATTTTTGTGGCCAACGACCATATGGCCATAGCAGTTATGGACACCCTTCGCTCAGAGTTGGGTCTGGATGTGCCCAAAGACGTCTCAGTGGTGGGCTATGACGATGTGCCGGCCGCCGCATGGCCGGCCTTTAACCTGACCACTGTTCGCCAACCGGTGAACCGGATGGTGGCGGAAACGGTAGATATTTTACTGCAGCAAATAGCTAACACCAGCACTCAGCCGCGCAAAATCAAAATTGACGGGCCCTTGATTGTTCGCGGATCGGCTCGGGCACCAGAAGGATGGAGAAGATGAAAGGTTTTTCAGAGCAATGGAGCGATTTGCCTGACTACATTCTCGGCATAACCCAAGAAATATGGGAAGACCGCGGGATCGGGACATTAAACCACTATTATAGTCCCGATATACCAATGCGCTTTCCGGAGGGCATTTCAATTGGTAATCAGCGCACCATTAACGGCACGCTTGCCACCTTGGCTGAGTTTCCTGACCGTCAGCTTACTGGCGAGGATGTGATTTGGTCAGGTGATGCCGAAAACGGGTATTTGTCTTCTCACCGCTTGCTCACCATGGGCACCCATACGGGCGGCGGTTATTTCGGACCACCAACTGGCAAACGCTTTGTCATCCGCGCCATCGCGGATTGCGCAGCAATCAATAATCAGATCAATGATGAGTGGTTGATCCGGGATACGGCCGGACTGGTCAAACAGCTTGGTATGGACCCAAAGCAGTTTGCGCGAGATCTAATCGAACGCGAAGGGGGCCCCGAGGCATGCCTGCAACCGTTCAGCCCCAAAAATGATGTCACAGGGCCCTACAAAGGCCGTGGCAACGATAACGCATGGGGCGCCAAACTTGGCGATATACTCACGCGTATGATGGAGAAAGATTTTTCAGTCATCCGCGCCGAATATGATCGCGCCGTCCATTGCGAGCACCCGGGTTCTACAACGGTTCATTCCTGGGCCGATACCGAAGCGCTTTGGATGGGACTTCGGGCCTCTTTTCCAACCGCCAAATTCAAAATCGAGCATCAGATCGGCCGCGAGGATCCAATGCTTTCACCACGCGCTGCCCTGCGTTGGAGCCTCAGCGGTACACATGACGGTTGGGGTATGTTTGGCCAGCCAACAGGCGCCGAGATTTATGTGATGGGCTTTACACATGCCGAATTTGGCCCCTACGGGCTGCGCCGTGAATATACGCTTTTTGACCCTGTATCTATCTGGAAACAAATTTTCATTCACAACGGTTAACAAATGATACCAACCGACATTTTCGTAGCGAAAGAGCCGCCAAGACAAAAAATATGAAAAAGGAAACATAATGACCCAAGCCACATTTGAACAACGCATTGTCCGTTATGGAGAGCTGAAACCCTGCAAAACCGCATTTATCGATGCCCATACCCCCGGGTCTGATCAAAAAGAAAACTTTACCATCATCGGCGGCGGCGTTTCAGAAAGCCCCGATCAGCATGTGCATATCCGCGATCAAATTGGATTTAATATCGGAGCAGCAGGTCAGCCGCCCAAGTGCCGTAATAGCCTTCATTCACATCGCACAGCAGAAGTGTTTTTCGTGCTCAAAGGCCGCTGGCGATTTTTTTGGGGGCGCTGGGGAACCGCCGGTGAGGTGATTGCCGAGGAAGGTGATATTTTTAATATTCCAACAGGTATGTTTCGAGGGTTTGAAAATGTCGGTACTGACTATGGGATGATTATGGCCATCTTGGGCGGTGATGATGCAGGCGGCGGCGTCATCTGGGCACCGCAAGTGATTGAAGATGCGAAAGATCATGGTCTGGTTCTAGGGGAAAACGGAAAACTCTATGACAGCAAAAAGGGACAGAGTTTGCCAGACGGTATCAGCCCGATGCCCTTGCTAACTGATGATGAACTGTCAGATTTTCCAGAAGTGCCGGTTGAAAATGTCGTGCGCGACTATGTGGCCCGGTATTGGGATCTGATGGCATTGGGCCGAGATGCGCCTGCAAAAGTCATCGGCCGTAATGCCATCTTGCGCGACCGTCCCGGTTTTGAAGTCGACTTTCTCACCCGAGGGTCCGAGCCACGACAGATGACAACCCCAGAAAAGCCAACGGTTTTGATGCCTGTACGTGGACATTGGTCGCTCGGCTGGCAGGGTGGTGAGGCAACTCTAAACCCCGGTGATACATGTTTGCTGCATGCCGGCGAAGCATATGCGCTTACACCCTCCATGACCGGTGAGGCGAGCCTTTACCGGATCACCGCCACCAATGATGATCCGGGGGCCACATGGACCGGCTAAATGGAGTTTAAAAAGGCAAGCCGCAACGAGATACGGCGAAAAGGTTAACGCCAAGACGCCCAAAACCGAACCGAGGCAATAAAGACGCAATACCGACGTGATACCGAACGGAAGGAAAGAGCAAAATGAGCAAAACCTTAACAACCCACGTAGGCTCGCTGCCACGCAGCCAAGAAGTGGTGGATTTCATCTTTGCACGTGAGCGTGAAGAACCCTTTGATCAGGCCGAGTTCGATGCCTGCATGACGCGGTCGGTTTCGGAAACCGTTGGCAAACAGGTGGCTGCGGGCATTGATATTGTCAGCGATGGCGAAACCTCAAAAATTTCCTATGCAACCTATGTGAAAGACCGCTACAGCGGCTTTTCGGGTGACAGCCCCCGCAATGCACCCGCTGACTTGAAAATGTTTCCCGGATTTTTGCAGCGTCTGGCCGATGATGGCGGCACACCGCAATACGCCCGCCCGATGTGTACCGGCGAGATCCGGTCAAAAGGCCAGGATGAATTATTAAAAGACATCAATAATCTAAAAGCAGCCATGGCGAACCATGGCGCCCAGCGCGGGTTTATGAATGCCGCCTCGCCAGGCGTAATATCGCTCTTTTTACAAAACGACTTTTATCCCAACCGCGAGGCTTATCTTGCAGCTCTGGCTGATGTGATGAAGGCTGAATATGAAACCATAATCGGGGCTGGCCTTGATTTGCAACTTGATTGTCCTGATCTGGCTTTATCGCGTCATATGCTGTTTGCCGATCTTAGCGATGAGGCTTTTGTCGAAGTGGCAAATCTGCATGTTGAGGCACTGAACCATGCGCTTGAAAATGTCCCCCAAGACCGGGTGCGCGTTCATATTTGCTGGGGAAATTATGAAGGTCCGCACTGCTGTGATATTTCTATGGACAAGGTGTTTTCGACACTGATGTCAACAAAATCACGGTATGTTTTGTTTGAAACCTCTAACCCCCGACACGCCCATGAATGGTCTGTTTTTCAAGCGCGCAAATCGGAAATACCCGATGATAAAATCCTTATCCCCGGAGTAGTGGATACCACGACGAATTTTGTGGAACATCCCGAATTGGTCGCCCAACGCATTGAAAAATTTACCAATATCGTAGGAAGTGAACGCGTGATCGCCGGAAGCGACTGCGGCTTCGGAACCTTTGCGGGATTTGGCGCTGTTGATCCTGATATTGCTTTTGCAAAACTGGCCTCTCTTGCAGACGGCGCCAAAATTGCAACGGAGCGCGCTTGACACCATTACTATTTCTTCCTGGAATGATGTGCGACGCACGCTTATTTGCACCGCAGATTGCATTTTTTTCCCAAACCAGGCCAGTGATGGTAGGATCTATTGGGGGACATGACTCAATAGAAGCCTTGGCAGGGGATGTTCTGGCCCATGCACCATCAAAGTTTGCACTTGCCGGGCTTTCAATGGGTGGAATAGTTGCCATGGAAATACTGCGCCAAGCACCTGAGCGGGTGTGCAAGATGGCCTTAATGGACACCAATCCCCTAGCCGAATTGCAAGCCGTCAAATTGCGCCGGGCACCTCAAATAAAGGCTGCCAGTTCCGGGGCTTTATCACAAGTGATGCGCGATGAAATGAAGCCGAATTACTTGGTGGACAGCCCACAAAAAACCAACTTGCTTGAATTATGTATGGAGATGGCATTGGACTTGGGACCGGATGTTTTTGTTAATCAATCCATTGCATTACGCGAGCGCGCGGATCAAACAAGCATCTTGCAAAGTTTTAAAGGAGATGCGTTAGTACTCTGCGGTCGGCATGATAAGCTATGCCCTGTTGAGCGGCATGAACTCATGCATCAATTGATCCCAAAGAGTCACCTTGTGATTATTGAAAATGCTGGACATTTACCCAGCTTAGAGCAACCCAAAAAGACTACATCTGCACTTGCAGACTGGCTGGAGATATAGACATGACCCCTGCCCTTTTAAACTTACTGCAGCGAGTAGATACGCCAACCGTTTGCAACGCGATCGAGGTAGCGCAAGGCCAAAGGGGATTTAACGCCTTTACCCGTGGCACAATGCTGTGCTCTGCGCCCCAGGAACCGGCGATTGTTGGCTATGCTCGCACAGCTAAAATAGCAGCCATCACACCGCCAATTGACCCACCAGAAACCATCAAAGCGCGCAGAATGGACTATTATAAGTATATGTCAGAGGCAGCAATGCCCGCCGTCGCAGTGATTGAGGATATGGATTACCCCGACTGTATTGGGGCCTATTGGGGTGAGATTAACACTACAATTCATAAGGGCTTTGGCCTGTCCGGTGCCCTGACCAACGGAGTAATGCGCGATCTGGGGGATTTGCCGTCAGGCTTTCCTGTTGTGGCAAAATCCATCGGCCCAAGCCATGGGTTTGTTCACGTGCGTGATATTGGATCGACAGTTTCAATCTGTGGCCTGCCCGTATCGGACGGGGATTTGATTCATGCCGATCAACATGGCGCTTTGATCATCCCACTAGATGTGATTGACACACTTGAAGCCGCAATAGAAAAATTGCTGTCCACAGAGCGGATAGTCTTGGATGCAGCCCGAAAGAAGAGTTTTGACTTTGACACATTTCAAAAAGTTTGGGATGAGTTTGAACGCTCTAGAACTTAAACGGGTCCGCTAAAAAATCTTAGACAGCGAAAAAATGTTCTATAAATTGGGCACGTTTATACCAAGATTGGCGAAATTTTCTGAAATTGGTTAGTGACTATAGTGATTTCACGCCCACGAATCGCTCTTTCAAATTCATTATAAAGTGAAAAACTAGCGTCTAATTATTCTAATTCATTACACCAAAATCATCGTCATTTTCTTGCATGTTATAGCAGTGGCCTCTTTCGATGGTCTGGATATCTTCTTCAGTTTCCCACCATAACAGCTTAGATGAATATAAGCCTCAGAAATTATAAACGAGAGATGAATGAAGATAGTTTTGGTTGAGCCCGAAATTCCGTTCAATACCGGCGCAATCGGAAGAACCTGCGTTGCTCTTGATCTAGAGCTAATCCTGATCAAACCCTATGGATTTTCGCTTGATCAAAAAACGGTTTCTCGGGCCGGAACCCGTTATTGGAAGCATGTGCAACTTCTTGAGTACGCAAATTGGGAAGGTTTTTTAGATCATCAAAACCCGCCAAGAGACCACTTATACTTTTTTGAAGAACACGGAAGCCAAAGCTTTTACACCCCAGACTACCAAAAAGACGCGTATTTGGTTTTTGGATGTGAGTCCAAGGGTTTGTCCCCAAAAGTCTTAGACGGAATGGATGATCGCACATTCAGCCTGCCCATGCGCAGTCCGCTGGTCAAATCGCTCAACTTAGCAAATGCCGCGACAGCTGTTGCTTATCAAGCCTTGCGCACGCAGCTTGTGGGGTGACCTTCCCCCTAAACCGGCAACCTTGTTTTGGTAATACTTCCTTAATCAGGAATGCAAAGGGCATCAAAGGGGTACAGCGAAGAAGACTTCCTCCGTCTGCTTCGTGAGATTGAGGTTAATCTTCACAAGGGTATATATGTTGTGAGTGCTTAGTATTTTTCAGCTCATTGAGTTCCCTTTTTGCAAAGCTAACTCTGGTATGCTGTAGTTTAAAGGGAAATTTAGAAAAAACCTGGTGCCCACTCCAGAAAAACTATTGAAAAATGGTACATAATTTGGGGGCTGGACAACCGGTGGCTTGTTGCCGAAGGATACGCCAGCTCTGCGCGCGGGCGTGGCGGTGGACTGCAATTGGCACGTGAGCCAAGCGATATCAACCTCGGCGAATTGTTACGTAAACTTGAGGAAGGCAAACCCATGGTTGAGTGCATGAGCTCGGATGGCGGTTTATGCTGCCTGTCACCGTGTTGCGGCCTCACACAAGCCCTTTATTCTGCGCAAGAAGCTTTCTATGATAAGCTTGATCAAATCACGCTTGCTTCTGTGATGACCCTCAAACCTGGCATGGTTCGATTATTAAGTGAATTGAATGAAAGCGCATGATGCGCATAGCTGTTTTAGTATTGAGTGGCCTGTTTGTTAGTTTAATAAGTCTGTCCGATGCGGATTGCGGGTATCGTAATGTTCAGCCCCCAAATCATGTACCACTTTTCAATAGAGTTTCTGGAGCGGGCGTTAAGTCCCCAGCCCAAGCTAGTGCAGCAAACTGAGACGATTACTACTTCGTTTTGCAGCACTTGTTATATTAACTAGCTTATCGAAGCTAATAAATATAATAATATGTGACATTTACTTAAAGCCTGAACAATACACCGGCTCATTTCTGCAGACTTTCGTCTAAACAATAAAAGGTAAGAAAAATGACAGAAACAATAATAAGCTCTGATTTAACTGTTGAAGGTGATATAAAGAGCGATGGAAACTTGAGTGTCGATGGTCGGTTGATAGGTAATTTGAACTGCAAAAGTGTCACTATAAATTCTGGAGGTTCTATAGAGGGTAACATTGAGGCAGATCAACTTACCAACCTTGGAGGCATAACCGGCGATATTCATGCTAAAGGCGTTGAACTGAAGGAAGGTTCAAAAACTAAGTCTAACCTAAAGAGTGATAATCTACAGGTAAGCGCAGGCGCAGTTTTAAAAGGAAAAGTTCATATTAGTGGATCTGGAAACCAATAGCCTTTACGAAATTACGCTTCTTCAGTCGTTGATAGCCCATGTTTAGAATGTAAAGGATCTGCAACTCTTATGTACTTCCTAGTGTTCTGAATATGTTGCCACTGATCTTTGCTACTGTGGGACTTCTATTATCTTAATTCCAATTGCCGGCCCAAATTGGTTGCTCCAGTTTGTTCAAGCTCTACAGATAAACAACTTAAAGAGAGATGGGCAAACAGCAGAGCCGAGAATTCACACTTGCCCTTTGAATGAAGAGAAAGAGCTATGCTGAGATTTGGGCGTATGCACAGCCTACAAATGTTTGCCTCAGTTCATGCTTCATTTCACAATCAATTCGGAGTGTTTCCTATCCAAACAAAACATCCTCAAGCTAAGCCGTGACAATGCCGTTATCGAATGGCGATCTCTTATCGTCTCATAGAACGCATACTATCACGGCTTCTGATGCTTGAGTTGGTTAGTCTGACAGCACCAAACTTACTGCTAAATTTGTTGAAAAGATTTGCACTACTGGAAAATAGTGTCAGGATCTTTATTCATAGCAGCTCTCTAATATTCATTAAATGTATTAGAATAAACAATTCATTACGGCAAGGGAAACTACTAGAAACAATATAGTCATAATTCCCCCTCCTTTCATGAAGTCAGTAACTTTGTAACCCCCCGGGCCCATTATCAACGCATTGACCTGATGCGTCGGAATCAAAAATGAATTAGAAGTCGAAATTGCTACAGTTAGAGCAAAAATGGCGGGATTGGCACCTGAAGCCAATGCTATCGAAACAGCCAAAGGGACAAGCAGCACTGTTGCCCCAACATTCGACATGACCAATGTAAATGCAGTTGCCAGTACGGCGAGAACCGCTTGTAAACCCCAAATTGGCCAACCATCAAGTAACAGTAAAATATTTTGAGCTATCCACTCAGCCGTCCCTGTATTTTGCACAGCTTGTCCCAATGGTATCAAACTGGCCAGTAAAAAAACGGTCGGCCAACTCACGGCTTCGTAAGCTTCGTCAATTCTTAAAACATTTAAAGCAATCATCCCACAGGCTCCTGTTAAAAGAGCTAAAGATAGCTTTAAATCCGTAAACAGGATCAAAAAAAGTGATATGCAAAAAAATAATAAGGCCCATGTAACTTTATTCGGCCGCAGCTCTTCCTTTGGGTAATCAGACGTCACCACAACAAAATCTCTGGACTTCTCTAGTCTTGCTAAATTGTCCCATGCAGTAAAAGAAACCAGTGTATCACCAGCTTTTAAGGGCACCTCAGCAATCTCTGTTGCTTCATGCTCTTTTGTCTCAACCAAACTTAAAGTTTCACCACCTCTATGGATAGCCAATAGCCCCAAACCGTATGTTTTTCGCATTCGTACCTCACGGGCTCGTTTGTCGATCAAACTAGAGTCTGGAGGAATTACAACCTCTGCAATACCAGCAACAGTTGGAGCATATGCTTCAGAGAAAATATCAAGTTCTGGTAATATTTCTAGACCGAAGTCGTCAGCCATTCTTTGAATAACTTTGCGCCGCCCTAGAACTGCTAATCTACAGGGATCTTCAATTACTGTGTCTATAACAGGTGTGAACCACCGCTGACCCCGATGATAGGAGCCAACTATATATAGATTATGAGATACCATGATATCTGCAAAGGTGTGGCCTCTTAAAATTGAGCCTTCTGGAACAACAACCTCCACCAAATCAGACTTAAGTCCGTATATGTTTTTTAGATAATCTCTGACGGAATAACCTGCACTACCCGCTTCTCTTGAGGATACATTTGGCAGAACCCATCGGCCAAGAAAGACAAAATATAAAATACCCGTGACAACCAAACAAACACCAATTGGCGTTACAGAAAATAGAGAAAATGTTTCCATTTTCAAATCAGCTGGGAGAAGTTGGTTAGAACTGATAATTAAATCATTGAGAAGAATTAGGGGTGACGATCCAACCATGGTCATTGTTCCACCTAAAATGGCGCAGAAACCCATAGGCATCAAAAGCCGGGAAAGTGGGATTTCAGTTCTGACTGAAATTCTACTTACAACGGGAAGAAATAAAGCAGCAGCTCCAACATTTTGCATAAAGCTGGAAATAAAACCAACAGTACTTGAAACAATTGGCACTATACGCGCTTCGCTTCTCCCACCGTGCTTTAATATTACTGCAGCTACTTTACTCATTAGGCCCGTCTTATCGAGCCCCGCTCCAATAATCATAACAGCAATAATTGACAGCACCGCATTAGATGAAAAGCCAGCAAAAAGATCCGAAGGATCAGGGAAAAGGTCAATATTCGGAAACTGATTAATAATGCCCAGAGAAACCATTACTATTATTGCGGTAAAATCAATTCTAAAAAGTTCAGTGACAAATAAGAAAATAGTCACCCCTAAGATGGCTAATATCAAAATAATTTCAAAATTTAGTTCTACTGGCATAAATCCATCGCTCCACTAATGTGATGCACCTTCATCCACTAAATTTCAAGGGCACTGCCAGATTTAACATCCTTGTCTAGAATAGGTCTGGAAATTAGCTATCAGGCCATGGCTAGACATCTTTCATTCCGCTATCTCAAGATCCGTTCTAAAATTATCCTACGTGTGTAGATATGCCGTTACTCGCGGGACAATTCCCTTAAGCTCCCAATATTGGGAAGAAGGAGATGTTTATGAACAAAGATCAACGCGAGATACAGCGCAAGCTACGGATACTTCAACACGCTGAAGCGACTGGGCACGTTGCCAAGACCTGTCGATATTTCGGGGTCGGTCGATCCAGCTTCTATCGTTGGCGTCAGGCTTACGCAGAACAAGTTGAAGCTGGCTTAGCAATGCCCCACCCATTCCCAAATGGCACGCCAACAAAACGCCCCCCGAACGAGAGAAAAAGGTCCTTTATCTACGTCGCAAATACCATCTCGGCCCCGTACGGATTGTTTGGTATCTGGAGCGCTATCATGGCATCAAGATATCTGACGCGACCGTTTCACGTATCCTGCGCCGCCATGGGCTCAATCGCCTTCCTCGTGGCTCTAGAATGCGCAAAGTTCATACCAAGCGCTATCAAAAGCAGGTTCCAGGGCATCATATTCAGATGGATGTTAAGTTCCTGACATTCATAGGGAAAAAAGGCGAAAAGATACGCCGCTTTCAATACACAGCCATTGATGACGCCACACGCGTCCGGGCATTGAAAGTCTACGAAAAACATACCCAAGCCAACGCCATCGACTTCACCAACCACATCATTGAAAAGTTCCCGTTCCGCATCCGTGAAATCAGGACTGATAACGGCCATGAGTTCCAGACCAAATTCCATTGGCACGTCGAGGACCTTGGTATCCGCCACGCCTACATCAAGCGTGGCACGCCTCAGCTCAATGGGAAAGTCGAACGATCACACCGATCAGACGATGAGGAATTCTACCAACTTCTCAACTATAAAGGTGATGTCGATCTCGAAGAAAAACTGGGAGAATGGGAGCGCTTTTACAACTTCCATAGGCCACATGGCGCTCACAACGCAACAACAGCAACTTGCAATTGCTCGGGCATTGATTACCCAGCCAAAGGTGTTGATTTTAGACGAACCAACAGAGGGTCTACAGCCCAACATCATTGCCCAGATTGGCAAGGTGATAAAACATCTTAAAGACCTTGGCGATATGGCCATTGTGCTGGTCGAGCAGTATTTTGATTTTGCCTATGAACTGGCAGATCAGTTTTACACCTTAAAGCGCGGATCCGTTACGATGGATGAACCAAAGATAGCTACAACGCGCGAAAAAGTTTTGGCAAATGTTTCGGTTTAAAGCGTAGGTGTCCTTACCCCCCTAAATTAGTGCCCTTAACTTTTTTATATGGCCTTATGGATTAATGCGAATAGAAAGAAGAGGGCATATTACGTTTGCTTCTGAATACAAACTAATGCTCTCGCGGTCATGGAAATTAAGCCGCACAGCTAATTGCTAGACCTCGCGTGGGCAAGGCGGTTTATTCTGGCAGCGCCCTCACTGTCATTCAAAGACGTAAATTTATTCGGCTTACTAGCTACATTCTTAAGTTTTGAAGTTTTTTGCTCCGGGAAAGAGGCCTGCAAATTCCAAGTTATTCGTGTCGGATGCTTTGGGGAGAGCCGCTTCAAGATTGTATTGCGCTAGGCGAGTAGCACTAATCTCTTTGAAGGGCTTTAATCCCTCTAATCTAGTTTGATTCAATACGTGACCGTTATCACCATCTTCAGAAAACCCAAACTGATTGGCCAATTCAGCCGTGAACAAGGTTTTACCATTAGCTTTTTTGAGAAAATTATCATCAGCTTTGTCGGACAAAGCCAAGATGGATCGGCCTACATAAGAGGGAGTTTCTCCATCTGGAAATTCTGTGACCTCGGTTTGGCCCCCTGAGGGATGTAGGGTGACTGCACGAACATTATGCTCTTGCAATTCGGTTGCCATATCGAAGCTCAAACGGTCCATAGCGGCATGTGCAACACCGTATCCTACATCGAAAACATAGGTGAACCCGCCCCAACTAGAAATCTGAACAATCAGACCATTTTTGGCCTTCACCATTGTTGGGGCTACTAATTTAGTCATTACATAAGAACTTCTGACGCCTATATTCATCGATCCGTCAAAAACTGAAATTGGACGTTCCCAGAAGGGCTTTCCAAAATGAGGCGTCATTGCAATCAAGCCCGCATAAGCACTGTTAACCAGAAGATCAATTTTCTCCTCTGACGATGTTACTCGCTCTACAAAATTGCTAACAGCTGCATCATCGTTTTGGTCTAGCACAATTGGAATAATTTCCCCTGAGCCTGTGCTGTCATCTACTTCTTTTTTTAGACTTTCCAACGCAGATTTTGTTCTTGCGGTGGCATAAACCTTATAAGCACCCTCAGTAGCTAAAACGCGAGCGGTACCTCGTCCAAATCCCCTAGACGCCCCAGTTACTATTGCAATTTTTGTCATTTTCGTACCTCCAAGTCTTTGTTAGCCATCTAAGGGGCAATTCTAATCTATTATGAAACCAGAGAAGGCTTCAGTGCGACTGCCGTCTTCATAATATTCAAGTAAGTGATCAACACCATACAACCATTCCAAACCGTCCATTTGCCCATCAAGCAAAGATTCTAAATGCGGCATTTGTACAATTTGCACGTACTCACCAATATCAATCCTAATAAATTTATTTTGAAACTCCTGACCTAATTTCGACTTGTCAATCATTTGCCCAAGTCTTTTCAAACCTTCTTCAAATTCGTCCTCACAACCCTCTTTTGGTTTATATTTTATCACAGTCCATATTTCTTTTGAAATGCTTTTGTCCTTCAACTGTCTGGTAAAGCACTTCTCTATTGATTTATCCCACAATAACGCGGATTGAAAATTTTTGTAGTCTTTTTATTCAATGACTTAGTGAGGTCCTGTTTTTGAAAAGCGGTCTTAGTCAGATATAATGTCAACTTTATTTTGAAGTGAAGGATGATGAATTACTTGAACACTCTGATATTTAAGTCGGCATCTACGACCAGTTGAAGAATTTACCAGACAATAATGGTAACGTTTCAAGCCTTGAAGACTTTTATTCCGGTGAATTTCTCACAGGATTCGAACACGACAGCGAATTATTTAGGGAATGGCTACGCGACATCCTAAACGAATGTGTGAACTTTGCCATTTCGGTCCTTCAAAAAAATGCAGACAGATTTACAAAGGAAGACGACAACAGTTCAGCAATCAAACTGTTGCGGGACAGTCTTTCTCTTGAACCACTAAAGGAACAAACGCACAGAATGATCATGAGGTTGCACGCCGCTAACGGTGAACGGGCAATGGCGATGGCTCAGTTTCGAACTTGCAAAGATGTGCTTATACACGAACTGGATACAGTCCCAGACCCCGAGACTCAGGCGTTAGCCGACAGTATTGCGCTGCGTGATACAAGTGTTTCCGATGATCCGCGGCGACCAGCGGCACCAGTCAGTGAAAGTTCGTCCTCAAATCAACAAGGGAATGTAG
>CABXKH010000023.1 GCA_902512685.1 Paracoccaceae bacterium | reverse complement strand
CGTGTCATATGGCAGACCCTAAAATTTGCGTTTGCTTCGTCTAGCGCATGTTGGCACAGGACGAAAGGGGGCTTAGGCGAGTTTGGCCGGAAAGCCAGTGCACGGGGGGTTTATGGTTTGCGGTTGCGGCTAAGCAGACGGCCGATGGTAAACGAGGTGCGCGGCGAATAGACATAGGGTGTTTTGTCTTCCACCGTCGGGCGCGCACGCATCCGCCAGACGCCAAAGATGACCAAGACCGCATGCCCCAACGCAATCATCACAAACAGCGCGGCAGGGCCAAAAAACTCGATCAGTTCCGAGGCCAGATAAGGCGCCGCGATCGCGCCGGTGGCAAAGAAAAACATCAAGGCCGCTGACAGCTCGACCCGTTCGTCCGAACTGGCAAAATCATGGGCATGGGCGGCGGCCACTGAAAATATGGGAAAAGTTGTCAATCCGAACAGACCGGCCGTTACCAAAATCATGGTTTGGCTGCTTGCGGGTACAAAAATAGTCACAAGACAGCTGCATATTGCGGCCACCGATAGCCAGATTAGCACCCAGCGGCGATCAAACTTATCGGCCAGCCATCCCGTCGGGTATTGCGCCAGCGCACCGCCAAGTACAAAGGCGGCAAGGAAATAGGCAATTTGATCGACAGCCAATCCCACCTCTTGGCCATAAATCGGCCCGACCATGCGAAAAGAGGCCCCCGAAAGGGCGGCCACCACAACGCCGGCTGCCGCCAGCGGTGAGCGCCTAACAGCGAGCATCGGCCGCAGGCGCGGTGCGCGTGGGACTTCCGGCTGCGTGACTTTGGTCAAGGTGATCGGGATCAAGGTGGCGCAGCATAAAAGCGCCAATAAATTATACGACACATAACTGGCTGGGCTCAGAACCCCGATCAAAAGCTGGGCGGCAAGCGATCCGCCCATATCCACCACGCGGTAGGTGCCCATGGTGCGGCCGCGGGTGGCATTTGTGACCTTGGCCTGAAGCCAGGATTCAACCACCGTATAACAGCCTGCAACGCACAGCCCCGAGGCCACCCGCATCAGTGCCCATGCATAGGGATCTATCACCAGCATATGGGCCAAAAGCCCGATCGCGCCAGTGGCTGTAAAGGCAGCAAAGGCGCGCGAATGGCCCACCGATCCCATCACCCGAGGGGCCCACCAACAACCGATGAAAAACCCTAAAAAATGCGCCGAGCCAAGCAGACCAATTTGCTGGGTGGAGAAATCTAGTGCAAATCCTGACAGTGCATCCAGTGGGCCCACACCGCCCGTCGACAATTGCAATAAAACAATGGATAAAAATAAAGCGGCAAAGGACAATAGTAATCGCATGTGGTCATCTGTGTCCTTTTTTCGCCCGCGTGCAAGTCGATTGTCGATGGCGTCAGCATTTTTTTGCAGTCGCAACAATTTTTGCAAAATACTCCGCCCTCAGGGTGCGATTTGAAACGGGCAGGTCGGGGTTTGCAAGATATGCCAGTCGCGCGGCGCTGCGCGGCGCGCGCGGCTGCGTGCCAGATTCCAGCGCAGGTGATCGTGCGGCAGCTCTTTGGCCATATCCGGGGCTATATCTGGCTGCATCACCCAGCGGGTTTCCACCCCCTGCGCGCCGCCTGCATCCGGCGTCAATAGCAGGCCAAGCGGCGGCCGCGGGGCCTGCGCCGCGCCTGCCTCGGCGGCAAGGTGCAACCGGCGTACCGGGGTCAAACCCGGAAACCCCGGCATATCAGCCACCACCAAAGGCACCGCGCCGCTGCGCAGCGCCTCTTCCATTGACCACAAAAGATCCTCGGCGCGCTGCGGGGCCACAAATATAAACCGCCCCGGATCAACAAAGCGTAGCATGCCATCGGGATTAAGCTTGTCGGTCCCGTATGCCGGCGCAATCCACAGCACCGGACCGTTGGTGCGCGCCGCCAGTATTAGCGCAAAAACGCGCCGCGCGCGGCCGGCACATTCATGGACCCGCCCGAGATCCAGATCAATATCTTTCAGAACCGTAAGCGCCGGCCGTTTGGGGGGGTGGTTTCGAGTTAAAAGAGTCGTTTGCATGACTCATGCTATACAGTGTTCACTTTTTGTTCTCAATGAAAATTGACATATTTGTGGTGGCTTTCATTCGCTAAACAAGAATTGAATTCAGAGGAATTTAATGTCGTTATCCAGAACATCTGGTAAAATGGCATCCATTTTCGCACCACCGCGATACTGCCGCGATACAGACGCAATACCGACATGGGTTTTGCGCGGTTTCAAGCCCTATCTGTTTGGGATGTTTTTTGGCTTATGCATGGATATATCTGGGGAAAGCTTGATTGCATATGGCTATGAAATAGATCACAACTAAGCAAAAATATATTAGGAAAGTAAGCAATATGAGAAAAAATCCAATGGGCCGCACCGGTGTGATGGTGTCCGAGCTATGCCTTGGTACGATGACATTCGGCACCCAGACACCCGAAGCAGAGGGGCATGCGCAAATTGATATGGCGCTTGATGGCGGGATCAACTTTCTAGACACAGCCGAAATGTATCCGGTCAACCCGATATCCAAGGAAACCATTGGAAGAACAGAGGAAATTATAGGAACCTGGAATGCCAAGAACCCGGCGCGGCGCGGCAATTACATCCTTGCTACGAAACATTCGGGTGCGGGGTTGCAACACACGCGGGATGGGGCGCCAATTTCATCCAAGACAATCGCCGAAACGATCGAGGGCAGCCTGCGGCGGTTGCAAACCGATTATATCGACCTTTATCAGTTTCACTGGCCTAATCGGGGCTCTTATATGTTTCGTCAAAACTGGACCTATGATCCATCAGGGCAGGATAAGGCCGCCACACTGGCCAATATGCAAGACTGTTTAGAAGCGTTGCAGAAAGAGGTCGAGAAGGGCACTATCCGCCACTTTGGCCTGTCCAATGAAAGCGCTTGGGGCACTGCGCAGTGGCTTCGTCTTTCTGAGGACATGGGGCTGCCACGGGTGGCTACAATGCAAAATGAATACTCGCTCTTATGCCGGCTGTATGACACAGATCTAGCGGAGTTAAGCGTAAACGAAGACGTTGGCTTAATAGCCTTTTCCCCGCTTGCCGCCGGGTTCTTGACCGGCAAGTACCAAGATGGAAATATTCCCGCAGGATCACGTATGTCGTTGGTTGAAAACCTCAGCGGTCGTGCAAATGCGCGGGTCTATCCTGCCGTCGATGCCTATTTGGGAATTGCCCGAAAACATGGGATTGATCCTGTGCATATGGCGCTGGCATGGTGCCGCACCAGACCGTTCATGTGCTCGGCCATCTTTGGTGCCACCCGGCTTGGACAGCTTGAACATATCCTTGGAGCAAGCGACGTGGTGCTAAGCCAAGAATGTCTGGATGATATTACCGATGCCCATAAAGCGCATCCCATGCCGTATTGATCCTAGCTCTTAACATGGGTTTTGAAAAACTGCTCTAGCTCACGGGTGGTAAAAGACGCCTCGCGGATCAAAGCATCAAAATGCTCGGTAAAGCAGTGCACCCGTTCTCTGTCACGAAAGGCCAGATAATGGCGGCCCACATAGAGCACAGCCAAAAGCGGCCCAAACATGGTGACCGGCGCTGAATACAGGCGCCGGCTATCAAAAAGATAAATTCTCACCCGTGGATAAAATTGATCGCAAAGATCCACCAACCACCGGATTTGTTCGGTGCGAACCTCTGTCGGCAAATCGCGATAGTAACCCTGCGAAGTGGCAAAACTGACCATTTCGTGAATAGGAATTGCGATTTCATAGTCCGAAGTCGACTCCCGCATCCAGTTTAGGCGGTCTTTTGACGCGCCAATCGCCTGCTGGATTGTGCGGCCAAGATGCGGTGCATATTCCCATTCCAACATAGCATCCGTTTTAAACATGTCTGGAAGGGTGGCAGGCACATGACGAATTTTATATCCGGCAGCTTCGCGGTGCCAATAGTAAATTTGTTCGTCAACCAGCGCTCGGGGTGCACGCGAAAGCGCTAATGAATTCGCAACAATGTCGGTCGCATTTTCGGGGCGGTCCGAAAGGCTTAGCAGCCAGTCAGCGGACACATTCAATGCCGCAGCGCATTCACCCACCACTTGTGCATTGGGAAGCCGGGCACCACTGTCGCCCAGAAGTTGAGAAATTGTCGAACGGTCCACTCCGATATTGCGGGCAAGCGCGGCTTGGCTAATACCGCTAAGTTGCAAGGCTTGCCTTAGACGTTCGCGAAACTGCGCCGCACGGATGCGTTTGTCGATATATATATTCATGTAGTTATAAATATCATCATATATTGAAAATGTTAATCATTTTCCGACTATTCCTAGTTGGAGCTATTTGACAGCGTTCCTTGTGATCCAAAAAGGGCAAAGCAATGGAACGCAAACTAAGAACAGGAGTAAAAGCCGGGATATGGATGCTGATTGGCTGGATTATGATGTGCATCACGGGTCTATTATTTACCGGATCTTTCAAAATGGGTCTTAACATTGCAATTGCAAACAGCTTGATCGGGTTGGTTTGTTATTTTGTTTACGAAAGAATTTGGGGCAGCATAAAGTGGGGTCAAAGCGGTGACTGATCGCTGGTCCAATGAATTTGAATGGCCAACAGTGGTTTTGGTGATTTGCGTTTATAGTGGCTTTGCGTTCGGCACGACGTGGCTATATAGTTTTTGGCCGCCTTTAGGGATAACAATAATAATTTTAACAATGACCCTTCATTCATCACTGACCCATGAGATTTTGCATGGCCACCCTTTTCGTAATCAGTTTTTAAATGCTCTTCTGGTGTTTCCCTCTCTTTCTTTTTTAATCCCCTATCTTCGATTTTCAGATTTGCATTTGGCGCACCATTTTGATGAAAATTTAACGGATCCTTATGATGATCCAGAGACCAATTTTATCGACCCCAAAAAGTGGTGTCGTTTGCCAAATGTACTTCGATATTTGTTTCAATTTAATAATACACTGATTGGACGAATGTTGATTGGCCCCTTATTGGGCCAAATAAGCTTTATGGTCTCTGATATGGTGAAGATAGCAAAAGGCGAGGTCCGAGTTGCTTTGGGTTGGGCAATACATATCCCGGCCATGTTTTGCGTGTTATATTGGGTTGTATACATAGCTAACATTAGTTTTTTTGAGTTTTTGATCTCGGCCTACTGTGCAATGTCGCTATTAAAAGTACGCACTTTTCTTGAACATCGCGCACATGAAAAACCACGCGCCCGGACCGTTGTGATCGAAGGTCAGGGGCTGTGGTCTTTTCTGTTCTTAAATAACAACTTTCATGTGGTCCATCATATGCACCCAAATGTGTCTTGGTATAAATTACCCGACCTTTATCAAAGAAATAGAGATCACTATTTAAGGCGCAATCAAGGTTATTATTTTGCAGGTTATGGAAGCGTATTTTTGAAATATCTTTTCCGCGCTAAAGATCCCGTGCCGCATCCGCTAAGGGTGCGAAAATGAGCAATATTTGACTTTCGTTTAGTAGTTTTGGTGCAGTAGATTGAATTACGAATATCCAAAAAATCACTTAAATTTACTTGGTTTTACCTTAATAGGGTCTCTTTGCGTTGCCCCTTGTCAAAACTTGTGGCAAGACACCCATCAAACCCAATAATAGCCGAGTTGAACAATGACTGACTATGCTGCACGACGGATAACAATGGTGGACACACAGGTGCGCCCCTGTGATGTGACTAAATTTCCTGTGATAGATGCTATGTTGCGCGTGGAGCGTGAATTATTTGTGCCCCGCGAAAAGCGCGAAGCTGCATATATAGGTGAAAATGTTGATCTTGGCGATAGCCGCGTTGTGCTCGACCCGCGCACCTTGGGCAAGATGTTGGACTATTTGAATATCCAAAACGATGAATTGGTTTTGGATATAGGTGTTGGTCTGGGGTATTCGTCAGCGTTGATTTCACGATTGTCAGAGGCAGTGGTCGCCGTAGAAGATGAACCAGGCCGGATGGCAGAAGCAGAGGAAACGTTAGGCAGAGTGGGCGCAGATAATGTGGTGCTTCATTGCGGGGCCTTGGCAGAAGGCGCTGCACAGCACGGTCCATATGACGTTATTATGTTGCAGGGTGCAGTCGAGCATATGCCCGATAATATTTTGGAGCAATTAAAAGATGGCGGCAGAATTGCATGTATTTTTAATGAAGAAGCCCTTGGCATTGTGAAAATTGGACATAAGTTAAATGGAAAGGTAAACTGGCGGTTCGCATTTAATGCCGCAGCGCCGGTGCTGACTGGATTTGAACGCCATAAAGCGTTCACACTTTGATTTAATAAACCGCGTGGTGGTTGGCAATTTAGCTATTGCCTGATCCGCCGCTTGGTAATTTGGGGGCCGCATGATGTTGACCACTAGAAAAAGGACTGCAGTTACTACTTTATTTGTGGCTGCTTTAACCTGTGCTCTGGGACTGCCTTTGAAGGCCGAGACTTTGCGTCAAGCCATGAGTGCTGCTTACAATAATAGTGGTCTTTTGGAGCAAAACAGGGCTTTGTTGCGGGCCGCAGATGAAGATGTTGCACAGGCTGCAGCCGCCTTAAGGCCTGTGGCGAACTGGTCAGCAACGGTTCAAGATCAACGTGGCTGGAGCCAAAGCGCCAGCACTGGAAATGCACGTTCTTTCAACAATTCACCGTCAGCAAATCTGGCAATTTCAGCAGAACTAACGCTGTTTGACGGCGGCCAAAATAAAATGGCGCTTGAAGCGGCCAAAGAGGCAGTTCTGGCGACGCGCCAAGCTCTTGTCTCTGTGGAGCAGCAGATTTTGTTCTCGGCGGTCGATGCTTACATGAAGCTGCGGCGTGAGTTGGAAACAGTGGGATTGCGCAAAAACAACTTGTTGGTCATTCAAGAAGAATTACGCGCAGCCCAAGATCGCTTTGATGTAGGAGAAATTACAAAAACAGACGTTGCGATGGCCGAGGCCAGGTTGGCGGCGTCTGCAAGTGCTTTAGCAGCTGCGCGTGGCGCCTATATTCAGGCGCAAGAAGCTTATCAGCAGGCAATTGGTGCCCCAGCAGGAGAATTGGAAGAGCCCACTTCTACCCCAAAGCTGCCAGACACTGTAAAAGCCGTAAAATCCGCGGCCGTTCGAAGCCATCCTGACATGCTGCGTATACAGCATGAAATAAAGCAGGCTGAATTAAATGTCTCTCGCGCAAAGGCCAGCATGGGCACAAGCGTAAAACTAAGCGGGTCAATGCGCTATACCGACCAAGAAGCAGATGACTTCAGTGCCCAAAGCACGGTGAGTGTATCTGCTTCAGGGCCAATTTATTCAGGTGGTCGGCTTCCTTCGCTTGTTCGTCAAGCCATGGCACGACGAGATGCGCAGCGATCCGGTCTGCACATCACGCGTCATAGAATTGAACAGCAAGCTGGATCAGCGTTTGCTCTTTTGGACATGGCGCGGGCAGGGCGAAAAGCTAGCGAAGAACAAATTCGCGCTGCGCGTGTGGCTTTCGAAGGGGTGCGTGAAGAGGCAACGCTTGGATCAAGAACGACATTGGATGTTTTAAACGCGGAGCAAGAACTGTTGGATGCGAAAGCCGGGCTAATTTCTGCGGTAACAGACGAGTATCTTGCCGCCTACCGTGTTCTTTCTGAGATGGGTAAATTGACAGTTGATACTCTAAACTTACCTGTGCAAAAGTATGATCCTGCTGAATATTTCAACCTGGTAGAGACAGCGCCATCTTCGGGAAGTGCACAAGGTAAAGCTCTTGATCGGGTTTTAAAAGCACTTTCCAAATAAGTGATTCGTTCAGAGCTTGTGCGAACAGTAGTTCATGGTTACAATGGTATCACTCCTCACTAGAAGGTAGATACAATGAACGAACCATTGGGCAAGGTAGAAATAGACGACGTTTTAACCTCACTAAAACAACTTATAGCGGATAAGGACGACAACGACGTAGGACTAATCGAAACTGAAAGAAACGAAAAACTTCTTTTGGGACCTGCATTGCGTGTTGTTGAAGGGCGTAAGTTGGAGCGGGCACAGCAGGCACCTGTGTCACGAAACCTTGAGGCTAAGATTTCGAAATTGGAAGAAATGATTGCTCGCTCAGAGGGACCATGGGAACCAGACAGCGCAGGTCAAGACGACTACGCAGGCAAGCAAGTGACCGGATTTCCGTGGGAACAGGTGGTTGATGCAGCTTTAGGCGAGTTTGATGCGCCAGCTGCGTTACGAGCTGTTCAGACAAAGTCTGAGACCCCGTTACGGTCAGCTGAAACAGAGAGCCTCAATTCCGAAAAGTTGCGCGAAACAGTTGCCGAGATTATCCGCGAAGAACTGCGCGGTACTTTGGGAGAGAAGATTACCCAAAATATCCGGCAGATGGTGCAACGGGAAATCCAGAGTGTTCTTAAGTCTGGAAAACTGCGCGGCTAAATAAAAAAACGCCAGAGTTTATCTGGCGTTTCTAAAATGCTTTGCAGGTTGCGCAGTCAAATTTATGCGGCTTCGGCCTGTTGTTGCGCGGCATGGCGGCGCTCACATTCTTCGCGTGAAAGCGCGACAGATGTGCGCACGCCTTTCCCGACAAAATCCATCAAGCCACTGACAACGCGTTCGTTCGGGTCAATACCAGCGCAAGACAACACTTCGCGGCCGTCGCGTGACCGAGCCCAGCGTGCAATTTGCTCTGGCCCATTGCCATATTTCTTATCATCAGCGATTGCATCATCCAAAGCGGCAAGAACTACGGCGGCAAAAAGCTTTCGTGCTCTATTGCCCTGCTCACTGTTAAACGCGCTCGCGTCAACGAAATCCTTCATCTCGTCGTCCTTTATTCTTGCTCTTGTCTTTTCGGCGTAGACTTGCTTATGACCTAAAATTACTGATTCGGGTAGACTTATTTTGCATAGCTAATATGCACTATACGCATGGCTTTATTCCGTTCATTAGCTCATGTGGTTAGCTTGCCAAGTCTATGCCCCATAGATATAGGGGCAGTGAGCTAAATATCAATCAATTAGACGCAGGTTTTGAGATGGCCAAAATAAATGGAAATGAAATTCGCCCCGGTAATGTTCTGGAACACGATGGTGGGCTTTGGGCGGCTGTAAAAGTGGATCATGTGAAGCCTGGAAAAGGCGGTGCGTTTGCACAGGTCGAAATGCGAAATCTGCGCAATGGCTCAAAGTTGAATGAACGGTTTCGAAGCGCAGACAAAGT
This sequence comes from Paracoccaceae bacterium, assembly GCA_902512685.1. GTDB lineage: Bacteria > Pseudomonadota > Alphaproteobacteria > Rhodobacterales > Rhodobacteraceae > CABZJG01. The sequence continues at coordinate 24,439 of CABXKH010000023.1, read as the reverse complement.
TGAACGCGTTCGCTTAGAGCAAAAAGATCAGCAGTTTCTTTATGAAAGTGATGGTATGCTGGTGTTCATGGATACAGAAACCTATGAACAAATCGAGCTTTCCTCTGAATTGCTCGGAGAGCGCCGGCCATTTTTGCAAGACGGTATGACCATTGTTGTAGAATTTTATGACGATGAGGCACTGAACGCGACCTTGCCTCAAAAAGTGACTTGTGTAGTTGTCGAAACAGAGCCTGTTGTCAAAGGCCAAACGGCTGCGAATAGTTTCAAGCCGGCAATATTGGATAACGGCGTTAAGGTTATGGTCCCGCCCTTCGTTGCCCAAGATGAAAAGGTGATCATCAATACTGAAGCAATGGAATATTCTGAGCGCGCATAGCGCACCAACAATAATCCGAGTGCTTTTGGCGCCAAGTTGTTAAAATGCCGATATTTGACAATAAAGCCTTAACTGGCCAGGTTACCTGACAAGCTGATGGAAACGCCATTTGCCGTCATATTATCACCTATTCTGTCAAAACGTAGATAGGCCAGCGCGTCTCCGGACGCCTGCGAACAAATATATCCCGCTTCCTTACCCTGTGACATGATCGGGGTGTGAAGCGGGACAGGCGTTTTTATAGCAACGCGCGCAATCCCTTTTCGAAGTTTGGTTTTGTGCTTCATTCGGGCAATTATTTCTTGCCCCACATAACAGCCTTTCGAAAAATCCACCCCGTTTAAGGTTTCAAAACCCCATTCAAGAATATAGCTATCTGCTGTCAGTTCATTTCCGCTTTCAGGAACCAAGCAGGCTATGCGCCGCGCTGTCCAATCAAAGTTGTCTTCAACGGGATTTGATGAATATCTTCGCCATCCCATATCCTGATGACGCGGATCCGCAAAACCGTCTTGAGGCGGATTGCCGAGACCGCATTCAACGTAAAACGGCGCGGCGTTGAAATCGACATCTGCACGCAAGCGATACATCCCAAGCCGTTTGAGCAGCGGCTGAGACTGATCCGCAGCCACATCAAGCATCACATCAGGCCCATCCGCGAATAAAAAGAAATCAAAAAGAAACTTACCTTGCGGGGTCAAAAGCGCCGTATAAACCAAGCCTTGGTCAATCTTATTCACATCATTTGTAACTAAGCCTTGTAAAAAATCCCGGGCATCATTGCCGGTAATTCGAATTATTTCGCGCGAATTTGTGGCTAAGACCATGTGGCAATCCTTGGTTACTCTCGTTACATATATAGTGTGTTTTTCAGATGGAACAGAGGATGCGTGCTCCAATTTCGGTGATCATTCCAACTTTGAACGCTCAAGACAGCCTGCCAAGCTTATTGAGCAGCCTGTATGAAGGGGTGGCAATTGGTGTGATATGTGAAGTGATCGTTTCTGATGGCGGCTCTTTGGATGAGACTTGTAAGATCGCAGATCAATCCGGCGCAACCGTTGTCAAAGGACCTGCGTCGCGCGGTGGGCAAGTGGCTCGTGCCAGCACGAAGGCACAAGGTGATTGGCTGCTTATCCTGCACGCTGATTGCATTTTACCCAAAGGCTGGGGTGACAAATTACCTTCTTTTCTGGCCAATAGACAAAAAGCGTTTTTCTTTAAGCTGGGCTTTAACAGCAGTCATCTAATGGCGCGGGTTACAGAAGGGTGGGCCAATCTTCGTTCAATTTTCTTGGGGCTGCCTTATGGGGATCAGGGTTTATTGATTTCTCGGCATCAGCTGACCAGTATCGGCGGTTATCCGGACCAACCTTTGATGGAAGATGTGGCAATTGCTTTAAAACTAAAGCGGCACTTGCGCATGTTGCCTGTGACTATTCTCACCAGTGCTAAGGCCTATGAAAAAAACGGCTGGTTACTGCGCGGGACACGAAACCTGATCCTTCTTTTTAGGTACTTAAGCGGTGCCTCGGCGGAAGAGTTGAGAAAAAGCTATTACAATCAAAACTAAGAAAATAATTTAAACGCCATAGGGTTCATTCCAGAAGACCATTTTTTAAAGTCACTGTCCGATCCATTTTTGCCGCAAGCTGTGGATTGTGGGTGGCAATAACAGCTGATAATCCGGTTTGCCGTGCCACAGACATTAAAATTTCAAATACCTGCTCAGAGGTGGTTTGATCAAGGTTTCCAGTAGGCTCATCCGCCAAAAGCACTTTAGGGGCGTTTGCCAAAGCGCGGCAAAAAGCAACCCTTTGTTGTTCCCCGCCCGATAGCTCGGCTGGCCTATGATCGGCCCGCTCGGCGATGCCAACTTTTGACAGTAGCTCAGCGGCCACTGATTTGGCTTCACTGCGTGCTTGTCCATTTGCAAGTTGTGGCAGCATCACATTTTCAAGGGCTGAAAATTCAGGCAACAAATGATGAAACTGATATACAAAACCGATTTCTTTACGCCGGATCATTGTACGTCTCCGGTCGCTCATTGTATTTAGAACCTCGCCATGGAATTTTACCTCGCCGGCATCAGGAGTATCTAAAAGACCGGCAATGTGCAGCAATGTAGATTTTCCCGCACCAGAGGGCGCGACCAAGGCGATGATTTCACCGTGTTTTACTTTAAGGTTTGCACCGCAAAGAACATTGATTTGATTTGGGCGGCCCCGATGATAGGCTTTTTCAAGTGCGCTTAATTCAAGAAGTAGATCACTCATAGCGAAGTGCCTCGACCGGGTTCATGCGCGCCGCGCGCCGCGCTGGGAAAAATGTAACGCCGAAACTTAAGCCCAATGACAGGATCACAGCTGATAAAACATCGTTTAGATGAAGCTCGGCAGGGACTGAATAGATGCCTCTTATGGACGGGTCCCAAACACCGCCGCCAGCCACGTAATTGACCAATGAAAAGATCGGATCAATATAGATCGCAAACAAGCAGCCCAATATCACACCGAATACTGTGCCGATCACGCCGGTGAAAGCCCCGCAGATAAAAAATACCCGCATCACAGACCCCTCGGTTAATCCCATGGTGCGCAGGATACCGATATCACGGCCTTTGTTTTTCACCAGCATAATCAAGCCGGAAATGATGTTCATGGTCGCAATCAACACCAATATGGTCATGATGATAAACATCACGTTATCTTCGATTTCCAAAGCCCTTAGGAAATTACTCGATGCATCTTTCCAGCTCCAAAGCTGAGCGCGGGCGCCAGCGGCTGAGGAAATCGCATCTGATAGTCGTATAACCTGATCGGGGTTTTCAACCATGACCTCTATCTCATCGGCCACTTCCTCGCGATTAAAGTAATTTTGGGCTTCGGCGAACGGCATATAAAGGCGGGTCTTGTCGATATCATACCGGCCGGCAGTAAAAATATAGGAGATCGTATAGCTTTTAACCCGCGGGCTGGTTCCAAAGGCTGTTTTGACCCCTTCTGGCGAGATAAGTTTGATTTTATCGCCAAGGGTTACGTTTAAAATTCGCGCAACGCCTGATCCGATGGCAATGCCCTGTTCAAAATCGCCAATATCCCCGATAAAGTCTTCCGGTTTTGCGATCCGCGGTAACGTCATCAAATCAGAGGCCGAAATGCCATATACCTGCACACCCGCATTTTGACCGCCGAAACTGGCCATAACCTGCCCTTTGATCAGCGGTGCAGCGCGGTTGACCCCTTCGACTTTGCCAATGGCGTTCGCCATTTCAGAATAATTATGGATGGTCCGGTCCAAACGGCCAAAATCATCCGCCATCGGAATTTGATAGACTGTGACATGGGCATTTGCGCCCAAAATCGTATCTACAATTTCTGAGCGAAATCCCGAGCGGACAGCAAGCGTGGCAATCAGTGCAAAAACTGCCAGTGTGACGCCAATTAGGCTAATCCATGTCATCACGCTGACGCCGCCTTCGGCACGGCGCGCACGCAGGTAGCGCCAAGCGATCATCCATTCATATGCAGCGAAAGGTTGGTTGCTATGACGCACTGGCCGGCTCCGTTTTATTTATTTTGCAGACCCTGTGCCTGATCACCGCGAAGGTCAAGGCTGTATTGGTTTTTACCGCACCGATCGGCTCAAAATTGCGTGATGCGGCTGGGACCTTTTGTTCTGCCCAGCCTGCGGTTGCAAAGTAAAAGTTATTTTTCTTTAGGATAGCTTTCAAAACCTTTACGCTCTTGCCTCTTTTGGCAATATATCATTATCTCTATGCTATGAGCAAACCGCGTTATACACAATTGGTCGAAAGCCTACCCGCAAGCGTTCCCTTTGTGGGGCCCGAAACCCAAGAACGGGCGAGAGGCGGCGCATTTTCCGCGCGTCTTGGGGCCAATGAAAACGTCTTTGGCCCGTCCCCTAAGGCGATTGAGGCGATGCAGGCGGCAGCCTCGGATATTTGGAAATATGGTGATCCCACCAGCTTTGATTTGCGCGCAGCTTTGGCCGATCACCACGCCATAGCGCCGGAAAATATTGTGGTTGGTGAAGGAATAGATGGGCTTTTAGGCTATCTTGTCCGCATGCTGATTGGACCGGGCGACAAAGTCGTGACGTCAGATGGCGCGTATCCGACGTTTAATTACCATGTCGCCGGATTTGGCGGGACCTTGCTTAAAACACCCTATGCCGGTGATCACGAAGATCCCAACGCGCTTTTGGATTTGGCCGACAAGCAAAAAGCGAAACTTGTCTATCTTGCCAATCCCGACAACCCGATGGGCACGTGGCATGAAGCTGATGTGATCGAAAGTATGATCGCTAAAGTACCCGAGGGCTGCCTTTTAATTCTGGACGAGGCCTATGTCGAATTTGCACCCGAAGGCACAGCGCCAAAGGTGGATATTAACGACGCAAAAGTAATCCGAATGCGCACCTTTTCAAAGGGTTACGGCATGGCAGGCGCAAGGGTGGGCTATGCTTTGGGATCTGCCGATCTCATCGGTCAATTTGAAAAAATTCGCAATCATTTTGGAATGAACCGCGCCGCGCAAGCCGGCGCATTGGCAGCGCTTGGCGATCAGGACTGGCTTGCCCATGTGCGCCAACAAGTGGCGCGGGGCCGCGCTACCATTGGGCAGATAGCTAAGGAAAACGGTTTGTCTACGTTGCCCTCTGCTACCAATTTTGTCGCGATAGATTGCGGCCGCGATGGCCACTTTGCCAAAGCTGTCCTAGACGAGCTGGTGGCCAATGGCCTGTTTGTTAGAATGCCTTTTGTAGCGCCGCAAAACCGCTGTATCCGGGTCAGCGCCGGGCGACCAGAAGATCTTGAATTGTTACGTGATCTGTTGCCCAAAGCGCTGAGCGCGGCCTTAGCTCGCTGATGCCATAACCCGCGCGGCAGCGTCGACAGCGCCGGACCCGTGGGGGATATCAAGTGCGCAAAGCCCGGCTTCAACAGTGCCCAGCAGCCCCATGATCATCTGCGCATTGACATGGCCCATATGTCCAAACCTGAAAAACCCGTCGCCATTAGGATCGTCGGGTGTGGACATGCCCAAGCCGATGCCAAGGGTTAAGCCGGCCTCATGTTCCACCCAGCGGCGTAGTTTTTTTCCATCGGGCGCCCCAAGGTGTAGCGCGGTAACAGCATGACTGCGGTGCTGGGGGTTTTGCACATTCATTCGCATGCGGCCTGCGCCGCTGCCCCAGCAATCCACTGCTGTCCAAATGGATTGGGCGAGCACCTTATGACGGGACCAGATGGCCTCGATGCCTTCGGCTTTGATCATGTCCAAAGCAGTGCGCAGCCCATAAAGATGAAGGGTCGGCGCCGTGCCGCAAAAATATTGGTAAAAACCCTCTGGGCTAACACGCTGCTGCCAATTCCAATAGGAACTGACCCGTTCAAGCGCGTGTTGCTGTAGGGCGGCCTTCTCGTTGAAATAGACAAAGGCCAACCCCGGCGGCACCATCAATCCCTTTTGACTGGCCGCGACCATGACATCAACGCCCCATGCATCCATTTCAAACACATCGCAGCAGAGCGAGGCAATGCAATCCACAGCCAATAAAGCAGGGTGATCTGCGGCATCAATGGCTGCGCGTGCCTCTTTTATATCATTCTTGATGGACGTGGACGTATCCACATGGGTGACCAGAACCGCTTTGATGCGCTGTGCTTTATCGGCCCTTAAAGCCGCGCTGATACGCGTGGGATCAATCGTCGACTGTGTTCCAAATTCAACGATTTCCGCTTTAATTCCAAGGGTTTCGGCCATTTCTGCCCAGCTATGTGCAAATTGCCCGGTGGCGGCGACAAGTACCGTATCGCCGGGGCCTGCCATATTCGCGAGTGCGGCTTCCCATGCGCCATGACCGTTCGCGATATAAAGCGCAACATTGTGATCAGTGCGCGCCACGTAACGCAAGTCTGATATGATAGAAGGAACCATTTCCACCAATTCGCCCTCGTAGATATTGGGCGAAGAGCGGTGCATTGAACGCAGAACGGCCTCGGGAACAACTGATGGACCGGGAATAGCAAGGTAAGACTGACCATTTGCAAGGGACATTATATTCAATCCTTTAATATTCAATTTACGGGACGTTCCGCGCCTATCTCAATAAGGCTTTGTGATTTTTAAACGAGATATTGGCCCAAAAACCGCCAAGGTCAATCACCTAGGTAAAAGAAAATGCATCGACACGTTTTGGCGCCAATAAATTCAATAAAAAATACCACTGCAAAATTTTTACTGGCTTCAAAAATAATGTCCTCGGTAGGGAATAGATTTGTAATCACACTTAAATCAGCTATTGAAAAACAGGGCGTATGGCGTCAAACCGAACGCGCGCAAAAGCAAAGCAGGGAAGAGCACATGACCGAAGTTACCGTTGAAATCATTAAGCAAAAAACGAAAACTGCTTTGCAGGCCCATGGGGCGGCAGATTGGATCTCTGAACATGTCGCGGATGCAGTGGCCACAGCAGAAAGCGTCGGCAATCGGATTTGCGGTCTATATTATCTTGAAAGCTATTGTCAGCAACTGCAAAGCGGGCGGGTTAATGGAACGGCAGAGCCATCAGTGGCTTCTGTTCGGGCCGGGGCGGTGCATGTGGATGCCAAAATGGGATTTGCACAATCGGCTTTTGCACGCGGTTTGCCAGTGGCCGCTGAGGCTGCGCGCGAGCTGGGCATCGCAAGTTTGGCGGTGGGTCATGCCCATACCTGTACCTCGCTTGGATATTTTACCGAACAAATCGCCCGCGCTGGGCTGATCGGGCTGGGGCTGACCAACGCCTCGCCGATTGTGGCGCCTCCGGGCGGTAAAACCCGGGTCATCGGGACCAATCCAATTGCGTTTTCTGTGCCCGATGGCAAAGGCGGCGTTACCATGCAGTTTGATCAGTCAACAACCACGGTGGCGCTGGGCAAAATCACTATGGCCAAAGCCGCGGGGGAGCGCATTCCAGAAGGCTGGGCCATTGATTCCAAAGGATTTCCCACCACTGATCCCGAGGCGGCGCTGGCGGGCTCATTGGTCTCGATGGGCGGCTATAAAGGCTGGGGCTTTGGTTTGATGGCCGAGCTTTTAGCGGCCGGTATGACTGGCGGTGTGGTGTCACGTGATGTCAAACCTCTCAAAGCGCCCCAGGGCCCGCCGCATGATCTGGGACAGTATTATATTTTAATTGATCCGGCCTCAGGCGCGGCATTTTATGAGCGATTTGAAGCGGTTGCCGATGCGGTGGCACTGGATGAAGACGCGCGGATGCCGGGGCAGGGCAAAACGCCTGCAACCACGGTTGATGTGCCCGATGCACTGTGGAAAATGGTCGGCGAATTGGCTTCGAAATAGCCCAAAACCGGGATCAGTTTTACGTCAGTATCGCGTCGTTATCGCGGTGGTGGCAAAATCGCGGCGCTTTGAAGTGAAATCAAGCGGCAGTTTCAGTCATTTCGGTTGGGCAAGGCCGGATATAATCGGGCAGTCAGGACGGTCGTCGCCGCGACATGAGGTGACCAGATGCGCAAGCTCGTCATGCAGATATTGCAGCTCTTTTTGCTTTTGCTCGATTTCGTGAAGCCGCCGCGTGGCAATGGCTTTGACATCCGCACTTGAGCGCGTGGTATCAACGTAAAGTCCAAGCAGTTCACGGCATTCGATAATGCTAAACCCAAAAGCACGCGCGCGGCGGATAAAAATTAACTTTTGCACTGCGTCCTGATCATAGCTGCGATATCCAGATACGCTGCGGTCTGCGGGGGCAACCAGCCCGATATCGGCATAATACCGCACGGTCTTCACTGGCAATCCAGCCCTTTCTGCCGCTTGGGAAATTTTCATCTTGGCCTCCCTTGACCTTCCAGTTACTGGAGAGCCTATATCAGCCTGAAATAAGAGGCAAACTGAGTCGTTATGAGCGTTTTAACCGATACATTTTCCATAAATTGGCGCTGCCGTCACACATGGCGCCAGTCTTCTAAAAATACCTTATGGTGTTTGCTTGGCTGCTCGATCGGGGATTTAGGCACCATCGCCTTTTTCCAATATACCGGCATCCCATGGAGTACGCTTGCGATTATGAGCCTTGCCATTTTAAACGGTCTGCTCACCTCAATCGCGCTTGAAACGGTTATTCTTAGCCGTCAGATGGCCTTAAAGGCCGCGTTTCAAACTGCCATTGGCATGTCGCTGATTTCCATGATTTCGATGGAGGCGGCGATGAATTTGGTGGATGTCTGGCTGACGGGTGGCGCCAAGCTGACGTGGTGGGTCGTCCCGTTTATGCTGCTTGCAGGGTTTATAACGCCACTTCCCTATAATTACTGGCGTTTGAAAGCCTTGGGCAAAGCCTGTCACTAAAGCGTTGGGGCAGCCGCCTTTATGCGGGGAGGTAAAATGTCGCGCTGGCGCGGGCCACCAGTTTGTCATTCGGCCGGGTAATTAATTCTGCACTAAGGAAAAATACCGCTTTTCCCGCCCGTTCAACCTTGGCGTGGCAACTCAGTGTATCGCCCGATGCGGGGCGCAGAAACTGGGTATCTAACGTGGTGGTACTGACTGGCTCTAACCGATCGAGATGGCTAAAGCAGGCAAAGACCATGGTTGTATCTGCAAGCGCGCCCATGGCTTGCCCGCACACAATAGCGCCAACACGTTGGATATGAGGTGTGATTGGAATATCAATGACCGCACTGCCATCGGCGCAATGGGTTAAGGTTGGACGTAGATCTAAAATCCACTGGGCAAAGTTGTCGTTCAGAAATTTCTGAGCGAAGGGCAATGTCAGTTGCGTCACCATTGATTTCCCCCGATCCGCACGGCACAGTTGATTGCAGGCTCTCCAAGCATAGGTCAAGCCCACGCCCAAGGGCAAGCAGGGATCAAACGGATGTCGGACTTTATAGTTTTAAACGGTCAGAGATTTTTTCTACGCACATGGGGGGATGTCAAAAACCCGCCTCTGTTGATGCTGCATGGGTTCCCCGAATATTCCGGCGCTTGGGACGCAGTCGCCACACGGCTGAGAGACCGGTTTTACTGCATTGCGCCGGATCAGCGCGGGTATGGGCAAAGCTATGCGCCCACCGATGTTGCGGCCTACCGTATCGAGCATCTGGTGAGTGATCTGGTGGCACTGATTGACCATATTGGCGGCCCGATTGATGTCGTTGGGCATGATTGGGGCGCGTCGGCGGCCTATGCTCTGGCCATCGCGCGGCCAGATTTACTGCGCAAACTGGTTATTCTAAATGGCGTGCACCCCATTCCGTTTCAACGCGCTTTAATCGAAGATGCAGATCAAATTGCGGCCTCTCAGTATATTCTGTGGTTGCAGCGCGCAGGATCAGAGCAAGTTTTGGCGGCTGACGAATTTGCCAAATTGCAGGCAATGTTTGCAGGGCCAATGAATCTTTCATGGTTGGATAAAGCTCAGCTAAAGGGATATTTGGCCGCTTGGAAAGATGCATCCGGCCTAAAGGCCATGATCAACTGGTATCGTGCAACAGGGTTATATGTTCCCGAACTGGGTGGGGACATCACCCCGCCTGCGCCGCTTGATCCGGATATGATGCGGATCACGGTGCCGCACTTACTGATCTGGGGAACCGATGACACGGCGCTTTTGCCGTCAAGCTATGCGGGGCTGGATGCGCTCTGTGATGCCTTTACGCTGCAAAAGCTGACAGGTGCTGATCACTGGCTGCACCACCAAAAACCCGATGAGGTGGCGGTTTTGATCCGCGATTTTGTGTAGGGTCGCAGTCGATCTGTCGTATTTGTCAGGCCTGCTGGGTGATCCAGACGCCAAGTGCCATTACCCCGAGCCCAAGCGAACGGGTTAGGCTCAGCGGTGAGCCTGACGCGCCAAAAAGCGCAAAATGATCGACCACAGCGGCGCTGATCAATTGGCCCAGAAGGACAAAGAAGACCGCATTTCCCACGCCGAAATGCGGCGCAATAGCGGTAATTGATAAAATATAAAAGGTCACCAGTAAGCCCGCCAGAAAAAGATGCCTCGGGGCCTCAGCCAAGCGCGCAAAAGACAAGCTTGAAGTGGTCAGTAAGATGATGAAGATCGCGCTACAGGCCACGCATAAAAGCACGGTGACAGCCGCCACGGGCGAGCCGAGAAATTGGCCAAGCGCAGCGTTGAGCGCCGCCAGAACCGGAATGCCAAGCCCTGCGGCCAGCATGATAAGAGCAGAAGTACTATACGACATTGCGCCACCTCATTGATCAGTTTGCGCAACCCTAGTGGTTAAAGCGATGTACGCAAACATATTATTGAAAAATGGCGTCGGGCGGCCCCTAGACATCCAGCTCTTCGACGAACTTGGCATTTTCTTGGATGTATTGATATCGTAGCTCGGGCTTTTTGCCCATCAACCGCTCCACCAGATGACCGGTTTCGCCGGGCTCGTCCTCATCAATGCTGACCCGTATTAACTTGCGGGTTGCCGGATCCATGGTGGTTTCCTTTAGGTCCTTGGCGTCCATTTCGCCAAGGCCCTTGAACCGGCTGACATCAATTTTGCCCTTACCGCCCAGACCTTTTTTCAGCCATTCGTCGCGCTCTTGCTCATCGATGCAATAGACCCGTTTGGCCCCTTGGGTCAGCCGGTAAAGCGGCGGGCAGGCCAGATAAAGATGCCCCGCATCAATCATCGACCGCATCTGGGTGAAAAAGAATGTCATTAAAAGCGCAGCGATATGGGCGCCGTCCACATCGGCATCGGTCATGATAATCACTTTGTCGTAGCGCAGATCATCTAGATTGAACCGGGTGCCTAAACTGACCCCCAAGGCCTGTGACAAATCACTAATCTCTTGGTTTGTGCCCAGCTTTGAGCTGGCCGCACCCAGAACGTTCAGAATTTTACCACGCAGGGGCAACAAAGCCTGGGTTTTGCGGTCGCGGCCCATTTTGGCCGAACCGCCGGCGCTGTCGCCTTCGACCAGAAACAATTCCGTGCCATCGCGCGCAGTGGCCGAACAATCCACCAGCTTGCCCGGAAGCCGCAGTTTTTTGGTGGCTGTTTTGCGCTGGGTTTCTTTTTCTTGGCGCCGGCGCATGCGTTCTTCGGCGCGCAGCACCAGAAAATCAAGGATTGCACCGGCTGATTTGGTGTCAGCCGCCAGCCAGTTGTCAAAATGGTCGCGCACCGAATTTTCCACCAGGCGCTGGGCTTCATTGGTGGCCAGCCGGTCTTTGGTCTGGCCGACAAATTCCGGCTCGCGGATAAAACAGCTGACCAAGGCGCAGCCGCCGGTGGTCAGATCATCACGGGTGATGTCTTTGGCTTTGCGGTTGTTGACCAATTCGCCGTAGGCGCGGATGCCTTTCAAGATAGCGGCCCAGAAACCGCTTTCATGGGTGCCGCCTTCGGGGGTGGGGACCGTGTTACAGTATGACTGGATAAACCCGTCGCGCGACGGGGTCCAATTGATCGCCCATTCCACTTTGCCGGGGATTTGGAACCGCTCTTGAAAATCAACAACGCCGCTAAAGGGTTGCTCGGCATAGGTGGTGGTTCCGTTAAGCGTTTCATTCAGGTAATCGCTCAACCCGCCGGGAAAGTGAAAGCTTGCCTCGGTTGGGGTTTCACCATCGTCAATTTCGGATTTCCAGCGAATTTCTACACCACTAAAAAGATAGGCTTTTGAGCGGATTGATTTGAAAAGCCGCGCTGGTTTGAAGCGCAGTTTGCCAAATATCTCGGCATCGGGATGAAAGGTCACAGTTGTGCCGCGGCGGTTTTGCGTGGGGCCAAGCTTGGCCAGAGGCGCAAGTGGAATACCGCGGCTAAAGCGCTGTTCATACAGTTCTTTATTGCGCGCCACCTGCACCACCATACTGTCGGAAAGCGCATTGACCACCGATGCACCAACCCCGTGCAGACCGCCCGAGGTCTGATAGGCTTTGCCGCTAAACTTACCGCCTGCATGCAAAGTGCATAAGATCACTTCAAGGGCGGATTTTTTGGGAAACTTGGGATGCGGATCGACCGGAATACCGCGGCCATTATCGCGGACGGTGATCGCATAATCGCTGTGCAGTTCAACCTCGATCCGGTTGGCATGTCCGGCCACAGCTTCATCCATCGAGTTGTCCAGAACTTCGGCAACCAGATGATGCAGCGCACGCTCATCCGTGCCGCCGATATACATACCGGGGCGTTTGCGAACGGGCTCAAGCCCTTCCAACACTTCGATGGAGGAAGCATCATAGTCATCACTTGAGGCGCGGCTTAGAAGATCGCTCATAAAGGCTGCTCTTGTTTGTTTTGAGCCCAGTATGACACTTTGCGTGCACAAGGGGAAGTGATCAAGCGCGTCATCAGGCAAAAGAAAGCTAAAAAATAGAATCGCTATGAAAAATGCAGCTTTGGCACGAGATGCAAATATCGCCAAATCCATCGATTGATGTGCAGCAAAGCGAAACAATTAGATCAGATGCGTGTCATATGGTACATTTTTTGCTATAAAATAATATCAAATCGATAACTTTATGAAGCGGCAAATATGATTGCATTATGTAATATAATGAATTTGAAGGTAAAAGTTTGTATTTGGGCATGTATCGCATTTCTGCAAAGTATATTTTGCAACTTTATGCGTTGTTGAAGACGCCTTGTTGCTGCACTTTAAACCCATCGCAAGGCCTTACTCACAGACCCTTGTGAAATCTTAGAAAGGGCATTGTTTAGTTTTTAAAAATGTAAATCTTGTTTGCATTCTCTAAGGTTATTTAGTCCTGGGGGTCGCCCGATTGGTTGGCCATCAGGAATAAGACCAAAAACCGACCAACCTTTTGGTTTATTGGTTTAGGTGCGCCCGGGCAGGTAATTGCATCCCACCCCTAAAATCCCTTCTGTCGGGGCGCATCTTTCAAACATCTCTATCAACTTTCCGCGCTATTGGAATGATCCGATAGCGCGGCTTTTTCTTGTGGCATGGCGTGCTTCAAGGTAAGGCAGAAAAATGTATATTTCTGACGCCTATCGTTCACAGATCAAAAAAATGATATCGCTTGGTGCCCCACTGGCCGCTGGTTACATTGTGCATGTCTCAATTGGGGTGACAGATACAATCATGCTGGGCCGCTATTCGGTCGACGCTTTGGCCGCAGTGGTGCTGGGGAGTACTTTTTTCTTTGTCTTCTTTATCGTTGGATCGGGGTTTGGTCACGCGGTCATGCCCTTGGTGGCCAGTGCCGTTTCAAGCGGGGATAATCAACAAATACGCCGGGTGACGCGGATGGCGCTGTGGTTGTCGGCATTGTTTTCTGTTGCCAGCTTTGGTCTTTTTTGGTTCTCAGGGGCGGTTTTGCAAATGTTCGGGCAAGACCCTGCATTATCGGATGTTGCGCAGAGCTATTTGCGCATTGTCGGTTTTGCCCTGTTGCCGGCACTTATACTGATTGTGATAAAAGATTATCTTTCCGCGCTGGAATTAATGCAGGCTGTTCTGTTGATTACATTGGGCGGCTTTATCATCAATATACCACTGAATTATTGCCTAATCTTTGGCAATTGGGGCGCGCCAGAACTGGGTGTGCAGGGCGCGGCCATCGCCTCACTGACGGTCAATATCTTTATGGCCATAGGCGTTTCGGTTTATGCCCAATGGGCTTTGCCCGAACAACAGATATTTGCCCGTCTGTGGCGCCCTGACTGGAGCGCTTTGATCAAAGTGGCAAAACTGGGCGTGCCCATTGGAGCCACCAGTTTTGCCGAGGTGGGTCTGTTTTCCGGGTCTACCATTATGATGGGGTGGCTGGGCACAGTGCCCTTGGCGGCCCATGGGGTGGCGCTGCAACTGACCAGCTTGGCATTTGTTGTTCACGTCGGCCTTTCCGGCGCGGCCACCATTCGGGTGGGCAAAGCCTACGGCCAAAACGATGCGGTTTCGCTGCGCCAGGGCGCTATTGCGGCTTTTGTGCTGTCGATGATTTTTGCAGCCGTTACAGTCCTTGCTTTCGTGACGCTGCCCAAGCCTTTGCTGTCGGCCTTTATTGATGCCGGCGATCCGGATTTTGAACAGATTATCCTTTATGGCAGTGTGCTTTTGTTGATGGCAGCGTTGTTTCAGGTGGTGGATGCTGCCCAGGTTATGGCCTTGGGATTTTTGCGGGGCATTCAAGACACCGCCGTGCCGATGGCCATGGCTGTGGTCAGTTACTGGATCATCGGATTGCCCGGTGCCTATGTGTTTTGTTTTCTGTTCGATTGGGGCGGCGCCGGTCTTTGGGCCGGCTTGGCGATTGGGCTTGCGGCCGCAGCGGTGATGATGCTGACCCGCTTTTCAATATTATTACGTCGGCTTTAAACCGTCCTTTTATCCTTATTCCAGCGATGCACAAAACTCCGCAATACGTTTGCAGGCATCTTTTAGCAATTGGTCCGAAGTGGCATAGCTGACACGGAAGTTTGGCGACAGACCAAAGGCCGCGCCAAAGACCACCGCCACACCGGCTTCTTCGAGCAACTGCATGGCAAAGTCTTCGTCTGTGGCAATCACTTGGCCTTTCGCTGTGCGCTTGCCAATGAGCCCTGCGATAGAAGGATAGACATAAAACGCACCCTCGGGCATCGGACATGTTACGCCATCGATGGCGTTTAGGGCAGTGACCACTAGATTGCGGCGGCGCACAAACATATCATTGTTGTCTTCTAAAAACTCTTGCGGACCGGTTAGTGCCTCAAGCGCGGCCCACTGGCTAATTGATGAGGGGTTCGACGTGCTTTGACTTTGCACTTTGCGCATTGCGGCAATCAGCGGCTCTGGCCCACCAGCATAGCCAATGCGCCAGCCGGTCATGGCATAGGCTTTGGACACGCCGTTACAGGTCAGTGTGCGCTCGTAAAGCTGTGGTTCAACCTGGGCAGGGGTGCAAAAGCGAAACCCATCAAAGGCCAGATGCTCGTACATATCATCGCTCATCACCCAGACATTGGGAAATTCCAGCAGCACATCGGTCAAGGCGCGCAGTTCAGCCTCGCTATAACCGGCTCCTGTGGGGTTTGAGGGCGAATTAAAAATAAACCATTTGGTGGCGCTGCTGAGCGCCGCGCGCAAGTCTTTGGCGGTTAGTTTGTAGTTATTTTCCGCGCGGGTTTCAGCAATCACCGGCGTGCCGCCCGCCAGCAACACCATATCGGGATAGCTGACCCAATAGGGCGCAGGGATCACGACTTCATCCCCGGGATTAAGCGAAGCCACCAAAGCGTTATATAAAATCTGCTTGCCGCCGGTGCCGACCGAAATGTGCTTAGGCTCGTAGCTTAGATCATTATCACGGCCAAACTTATCGCAGATCGCGGCTTTCAACTCGGGCATGCCATCGGGTGGTGTATATTTGGTTTTCCCCGCCTCAATGGCAGCGATCGCTGCGGCTTTGATGTGGTCCGGGGTGTCAAAATCCGGCTCGCCGGCGCTGAGGCTGATAATATCGCGGCCCTCTTGGCGCAGCGAACTGGCCAGCGATGACATGGCGATGGTGGGCGAAGGTTTTATGCGTGCAAGAGCGGTTGATAGAACAGACATCGGGGAACCTGTTTGTAGTTTGGGTTGGTTTGTCTTAGGCTGTGCGGAAGAATGGATCAAGAAAATATAGGTTAGGGTAATTTAATGACGGATGCGGCACTTGATTGGTACGGGCCTGATACAGCAACATTTGGCGATCGTTTGGCAGCAGCCCGTGATGCATCCAGCATGACACAGCAGCAGCTGGCAAAGCGTTTGGGGATTAAACTGGCGACCCTTAAGGCATGGGAAGGCGATCTTTCCGAGCCGCGCGCCAATCGCTTGTCAATGCTTGCAGGCTTGCTCAATGTTTCTATCACCTGGTTGATCAACGGAGAAGGTGAAGGGTTGGATAGCCCCGAGGCAACGCATCAGATTAGCCAAGAGATGAGTGATCTTTTGCTTGAGATTAGAACGCTTAAATCCACTCTGAAAGAGTCTGCTGATCGCCTTGGGCGGGTGGAAAAGCAGCTTCGGCATAAGCTCAAGGACGCGGTATGAGCGAGCCGCTGGCAACGCGGCTTAAGCGGCTAAAGATGCGCTCTATGCGGCGCGGGATCAAGGAAATGGATATTATTTTGTCGCGATTTGCGGACGATTACCTATCGCAGATGACCCCCAAATCACTTGATATTTATGAAGATTTTCTTGATCAAAATGACCAGGATCTGTATCAATGGGTCTCAGGGCAATGCGCCTCTGCACCGCCGTTCCAAGCGCTTGTGGAAGAAATAAAGGCGCATATTTCTAACACGCCCCGCTAATATTTTCAGATTTAACTGATTATTTGGGTTTATGCGGCAGTCTTCGATCAGCATCGATCACAGGAGACGGCAATGAATATCCCAAGCGCAGTGACAGCCACCAAAGAAACAGCTTTTATGGGCAGTTATCTTGATGCCCTTGCGATGGTTGAACGATTACACCGTCTGCTGCTGGATGTAATCAAGGACGAATTTGAACGGGTTGGGTCCTTGGAAATAAATGCGGTGCAAGCCTTGCTTTTGTTTAATGTGGGTGAAAATGAGCTGACGGCGGGCGAGTTGAAAACCCGTGGCTACTATCAGGGCAGCAACGTCAGCTATAATTTAAAAAAACTTGTGGATATGGGCTATATGCACCACCAAAGGTGTCAGCTTGATCGCCGATCCGTGCGGGTCAAGCTAACCCCGAAAGGCCGCGCAGTGCGTGAAGTGGTGGCCCGTCTTTTTGCCCGCCATGCCGAAGGCCTGATTACCCAAGACATTCTAGATGCGGGATCGATCAAAGACATTTCATCAACGCTTAAACAGGTGGAGCGTTATTGGACTGATCAAATCAGGTATATTTATTGAGTTCAGGGGCCGCCTTATGATCGGGGCATTACCAATGGCCTGTATTGCCCATTGAAGCCCAAGGCTCGGCTGGTGCAAGCGCCGCACCCTCTTGCAGCAATTCCACTGACACATTGTCGGGCGATCGCACAAAAGCCATGCGTCCATCGCGCGGCGGGCGGTTTATAGTAACCCCGTTGTCCTGCAAATGCTGACAGGTGTCATAAATGTTTTCGACCGAATAGGCCAAATGCCCAAAATGCCGGCTGTCACTGGGCAAAGCGTCATCGCCATCCCAATTATAAGTTAGCTCGACAGGGCAATCTTCTTGTCCCTCGGGCGCCATAAACACAAGTGTAAAACGGCCCGCTTCGCTGTCATGGCGGCGGGTTTCTTTCAGTCCAAGCAGTTCATAAAACGCCAGTGAAGCCTCAAGATCTTTGACCCGAACCATGGTGTGAAGATACCGAATACCCATTGCATTTCCCTTTGACAGCGTTTGGTTTTAACTATGGTGGCAAGAGTATCAGGTCTGACCGCTCTGTCCAGAGTACTTTGCGGCCTATAAAAGCTAAGGCCCAGTTGTGGTTAAACAGGCCGAAGACGCATAATTTTCTTAAATCAACCATTGATCTAGCGGTTTCTTCATTCCTTTGCGCAATATATAGTGAAATCAACTCATTGCTGAAAAGGATTCGCTTATGCCTCTGTCGCCCGATCAACTGGCTGAAATAGATGCCCAACGCGCCCAAAGCCAGACCACCATGCGGACGGTCAGCCCCGGTATCGAAAGCCATTTATATACCGCCTATCCGGTGCTGGATCACGGCTTTGTGCGGGTCATAGATTATATGGGCGATGATGCCGCGATTTGCCAAGCCGCGCGGGTCTCCTATGGCAAAGGCACCAAATCGGTTCAAAATGACGAAGGCCTTATCCGTTATCTGATGCGGCACTGGCATTCCACACCGTTTGAGATGTGCGAGCTGAAGCTGCACGTCAAACTGCCGGTCTTTGTAGCCCGCCAGTGGATTCGCCATCGCACGGCGAATGTAAACGAATATTCCGCCCGGTATTCCATTTTGGACCGTGAGTTTTATATACCGGCACCGGATAAGGTGGCGGCGCAATCCGAGGTCAATAATCAAGGGCGTGGAGAAGTCCTGACCGGCGCCGAAGCGGCGCAGGTCTTGGAGATATTAAAGGCGGACAGCACCCGTGCCTATGATAATTACGAGGCGATGATTTCGCAAGATGGCCAACAAGGGCTGGCGCGGGAACTGGCGCGGATGAATCTGCCGGCCAATATCTATACCCAGTGGTACTGGAAGGTTGATCTTCACAATCTGTTTCATTTTCTGCGCCTGCGGGCGGATGCCCATGCGCAATATGAAATTCGCGTTTATGCAGACGAGATGTGCAAGCTGGTCGCCGATTGGGTGCCCTTTGCCTATCGTGCCTTTGAAGATTACCGGATGGGCGGCGCAACGCTGTCTGCCACGGCTTTGGACTGTGTGCGCCGGATGGTTGCCGGCGAAAAGGTCACTCAGGAAACTTCGGGTATGAGCAAAGGCGAATGGCGCGAATTTGAAGCCACGCTGTCGGCATAGGTTGGCCCTTTACGGCAGTTCGACGGCCACTGTTTGAACCAATTCGCCTTTGAGGTTGTAAATGAGAATTTGGTCAGTGCCCGTCACCACCGCATACCAGGACCGGGTTTGGGTAAAGGCCACCGGCCGGGTGCCATCGGGCAAGGTGATCGAGTTGGGCAAATCAATCCCACTGTCCTGAAAGCGGATGACAAACAGGGCGATTAACACTACCATGCCCGCGATCATGGTGAAGCTTAATACGGTCACCAGCCGCCGCAAAAAGGCCAGATGCGGCACATCTTTTTCTGGCTCAAAAGGTTCGGTCATGACGATGTCCCTTGTTCAGTTTGCGATTGCGGAAGATCCACCCAACCGCCTTGATAAAGCTCTTTTCCGCGATGCGCCAGAGCAGGCGGACCTGTCGCGCACCCGTTTGGGAAAACTGATCGAGCAGGGTGCGGTGCGCGTCGACGGCAAAATTGCCGAAAGTCCCAAGATAAAGGTAACCGCCGGCGCCCAGATTGAGATCACACTGCATGCAGCGACCCAAATCGCGACTGAGGCGGAAAACATCCCGCTTGAAGTGGTTTATGAAGACGCGCATTTGATTGTGGTTAACAAACCGGCGGGCATGGTGGTGCATCCGGCACCGGGAACCCCGAGCGGCACACTGGTTAATGCGCTGCTGTATCATTGCGCCGAAACCCTGTCTGGTATTGGCGGCGAACGGCGGCCCGGGATTGTACACCGCATCGACAAAGATACCAGCGGTCTGCTGGTGGTGGCCAAAACCGATAAAGCCCATCATCATCTTGCCGATCAATTTGCCGCCCATAGTGTCGAGCGGCTGTATCAGGCGCTGTGTTTTGGGGTACCAGAGACCAGCGATCCACGTTTGCGCGGCATTCGCGGGGTCAATTTTGAGCCAGGCAATATTATGAAAGTCACCACCCAGCTGGCGCGCCATAAAACCGACCGGCAACGTCAGGCGGTGCTATTTGAGGGCGGGCGCCATGCGGTGACCCGCGTGCGGGTGGCGCAGCGATTTGGAACGCCTGCGGCTGCTGCGCGGATCGAGTGCTGGCTTGAAACCGGCCGGACCCATCAAATCCGTGTGCATTTGGCGCATACGGGGCATGGGTTGATTGGTGATCCGGTTTATGGCGGCAAGCGGCGTATTGCGCGCAAAGCGATGGGTGAACATGCAAGTGATGCCATTGGTAATTTTTCCCGGCAAGCGCTCCACGCCAGCATTTTAGGCTTTGAGCACCCGCTGAGCGGAGAAAAGCTACGTTTTGAGGCGCCTCTGCCGGATGATTTTTCCAAGCTGCTGAGCGATTTAACGAACACAACTGCGTGAAGATCGGGGTAATTGCCTTATTTTTAAACAAAATCGATGTAAATACTGTAAATATTATCAACAGGCCTTGAAACGGATTTAACCTAATCATACCTAATGTTAACATGATGAACATTGAGGGAGTAACATGAGCAACTACGCAAATCTTCCAGCGCCAACCCCGGAGGGTGGTCTAAGCCGATACTTGCAGGATATTCGCAAATTTCCGATGCTTGAGCCGGAAGAGGAATATATGCTGGCCAAACGCTGGGTCGAAGAGCAAGACACCGAGGCGGCGCATAAAATGGTCACTTCGCATCTAAGATTGGCGGCAAAGATTGCCATGGGCTATCGCGGGTATGGATTGCCTCAGGCCGAAGTGATCTCAGAGGCCAATGTCGGCTTGATGCAGGCGGTCAAACGCTTTGATCCCGAAAAAGGGTTTCGATTGGCCACCTATGCGATGTGGTGGATACGCGCCAGCATTCAAGAATATATCCTGCGCAGCTGGTCGCTGGTTAAAATGGGCACCACCAGCGCCCAGAAAAAGCTATTTTTTAATTTGCGCAAGGCCAAATCCCGCATCGGCGCTTTGGACGAGGGTGATATGCATCCTGATAATGTGGCGAAAATTGCCACGGATTTGGGCGTGACCGAAGCTGAGGTTATTAGCATGAACCGCCGACTTTCTGGTGGTGATGCCTCGCTTAATGCGATGGTTGGATCAGCTGACGGCGAAAGCTCAATGGAATGGCAGGACTGGCTTGAAGACGAAGATGCAGATCAGGCGGCAGATTATGAAGCCAAAGATGAGCTGGATACACGGCGTGAACTTTTGGCGGATGCCATGGCTGTTTTGAACGAGCGTGAACAAGATATTTTGTCCAAACGGCGGTTGACTGAAAAAGCAATTACCCTGGAAGAGCTGAGCGAGCAATATAAAGTGAGCCGCGAGCGTATTCGGCAAATTGAAGTGCGAGCTTTTGAAAAGCTGCAACTTAAAATGCGCGAACTTGCGCTTGAAAAGGGTCTTGTATCAGCAGCCTAGCTCTTTTCACTTTTGCTTTAAGCCCCTATCCTAACCAAAAAGTTAGGACGGGGAATAAGTTATGCCAAAAGTCATGCGCTGGGGTGTTTTAGGGGCATCAAAGTTTGCCCGCACTCAAATGGTTCCGGCAATGATGCTGGCTCAAAACACCCAATTTTGTGCTTTGGCCACATCAGAGTCCAAAAAAGCCACACCGTTTCAGGCCATTGAGCCCGATCTAAAGGTTTATTCTGACTATGACGCGCTGCTGGCTGATCCTGAGATAGATGCGATCTATCTTCCGCTGCCCAATCATTTGCATGTGGAATGGTGCAAAAAAGGGCTTGCTGCAGGCAAGCATGTTTTGTGTGAAAAACCAATTGCAATGCGGGCCGAAGACATTGATGATCTCATCGCTCGGCGCGACCGCTCGGGGCTTTTATTGGCCGAAGCCTATATGATCGTGCATCACCCCCAGTGGCAGTATGCGAAAGAACTTTACCAAAGCGGCGCAATCGGCCAGTTGGTTCAGGTGGACGGGGTCTTTTCCTATAACAACAGCGCAGATCCCAATAATATCCGAAACCGGCCGGAAACTGGCGGTGGCAGCCTGCCGGACATCGGAGTGTATACCATGGGCGCTGCGCGGTTTGTGACCGAAGAAGAACCGGTTGAAATCGTCGATGCCAGTATCACTTGGCAAAATGATGTAGATGTCTGGGCGGCAATCAGCGCCAAGTTTCCGTCGTTTCACTTCAATGCCACAACATCGATGCGCATGGCCCCGCGCCAAGAGATGAACTTTCATGGCACCGAGGGTTTGATCCGTCTGACCGCCCCGTTCAATCCTTCGGTATTTTCACAAGCTGAGGTCGCGTTGCACTCTGCTGATATGGTGGTGTCAACCAAGCGCTATCCAGCGGAAAATCACTATGTGAACCAACTTCACGCCTTTCGTGCATCGGCTTTTAAGGGCGCGCCCTATGCCTGCCCATTAGAATTTTCCCAAGGCACCCAGAGAATGATAGATATGGCGCTCGAAAAAGCGCGGGGTGATTAATCTTTGGCTGGTGTTGCGCCGCTATTGGCGTCAATAAATTCCAGCACCAGCGGACGAATGTTTTCACGCCAGCTTTTTCCGGCAAAGATGCCATAGTGGCCCGCCTCTGGTTCAACGTGGCTGGCTTTTTTATCCGCCGGAAGCCCAGAGCAAAGATCGAGTGCCGCAATACATTGTCCGGGCGCAGATATGTCATCTTTCGCGCCTTCGACAGTTTTGATTGCAACCTTGGTTATTTTGGAAAAATCTATTTTCTTTCCGGCCACTGTAAATTGGTTCAGGGCAATTTCGCGCTGCTTGAAAATCCGCTCGACCGTTGACAGGTAAAATTCTGCGGTCATATCCATCACAGCAAGGTATTCATCATAAAACTTGTTGTGTTTGTCGTGCTCTGTCGCGGTGTTTTGGGCCACGCGCATGATCTGATCGGAAAAGGCTTGGCTGTGCCTGTCGCTGTTCATCGACATAAAGGAAGCCAGTTGCAACAAACCGGGGTATACTTTGCGCCCGACGCCTGCATATTTAAATCCGACCTGCTGTATTAAGGTATGTTCTAGCTGGCCCATGGTAACGCGCCGACCAAAATCAGTGACATCTGTAGGCGCCGCATCCGGATCAACTGGCCCGCCGATCAATGTCAGGCTGCGCGGCTGCGCCGCTGGGTTTTCTTCGGCCAGATAGGCTGTGGCCGCCAGAGCCAGAGGCACAGGTTGGCACACGGCGATAACATGGGTTTCCGGTCCAAGGTGATTTAAATAATCTACCAAGTATAGCGTATAATCTTCGATATCGAATTTACCCTCTGAGACGGGTATATCGCGTGCATTGTGCCAGTCGGTGACATAGACTTCGCAATCACCTATAAGGCTTTTGACCGTTGATCTTAGTAATGTTGCGTAATGCCCAGACATGGGCGCGATTAAAAGCACCTGACGGGATGCGGGTTTGCGGCCCTGCACTTCAAAATGTATTAAATCTCCAAAGGCGCCGGATACTACGGGTTTCACTTGAACCAGATGGTCGCGGCCATCGTCGCAGGTGATACTGTCAATTCCCCAGTCCGGCTTGGTGATCATCCGCTGGAAGCTGCGCTCGGTCACCTGACCCCAGGCAGCGACCCATTGCAGCCAAGGGTTTGGCGCTGCGGAAAAGGCTGGATAAGAGGCAAAAGCCTGTGCAGTTGCGCCCATCCATTGATTGGTGTTTCGCATGGCTTCCATAAAATCGTAGTTGGCCATGTGGCGCATTTTCATCTCCTGCTTGATGTGGCTAATTACAATATTTAGCCGCTTTGCCTTTGGGTTTAAAAATTGTTATGCTGCATAGCAGCGAAAGTATGCGGAAATTTACTAAATGACAACCACTGACAAAGATATTGAAAACCAAACGTTAAAATTAGAGCAAAATATTGCAAAACTGGATGAATTAAATCAACGCTTGGGTGCGGTACTACAAACCAAAAAGACAACAGATCCGGCCCTGAGTGGCCCTGGCCACGATTTGGCGATCAAGACGGCAGCAGCCTATTGGCAGGCGGCAGCCCAAAATCCGAGCAAACTGATCGAGCATCAAGTTGCCTATTGGGGTAAGACGCTTACCCACTTTATCGAAGCACAAAGCGCTATGATCAATAAAGAAATTGGGGATGCAGAGACAAAGGCGCCACTGGATAAACGATTTTCCAATCCCCTTTGGCATACTCATCCCTATTTTAAATTCATCAAGCAGCAGTATCTGCACAATGCAGAAGCGGTTCAGAGTTCGATTGAGGCGATTGATGGGCTTGAGCAAACTGAAAAAAAACGGCTTGAGTATTTTTCCAAGCAAATTGTTGATATGATGGCGCCGACTAATTTTCTGGCAACCAATCCCGATGCCTTAGAGCAGGCGGTGCAAACCCAAGGCCAGTCGCTGATTGATGGGTTGGAAAACCTAATTGAGGACCTTGAGGCCAATAATGGCGAATTGGTTATCCGCTTGGCGGATGAAAAGGCTTTTGAGCTGGGCCGGAATATTGCCACCACACCGGGAAAAATTGTATTTCGCAACCATATGTTTGAACTTGTTCAATACAGTCCAAGCACCGAAACCACCCATGCTATTCCGGTGGTGATTTTCCCTCCGTGGATCAACAAATTCTATATTCTGGATCTGACGGCGCAAAACAGTCTGATCAAATGGCTG
>CABXKH010000022.1 GCA_902512685.1 Paracoccaceae bacterium | reverse complement strand
GCTACGCGCCGGTGGTGCATTGGATTTGGGGCGGCGGCATGCTGAGCGATGGCGGTATTCTGGGCGCCATCGGTGTTAGGGACTTTGCCGGCGGGATTGTTGTGCATGAAACCGCTGGTCTGGCCGCTTTGGTCTTGGCGTTTTTCCTTGGCGCCCGCAAAAACAAAACCACACCGCCGCACAATCCCGGCTACGTCATGATCGGCGCAGCGATGCTTTGGGTCGGTTGGTTTGGCTTTAACGGCGGCTCGCAGCTTGCGGCAGATGGCGGCGCGGCCATGGCGCTGACCGTCACACATATCTCAGCCGCCACGGCCTCATTAAGCTGGGCCGCCTGGGAGCGGTTCAAATATGGCAAGGCCTCTTTGGTTGGGCTGGTGACGGGCACCATCGCGGGTCTGGCCTCCATCACCCCAGCGTCGGGATTTGTTGGACCAGTTGAAGCCTTGGTCATTGGCGCAATCGCTGGCGTGCTCTGCCAAGAAGGCGTGAATGTAGTGCGCAATATGCTGAAGATTGACGACACGCTGGACGTCTTCGCAGTGCACGGTATCGGCGGTATCTTCGGCACCATTATGATTGCCCTCTTCGGCGCCGGCGCATGGGCAGCGCAATTGGGCGGTCTGGTCATCGTCGGTCTCTTTACCGTTATCGTGACCACTATTTTAATCAAGGTTGTCGGGGCTTTCACGCCGTTGCGCGTGGATGAAGAAACCGAAACCAACGGACTAGATCTCAGTGTCCACGGCGAACGCGCCTATGACATGAGCAGTTAAGACCTCTCCTGTATGGAAACTAGATGGCGCGCAGCTTGCTCTGCGCGCCTTTTTTATGGCCCGTAAAGTTCTGCTGCCCTGCGCTCAAAGGCGCGCACGATGCGCAGCATGGCCTCATTGAACACCACCCCGATAATGCCTTGTAACAGCGCATTTTTAAATTCGAAATCCACAAAGAAATCCACTTCGCAGCCCGCGCCGTCAGGGCGGAACGCCCAATGCGAGCGCATATACCGAAAAGGCCCGTCAAGATATTCGGTATCAATTTTCAACGCATCGGGAAAAAGCGTCACACGGCTGCCAAAGCGTTCGCGAAAAACCTTAAAGCTGATCACCAGATCGGCTTCAATAACCTCACCCTCGGGCTGCGGTTGGCGCGAGCGGATGCGCGCTGCTGAACACCACGGTAAGAACTGAGGATAGCTGCCCACATCAGCCACAAGGGCATACATCTGCTCAGCAGTATAGGAAAGATGCTTGGTTTCGGAATGTTTTGGCATTGAGTTTCTTTTTGCGCGTGACACTTACTTCTGAATACGTATTGTTGAGCGGGAAAATCAAGAGGGTAACATTGTGCAGCGTCCTTATGTCATCGATGAAATGATTTCAGCAAAAACGATTGCCGCGCGGGTCGAAGAGCTTTGCCGCGAAATTCACGATGAATTCAACGGCACTGACAAGCTCATCGTGGTCGGGCTTCTGCGCGGATCATTCGTCTTTATCGCCGACCTTGTGCGAGAGCTGGATTTGCCGGTGGAAGTGGATTTCCTAGAGGCCTCGTCTTATGGCGACGGGATGGAAAGTTCACGCGAAGTGCGGATTTTAAAAGATTTGCGCGGCGCGATTGAAGGCCGCGATGTTTTGGTGGTCGAAGACATCGTCGATACCGGCTTTACCCTAAGCCATGTCATTGGCCTGCTCAAATCCCGCGGGCCAGCGCGGATGAAATCAATTGCGCTGCTCGATAAGCCCACACGGCGCGAAGTGCCGATCAAAGCCGATTGGACAGGGTTTGAAATCCTGGATGAATTTGTTGTTGGCTACGGCATTGATTATGCCCAGCGCAACCGCAACCTTGGCTTTATCGGCAAGGTGCGTTTTACGGACTGAACGCCCCCGATCACAGACCTAAATACGCGATAGACGCAAACACCATGGCGGCAGCGGCCCATTGGCCCGGACGCATCGTTTCTTTTAAAAACGCCCATGCCAGAATTATCGTCACCATCCCAAAGGTCGAGGCCGCAACCGATGCATATTCAGGTTGGCTCAGCGCGCCGGCCTGAAGCACAAGACCCAGCGCCAAAGCATCAAGCGCCGCAATCAACGCCAAAAGCGGAAGCGCCGCGCGCGGCGGCCTTTGAAATCCGCCGCTGCGCAGCACAACAAGGCATATGACAGCAAAGGCAACGCAGCGGGTCACAAGGTTCAACGCCAGCGGATGGCCGCTAAAAACCGCCTGCAGGCCAAAAATAAACGTAAAGGCAAAGCTCGCAGCAGACAGGGACGCCCAAAGGACCGCTTTGCCTGTGTTGGCTCGAGCAGCGCCTTGAGGTTTTCCCGACAGCGCCACCACCAACCCGACACCGGTCACCACTGCCCCAACAGCCAGCCAATCACTTAAGGGGATCGGCGCGGAAAATATAGATGCCCAAGCCACTGAAATCACCGGATATGCCCCAATGATCGGCGCCACCAAACGCACGGGGCCAATTTCAAACGCCCGATAGAGGCTGAATGAAGCCACAGCAAAGGTCAGCCCAGAGAGAACAGAAAGCCCTAAACCTTGGCTAGTGATTGTGAAATCAGCCTCGGGCATGATCAGCAACGCCAGAAACAAAAGCAGCATACTTAACGCCAAAACAGAGCTGAGCGCAGTGCTGGTGCCCATCCGCTGCGTCACCTGACGCACCAAAAGGTCATGCACGCCCCATGACAAGGCGGCGAAAATTCCAAAAAAACACTCATCGAGGATGTGTACCGCTTATAGTAGAAAGGCCTTTATCTGCCGCAGCGCTGGCTTTGTCATCCCCCTATCACACTTGGGCAGGCTCTGCCGCCGCGTAATTGCCTTTGACCCGTTCTTTTTTAGGATCAAAATGCGGAAAAGGGACAATTGTTGCGCTTAGCCTTAGCTGGTCGCCATCTAGGCGTCCGACCTCGACCTCAGTACCGATCTCGGCATGGGCGATATCAAGGCGGGCCAAGGCAATAACTTTGCCCAGAACTGGCGATTTTAACGCAGATGTCACCTCGCCAATTTGCGGCTTGCCAATATGCACGCAATCGCCCGGCGTGGGCACGACACCACCGCTCAGTTCAAGCCCGACCAGTTTCTTTTGCGGATGCGCTTTGCGCCGTTCAAGCGCAGCGCGGCCGATAAAATCATCGGTTTTGCTTTTCAAAGGGACGGCAAAGCCGATGCCGGCCTCCATCGGGTCTGTCTGGTCATCAAATTCCGATCCGGCGAAAATAAGACCGGCTTCAATGCGCACCATATCCAGCGCCCCTAAACCAAGGGGCAACATTCCATGTGGTGCACCAGCCTGCCAGATGGCGTCAAAGACTTCTGTGGCGTCTTTGGGATGGCAAAACACCTCATAGCCCAGCTCGCCAGAATACCCTGTGCGGCTGACCACCACAGAGGGACCATGAAAGTCGCCAAGCCGCCCGACCGTCAGGCGGAACCAAGGCAGTTCCTCCACCGTTGGCTGATGCGGCGGCGTCCAGATGATGTCTTTTAGGATATCGCGCGACTTCGGTCCCTGCACAGCGACGTTGCAATGATGATCGGTCGAGCTGCGCACCCAGACATTCATGCCGCGCTCTTGCGCTTGTTTGCGCAGCCACAGACCGGACTGATCATTGCCGCCGATCCAGCGGAAATTGGTCTCGCCCAAACGAAACACAGTGCCGTCGTCAATCATACCGCCGTGTTCATAACACATGGCCGTATAAGAAATGCCGCCCACCGGGATTTTTTTTACATCGCGGGTGACGCACAGCTGCATCAACGCTTCGGCGTCGGGGCCGGTGACCTCATATTTTCGCAGGGGCGATAGGTCCATAATCACCGCCCGCTCGCGCGTGGCCCAGTATTCAGCAATGCTGCCATGGTTGGTCATATCTTGGGGCAACCAGTAGCCAGCATATTCGACGAAATTGCGCGTGTGACGCGCAAAACAGTCATGAAAGCCGGTTTTTTTCGTTTCTTCCATATCAGCCCCCGGGGTTTTGCGCCATCCAATCGAGCGCTTGAAATCTTCGGATTCTTTGTAAGTTCGAACCTGAATATCGGTCGGGTTCCAGCCATTGGCTGGATCAATATCACATGGGCAAGCCGTTGATATACATACCAAATCCGTCAAAGCCCTGAGCAATACATAATCACCGGGGCGCGAATACGGCTCATCCATCGAGATCGCGTGCGTGTCATCCAAAATCGTGTTGAAGAAAAAGTTGATTGCCGGCCATCCGACCCGCGGGCGGATATCAAAAGCGGCCAGTTCGCGGGTGATATTATCAGAGCAATTCACATGCCCCGGATAGCCCAAATCTTCATAATAGCGCGCCGTACAGGCCAGCCCAAAGGTATCATGGCGACCGACAGTGTCTTGAATAATTTCAACCAGCGGCTCTTGATCCACGGAAAAATACTTGGCGTGCAATCCCGGCGCGGGATAGAGCGAGCCCATCAACGAACGGGTGGTTGTCGGATCAATATCGCGCTCAAGTCCGCTGTCGAGCGCACGCCGGGAAAAGGCCTGAAAATCGCTGCATTCACGGCCCTGAACATCCACGACCTGAATAAATTCACCGGCCTTGACCTCATAGGGTTTTGCATCGCCCGGCTGAATATTAATATCCACCAAAGGGTCGGCCAGCGGATCGGGCATGATCGCATTGCCTTTGCGCAGCAGCGGTGTAAGCCGTTTAACAAACAGCACGATCTCGGTCGGGGCCCATTGCTCATGCGCCTCCATCGCGCCGCCGGCCGCACAGACAATCAAAAGCCCGTCTTGCGAGGCGGTAAAACTGGCAGTATCACCCGGGCGCGAGCCTTCGGCAAAGACCAGCGTGCCATCAGCCTGCGCCAGATCAAAACCGGCCTTGTCGAGCGCATAAATCACCTGCCGGCCGGATGCATGCTGCAAAAGAGAGGCCTTGAGCCCCGAAGGATCACGCCCGCCTTCGGCGCCAATCATACCGGCATCCGAGCGCCGGTCCGGGGCATAAAACACCATCTCTGCGGGCTGCAGGCCTTCTGTGTCCTGAAGCGTAATTTCATCTCCGGCAAAAATCGGCACAGCGCGGCTGCCGCCGCCCGGAATGGGGTGGCGTTCAACCCCGGCAGGCAGCACCGGAAGACCCGGCGTAATCACCCCCGAGATTGATTTGGGTTTGGGAAATACCATTTGCTCGGTCATCAAATCCCCCCTTATCCCAGACCTAGGGCTTTTTTGCGTGTTTGCGACCATTTCATGATGATCATGTCAAACGTCAAAGCCATGAAAGAGACATTCAAACCAAGCACAAAGTTCTTGCCCAGATCGGTGCCGGCCAAGGTGCGTTGCAACTCTTGGCCCACATCAATAGTGCCGATGAACGCTGCGATCATGGTCATGAAAAAGGCAAACATTAATGCCTGATTGAAACCGACCGCCATGGTGGGCAACGCCAGTGGAAATTGCACTTTCCACAGCTTTTGGCTGCGCGTGGCGCCCGACATATCGGCGCTTTCGGTCATTTCAGGCGGCACATTGCGCAGCCCTTCTATGGTGTAGCGGATCAAGGGCACCATGGCGAAAATCATGATCGCAAAAATCACCGCGATATCTGTAATTCCAAACAGCATAATCGCCGGGATAAGATAGACAAAGCTCGGAAAGGTCTGCGCAGAATCCGACACCAGCAGCAAAAACACATCGCGCAGCATTTGCCCTGCATAGCGCCACATGATGTAAAAGCTTGCGCCAAACAAAAGCCAGAATGCCGTGCGGTACGCCCATATCTGAGGCTCTTCTCCGAACAGACCCCAGGACCACAGGATATAGCGTGAAACACCGGCCGCAATGAGCGACATAAAAGCAATGCAGGAGCGCCGGAACAGCAGGCTGATCACGCCGATGAGCACCGTTGAATTCAATCCATTGGACCAGTTAATCCGCTGCGCAGGTGGCCCAGCCCCCCAGACCGCCAAAGGAATACCGATCACAAGGGCCACCGCTGTTGAGGACAGCGCATAATAGATGGTGATCACCGAACGGTCCCACCATCCGCTCAGCGCGACCCAAGTAAAAAACGCAAAAGCATAAAGCGCTTGGCGCGGCCCTGCCACCCGCCATGCAAAAAGGATAATCCCGATTATAAAAGCCGGCGTAGGGATCGACAGCAGAAAGTTTCGAAACGGTATCAGGATGAAAACATTCATAAAGTAGCGGATCGAATAGGTGGCCGCTTTGAGGTATTCATTGGTCAGAACCGTGTGCTTGATGAAATTATCCAGCTCTTTGCCCTGACTGAAATGCTGCTTGCGGCCTATGGTTGAGGCAAGTTCCCAAAATTGCGCCACAATTACAAACCCGACGAAGGCTGCAAACCCCATGACAACATATTTATGGCGCACGAACCAATTGGTGCCTTTTTCAAAATGCACCGGTTGTTTGGCCACCCAGGCTTTGGACAGCCTATCCAGTGTGATGGCAAGCAAAACAATCGTGATCCCAATCTCAAAACTGCGGCCAATTTTAAAACTGCCCATCATCGCCAGCAATTTTGCGCCAAGGCCCGGCATCCCGATAAAAGAGGTCAGAACCACCATCGCCAGACAGAGCATAATCACCTGGTTAACGCCCACCAGAATTTCCGTGCGTGCCGAAGGAATATAAACATAGCGCAACATCTGCCAGCGCGAACACCCGGACATATAGCCAGCTTCAACCACTTCGGTGCTGACCTTTTTCAGCCCCAGCGTGGTCATCAAAATCATTGGCGGAATGGCATAAACCGTGGTTGCAACCGCGCCTGCTGTCGGGCCGACTTTGAAAAAGATCACCGCGGGTAACAGATAGGTGAAAAACGGCAGGGTTTGCAAAACCGACAGGATTGGCTGCAAGGTTTGATCCACCGCTTTGTTTTTCCAAGCCGCGATGCCCAGCAGGAGGCCAATGGTAAAGGCCAAAGGCGCGGCAACCACCAGCACAGACATGGTTTCCATGGCCAGTTTCCACTGGCCGATCAGCGCCGTCCAGACAAAGGTACCCAGCGCCAAAACCGCCAGCCGCACCCCGCCCAAATAGTAGCCGACAATCCCCGCTACAGCCGCAATAGCGGTCCAGGGGATCGGCCCTATATTGGGCCAGCGCCGTTTGCCAAACAAAAGATTAGCGGTGACATCAAGCACCCATTGCAGCCCTTCGGTCAGAAAGCGCGTGGCATAGATCAACCCCATATCTTCTTTGACAAAATTAAACATCGTATCAAGAATAAGCTCGAGCGGCGGCAATAAAAACTCTGGCACCCGATGCAGCGATGCAGGCAAAAAACCGAACCATTGTACGATCGTTAAGATAAAAGCGACCGCGAGCAGCCCAAAGACCTGTCTTTGATAGGATCTATTAGGATCGCGCGCCTGCGCTATATCAGACTGCGCCGCCATTAGGCACTGCCCAAAAGAATATCAAGCGCGGATTGGCGGTTCATCGCCCCAATCGGCTTGCCATCTTCGTGCACCGGAATCATATCGCGCGGATCATCCACAAGCTTGCGCGCAAGCTCTTGAATGGTTGCTTTGCCATCAACGGCTTCGCCGTCAGCCGACACGCCCGCATCGACCAGTACGCGCGCGCGCACAACGCGGGCCTTATCAATTTCTTCGGTAAATTTGCGCACATATTCCGTTGCCGGATCCAGCACAATTCGGTCAGGTGTATCGCACTGCTCCACCGCGCCGTCCTTCATGATGGCGATGCGGTCAGCCAGGCGCAGAGCCTCGTCAAAGTCATGCGTGATAAAGACAATCGTTTTATCAAGCATCCCCTGCAGCCGTAAAAATTCATCCTGCATTTCACGTCGGATCAGCGGATCAAGCGCCGAGAACGGCTCATCTAAAAACCAGATGTCCGGCTCGATGGCCAGTGATCTGGCAATCCCTACGCGCTGTTGTTGCCCGCCAGAAAGTTCGCGCGGGAAATATTCTTCGCGGCCCTCAAGGCCAACGAGTTTGACAACTTCTAACGCCCGCTCGCGGCGGGTATGTTTATCTTGTCCACGCATTTCCAAAGGAAAGGCCACATTTTCAAGCACCGTGCGATGCGGTAAAAGCCCAAAGGACTGGAAAACCATTCCCATTTTGCGGCGTCTGAGATCGATAAGCTCTTTCTCGGACAGCTCCATAATGTTCTGGCCTTCGACAATAATCTCGCCGCCAGTGATTTCGTGAAGCCTTGAAAAGCAGCGCACCAAGGTTGATTTTCCGGATCCAGACAGCCCCATGATGACAAGGATTTCACCGTGGTGCACTTCGATCGAAACATCGCGCACGCCGGCGATGTAGCCATCGGCTTTTATCTCTTCAAAGGTTTTCCCGGGTGCTGATTTTGCGAGGTATTTTTCGGGTTCTGCCCCAAAAAGTTTCCATACATTTTTGGCAGATATCGCGAGTGAGTTACTGTTCATGATTTTCACTTAGTTGTTCCCCTTCCGGCAACCTACCGGAAGGGGGGCTGCTATCAAATAGCATTTTTAGGTTTAAGCTGACCTAGTTAAGCCAGGACTGCCAAACACTTTCGTTTGCTTCAAGCCATGCTTCTGCGGCTTCTTCTGGCTCCATCTCGTCAATATCAACGAACTTTGCCATCTCAGCAATCTGAGGGTTGGTGAAAGAGATTTTGCTCAGCACACCATATGCGGCTGGCCATTTTCCTTCCATTCCATCCCATGCTGCTTTTTTCAGGTATCCATTGGCTGGATTACCGCAGTCATAAAGTGCATCTGGGTTTGGACCAACAGCTGGATCTTTATCGCAGCCATCCACCCAAACTGGAAACTCAACAAATTCACCGGGCCATACGGCTTCGGCAAAGTTTGGTGTCCAGTTAAAGACGACAACAGGTTTCTTGTCGGCTTCTGCAGCACCGATTTCTGCCCAAAGCGCAGCGGCAGAACCCGCGTTTACAACCTGAAAGTTCATCCCCAAAGCGGCAACACGCTCTTGACCATGCTTAAGCCAGTCAACAGGACCATCAAGGTAACGGCCTTTGCTGCCGGTTTCAGCTGTTGCAAACAAATCTGCACAGTCGTTCAATGCTTCCCAGCTTGGAAGTCCCGGGCAGGCATCTTTGGTCCACATAGGATACCACCAGTCTTCACGGGTGACAGCGTCGTGATCGCCTGCGTCATGCAGACCACCTTTTTCCAGAGCTGCGCGGAATGAAGCCCCAAAGGCGCCTTCCCAGACTTCCAGCTCTAAGGTCACATCACCAAGCCGAACCGATTCATATACGGCCTGACTGTCGGTTGTAACGAACTCAACATTATTACCCATGCTTTCAAAAATTTGGCCTACAACGTGGCTCATGACGATCTGCGATGACCAGTTATGGATCGGAATGACGATAGGATCCGAACTATCGGCAGCTGCCACCGACGTAGAGCACGCAGCACTTACCGCAACAGCTAAAGAAATTGTCCTTAGTTTCATGTGTTTTCCCCTGTTTTGAATATCATTGGCTTGAACATGCGCCAAGCATGCTAGGAATACTTGCAAATTTCCCGGCGTTCTCAACGTAGAGATTTGCGAGGCTAAGGCGATAAAAATTAGTGGCAAATCCACAAAACTATGCTTGAATACAACCAAAGCACCACGCAAGCCAACTCACGCAATGAGAGCAAGAATTAAAAAATGAGTAAAAACAATTATTTACCGCCATTAGATTACCTTCTCGCCTTTGAGGCCACTGTGGAATCTGGTAGTTTTTCGGGCGCTTCTAAGGCTCTAAATATTAGCGAAACGGCCATTAGCCGCAAAGTTAAACTGCTTGAGCATCATTATAAATTAAATTTGTTTATCCGTGGTCACCGTTCCATCCAAATTAGCGCCAATGGGCAACAGCTTTTTGACGAAATATTTCCCGCACTTGAGCAATTGCGGTCGATTTCAGAGAATCGGTTTAAGGATGCCAAGGCCGATGCCATTACACTTGCGGCAACCAATTCCGTTGCAGGGCTATGGCTGATGCCGCGTTTGCCGCTGTTTAATGCTGACAATCAAGAGTTGCGGATCAAGCTTGTCTCATCTGACAGCGATGCGGAATGTCTGGCCGAAGATATCAATCTTAGCATTTTGCGCGGTGATGGATATTGGCCGGGCTATTCAGCGCAGCTATTGTTCGGGGAAACTATCTTTCCCGTCTGCTCGCCCGAATATTTTGAAAAATACCCCGACATCGCTGATTTATCGGTGATGGCGCAGCATTCGCTGATCGGGGTGGCCAGCACCCATACCGAATGGATGAATTGGCATACATGGCTGTCCCATAACGAACTTCATGTGCCCAAACTTGATCAAACTGTGCTCTTCAACACCTATCCTTTGTCTATTGATGCAGCCGCGAACGGGCTTGGCATTGCTTTGGGCTGGGGTCATTTGCTTGATCATCTGGTAGATCAGGGCAAGCTGGTGCGTCCGCTGGGGGATGTTTCGGTGCGCACCAATTATGGATATTACCTGCTTAAGCCAGAAAAATCATCAAGCTTTTCGCAGCGCGATGTGGTTGAAAGCTGGCTTTTAAAGCTGTCCGCATCGCGGCGACGTTATGAACCTTTGGACTTTAGCGCTTGATCGCTTTTCATCAAACTATGTGACAATACCAACAGAGCGATCTTTATCTAAGTATGGTGGCTTTCAAACGGCTAAAATCGCAAGAAAACCATTTTCAATCCAAAGTCACCGGACCTTTGCACGGCAGGTCGGCCCTTATTTTACTCCCAAGACGGGGCGGGTGTCGCAAGCGCAAAATAATCTGCGCTTGCTAAGCTTGGTTATTTTGGCGCCAGCTGGGCCATCAGGCCTGCAATATCTTCGACATGCCAGAATTCAGTAAGTTTACCATCTTTTGCTTTCCAAATCTCGATACCGGCAATCGCAAAGGCGGCTGCAGGATCTTGGGATGGGATGCCAAAAAGCGTATTGGTGTTGGTGCCCTCATACGACCACACAACGATTGCTGTATCGTCGCCCGACGGCAAAATCATATCAATATTATGCACTGAATCCGGCGCGCCATCGGCAAGCAACTGATACAGCAAACCAACGGGCGCATCAGCTGGAATGGCAGGGTTTGGATGATGATCAACGAACCCTTCAGCGTAAAATCCTGCCAGAGCAGAAAGATCAAAAGGCCGCGTATCAGCCACTTCATAAAATTGTTCCATCAAAATAACAGCTTCATTCGCTGAGGCAGTTTGCGCAGATCCAACTGTCAAAGCGGTCGCAGCGGCGGCAATGAGTGTCTTATTCATATCTACATCTCCAGTTTTAGCATTTGTGTTATATCGAACACTAAGGTATATATATGTCTCATACATGCCCAACAAGTAGGCACTATTTTAGAATGTGGTATATAAAAGGGTACTTATATGACAAAAGCTGAGATAAGCGTAAAACCTGATGGTTACTTTACCTGTCCTGTGCGGCGCACGATGAGCATCGTGGGCGGCAAATGGCGCTTGTTGATCATCAATTCATTGTTGGACGGCCCAATGCGGTTCAACGCACTTAAGCGCCAAACAGGAAAAGTGTCACAACGCCTGCTGACCGCGCAGCTTCGGGCGCTTGAAGAAGAGGGGCTCGTGTCACGAAAAATCTTAAACGTAATGCCACCGCATGTTGAATATGCGCTTACCGAAAAAGGCATGGGCATCAAGACCGTTATTGATGCAATGTATGCTTGGGGTGACAAAGAGCTTCAAGCCGACCATCAGCGCAAAGCAACCCAATAAAAGACCATTGCCCCCCATGCCCGCCTGCCAAACGCGGCTGTTAACTGGGCCAGTCTCACTGCCAGAGCGTCAAAAGGGATCTGAGCTAAACCCAACATCACAGCAGGTTTTACCACCGCCATTTGCGGCTTGATCTTTTGCGCCATTTTTGTAATTTTTCTTCTCAGGAAACAAAACCCGTAAGAGGGAGAATATGACAGCCAGCCCTTTAAACCAGGATCCCCACCGCCTGCGCGGACAGCACGCTTTGAACCTTGAGGCGGCCATTGGCCGCGAAGTGCGCCTGCACCGGCGGCAGAAAAATATCACAGTGGCCAAACTTGCCGAACTGACCGGCTTGTCTATCGGCATGCTGTCGAAAATAGAAAACGGCAATACGTCGCCTTCGCTGACCACGCTGCGCACGCTTGCGCAGGCGCTGTCTGTACCGCTCACCTCATTTTTTCGCGAATTTGAAGAAACCCGGGCCTGCATTCAAACCAA
Organism: Paracoccaceae bacterium; assembly: GCA_902512685.1. GTDB lineage: Bacteria > Pseudomonadota > Alphaproteobacteria > Rhodobacterales > Rhodobacteraceae > CABZJG01. The sequence continues at coordinate 22,106 of CABXKH010000022.1, read as the reverse complement.
ATCGGGACAAGGGGTCGAAATGGAACGCGCCGGCACCCGCGCTGGCCACCAATATAATTTGCTCGGCCATATAGGATCAAATGCCAGCGGCGTGATTGTCGAACCCTATCTGATAACCCTGACTGAAGCTTCGGATGTTTTTCCCACCTTTCAACATGGCGGCATCGAGACGATTTACATGCTCGAGGGCGAAATCGGCTATCGCCACGGGGAAAAAATATATCATCTCAGCCCGGGCGATACGTTGTTTTTCGACGCGGATGCCCCGCATGGACCCGAGGTGTTCACACAGCTTCCAGCAAAGTTTTTATCGGTTATTTCCTATCCGCAAAACACTTAGCCAAAGCCCGCCGATTGCAGGGCATCACTCTGAAAACCGTATATTTTTTTCATGCGGGTAACTTCCATCAGGCCACATTTGACGCGGATATACGTAGTCTTTGGTTTCGATCACGGCGGTGACTTGCGGCAGCTTCTGTTTCAGATCGGCGCGGGTTTTAACCCGCAATTCATCATGCGCCACATCAATCGCCGACCCCAGATAGGCGGCCGTTGCCAGATAGAAAAATTCGACCACCTTGCAGCTGTCATCACAGGTCCAGTCATCATAATCGTAAAGCCGCTTGGTCTCTGCCTGTTGCCAGGCGCCATAAAGCGCACTGCGCATCGCGCTGCGATCGCTAAACAGCTGCGGCGCCAAAGGGATCCAGCCTGCGTTGACGATGAGATGATGAATTTCTTCTTGTGAGGCATCGCGCTCATCGCGGCGTGAAGGGGCCGTTTCATCTGCAGCAAGGTCTTGGCCAATGCGCTGATCCAAGCGGTCCATGATTTTGTCAATCGCGCGGCTTCGAAACCCGCGCGCCGACATCACCAGCACCGGTTGGTTATCGTGCAGCTTGGCCAGCAGCCGCGGCTCATCCACGCGGCCATTTTGATCATTGTCCAGCCATTGCGCCGCGACCTGCGCGGCATGCGAAAGCTTGTCATCGGGCACGGATTTTGTGCCGCAGATTGTGATGGTGTCAAAAATTACGGCTGATTTGACAAAAAAATCCGCCGGACATTCCGGGCGTGAATTTTGCGCCGCCGAAAACTCTCCTGCCAGTGCGGGCAGGGCGAAAAAGGCACCAATGCAATAAAGCCGCAAAACCGACGCAATACCGACATGTGATTTTTGCATTTTTTCACCTCGTAAAGGGACGCTCAAACCGCTGTCTTTGCCGTGTTTTTACAGTGCTATTTTGATCGGCCCCGCATCAGAGTATGCATAAAATCAGCTCTCTGTCACATAAAATTATGGCCATCACAGCGCATAGACACGGCCCAAGCCTCAGGGCGTTGCAGTGGATGTTTCCCAGTCCGGCTCAAAGCCCAAAACAATAGTTTCGGCTGAAAGGACTCGATTAAACAAGCGGTTATGCGCCATCGTGGCCTGATGCAGCGCGTTTTGCTGAGCCATCGGCATCACCGTGCATTCAAGATCAAACCGCTGCGCGTAGGCTTCAAACACCAACCGGCAGCTGCCCGCCTCTATCAGCTGCGCAGCCCCGCCCGACCCGGGGGGAAATGTGGCCGATAAAATATCCGAGAACTGACGGAACTTTTGGTAGTAGGTGGCGGAAAAAAACTGAATAGCCTGACTACGCGCCTGCGCCGGATCATTGGTTTTACGCGCCATATGCAACATTTCCGGTGTTTGTGAATAAATCGGTAACTTGTTCAGAATAGTGATCAATGCCCCTATAGAAGCATCTTGCCCTGACAGATAAACTTCGGGCATTATTGCCGCATCAGGTCGGCCCTGATTGTCGCGCATCATCATTTGCCGCGTGTGGCATTGCCATTTGATAAACTTGTCCTTCATTGGGTGATTTACATAGGTTTGGCCAAAAATTGATGCGACTGAACTCATGTGATGCCCCGTTCTTTTACAGTGGTAATCGTATAATCTTGATCATGGCTAAGGCTGGGAATCCGTCCGCGGGCCTCGGCCACTTCATCTAGGTCGACGGTGGCAAAAACAACCCCCGGGGTGTCCCCGCCATCTGCTATGATCTCGCCCCATGGATTAATCACAAGGCTATGGCCATAGCTGCCACCTCCGCCAGCGATCTCACCGATTGCACAGGCCGATATCATAAAGCATCCGTTTTCAATAGCGCGTGCGCGGTTTAAAATATGCCAATGGGCTTCACCTGTTTTCTTGGTAAAGGCTGCCGGTGTGCATAAAATTTCTGCGCCAGCCTGCGCTAAATCTCTGTAAAGCCCAGGGAACCTTAAATCATAACAAATTGTATGACCAATTTGGGCAAAAGGGGTTTGAACCAAGCTCATTGCGTTCCCCGCTGTCACGCGGGCACTTTCGCGGTACACTTCGGTTGGTGAAATCTGCACGTCAAACAGATGAATTTTATCATAACGGCTGTGAATATTACCTTGCTGATCCAAGATATAGCCGCGGTTAATAATTTTTCCATCACGGCCAGAGACCGCAATTGATCCAACCATAATCCAAACATTTTTTTGCGCTGCAAAATCTTGAAACGCTGCTAGAAACGGATGTTCTGCCTCTGGTGCATGTGGCGGAGTAAGCGCAGAGCCTTCGCTTTTTAGACCGCCGCAATATTCCGGCAGAAATAAAAACTCCGCGCCCGCTCTGACCGCTTGCTCTGCAAGCGGCATCGCTTCGTCTATAGCCTGACCGATGGAGGGCATCGGCCGGGTTTGCAGGCAAGCGATTGAAAGCGGGCGCGGCATATATTTAAAACTTCATATAAGCTTTTCTGAGATCCGACAGCGGATGGCGATCAGACATTTGAAACTTAATCAAAAGCTCACGCGCAATCATATCGCGATCCTGTTGATTATTGGGCAAATCAATAGAGCTTGGGATACGAACCCAGCCATTGTTATTACGGTCAAAAACCGCCGGTGCGCCCTCTTCATAGCCCATGTGGACATCCTCGAGCCAGTTCAGATCATCCCAGCCCATAACTTCCATGTATTTTGAAAGAAACGGCGTGATACGACCATAGTCAGGCACCAAGTTCACATCGTAACGATATCCGATATGTTGCCCAATTTCTTTTTCACGCTCTGAGACAAGACCATCTGCGTCATTCAGAAACTGATCAACGTCAACGATCTCAGAGCCGCGGTACTGTGTTCCAGCCATAGTTCAAGCCCTCCTTACAGGTGATGATAATCTTCAACGCCAACCGTATGGTTGGTGCCAGCCAACGGAACACCGGCCATAGCCGAGGCTTCCATAGTGAGCGCAGCAAGATCTTCTGGCTCAAGACTGTGAAGATGGGTCTTGCCACAGGCCCGCGCAAAGAGCTGCGCTTCAATGGTTAATGTGTGCAAGAAGTTATAGACGCGTTCGGCGGCTTCATCAGGGTCAAGACGCGCACGCAGAACTGGGTCTTGCGTTGCCACGCCCACCGGGCAGCGGCCCGTATGACAATTGTAGCAATATCCTGGTTCGGCTCCAACCTCTTCACGGTAGTTCGCCTCAGGAATGTCTTTGTTACAATTCAATGCCATCATGGCCGAATGACCGATCGCAATGGCATCCGCGCCAAGCGCAATGGCTTTGGCCACATCTGCACCGTTGCGAATACCGCCCGCATAGATCAAGGTGATCTGGCCGCGCTTTCCAAGGTCATCAATCGCTTTACGCGCTTGACGAATGGCCGCGATGCCCGGAACGCCGGTATCTTCTGTTGCCAGATGCGGACCGGCCCCTGTGCCGCCTTCCATACCGTCGATATAGATCGAGTCTGGATCACATTTTACCGCCATGCGCACATCGTCATAAACGCGCGCCGCTCCGAGTTTAAGCTGGATCGGAATTTGCCAATCAGTCGCTTCGCGGATTTCCTGAATTTTAAGCGCTAGGTCATCTGGACCCAGCCAATCAGGGTGGCGTGCTGGTGAGCGTTGGTCAATCCCGGCGGGAAGCGAGCGCATTTCAGCAACCTGATCAGTCACTTTCTGGCCCATAAGGTGGCCGCCAAGACCAACTTTACAGCCCTGTCCGATAAAGAATTCAACCCCATCCGCCAAGACCAGGTGGTTTGGGTTAAACCCGTACCGCGATTGGATACACTGATAGAACCACTTCGAGCTATAGCGCCGCTCGTCCGGGATCATACCGCCTTCACCAGAACAGGTTGCTGTTCCAGCCATTGTTGCGCCCCGTGCAAGCGCTGTTTTGGCCTCATAACTCAGAGCGCCAAAGCTCATGCCTGTGATATAAACCGGGATGTCCAGTTCAATCGGGCGTTTGGCACGCGGGCCGATGACCGTGCGGGTTTCGCATTTTTCGCGGTAGCCTTCGATCACAAACCGGGTCAGCGTTCCGGGCATAAATGTCAGATCATCCCAATGAGGAATTTTCTTAAACAATGAAAATCCACGCATCCGGTAGCGGCCAAGCTCGGATTTGATATGGATGTCATCCATAACACGTGGTGGGAAGATAAAGCTGTCACCGATGCGGTTTACATCGCGATCAAGCTGTTTTTTTGTGGGCATATCGCCGTCAGCCATGGGTCAGATCCTTTCCGGTGACTTAAAGAATGAGTTTCTTTTCAGAGGGTTCAAGATTGTCATAGTTCCAAAGCTGTTTTCCAGCGACAATCTTTGTGAAATGATCAACGCCTTTGTCAGGCATCAATCCATATTGAGTAAGCTTGCGTGTCAACCAGGCTTTATCCATAGCTGTCAATTCCGCCTCTACGGCGTCAACACCGCATGACTTAATTTCACCGCCTACATAAATCGTACCATCATACATCGAGTCGCCTAGGTTTTTGCCTGCGTTACCGCAGACCACCATGCGCCCACGTTGCATCATAAAGCCCGAAAGCGCGCCGGTATCACCGCCCACGAGGATGGTTCCACCTTTCATGTCGATGCCCGTACGCGATCCAACAGAACCGCGGCACACGAGGTCGCCGCCGCGGATCGCCGCACCAAATGTCGATCCGGCGTTCTTTTCGATCATCACGGTTCCGGACATCATATTTTCACCACATGACCAGCCAACGCGGCCATTGATGCGCACGTTCGGCCCGTCAATCAGACCAACGCCAAAGTAGCCGGTAGAGCCTTCGATGATCAGGTTGAGTTTACTTAGTATTCCCACCCCCAGAGAGTGTTTGCCACGTGGGTTTTGCAACACGATCGTACCATAGCCTTCGGCCATCAGCTCGCGGATACGTCCGTTGACTTCGGTCGTGGTCATATCTGCCGTATCAATCTCAGTACGTTTGTTGAAATCCACCTCCGGCGCCCACGGGTAGGTGAACCGCTCTTCTGCATCTGGGTCAAACTCTATATGCAGCGACTTACCGGTCAACTGCTCGGTTCGCATTCCAAGCGCAGTGACGCGCTCTTCCTGGCTCATTTGCTTTAGTTCAGCATCGCTTAGGCTTGCCATACTCGAACCTCCTCATCATACGGGTCATAAGTGTCTATTTCTTGTGGAAGAATTGCGCGGATTGCCACCTCTTCTGAGGCCATCGCGATCAGATCGTCACTTTCGTAAAGCACAAGAGGCTTTGCAGCCATTGTGTCTTTTGCCATTCCAAGCTGGTCTTTGGTGGCCACGAGATAGGTGAACACACCATCAATTTCTTCGATTGAATTGCGCAGCGACTGTTCTAGTGTGATGCCATTGGCCAAGTTGTGAGCCGTGTAAACCGCCAGCAACTCGCTGTCGCAGTTTGACATAAAGCGGTGGCCCTTGCGTTCCATTTCGCGGCGCATAATCCAGTAGTTTGTGATCTGGCCATTGTGGACGACACTCACATCGTTATAGGGAAACGCCCAATAGGGGTGCGCCGAGCGAATATCCACATCAGACTCGGTCGCCATACGGGTATGGCCAATACTGTGCGTTCCCTCAAAGTTTTCCAAACCGTAAAGTCCGGCCACGTCAGCGGCATCACCCAAGTCTTTAATCAACTCAAGCCCATTGCCCATAGACAGAATTTCAACGCCATCGGTTTCCTCGATGTGTTCTGCCATTGCCGAGGTATCACCTTCATGGCTGAGCACAAAGCGCAGCGCATATTCAGTGACGCTTTCCTTGCTTTTCACAGCCGCGCCATGCTCAGCCAGAATTTCTTCCACCGCGGCAATGCGATCTACAATAACCTGATGGATGCCGCGACCTTTGTGCATATCTTCGGCTTCTGCCACTTTGAGGCGCATAATATAATCGCCCTCGGTTGGCTTTCCATAAACCGCGTAGCCGGTCGAATCCGGCCCCCGGTGCTTTAGGGCCTGTAACATCGCGGTCATTTCACCCCCGACGTTAGAGCTTTTGCCCTTGTGTATCAGTCCTGCGATTCCACACATTTTTAGAAACGCCTCCTTTTGATTGCGTGTTGATTGTTGCGGGCCAGAGTGCCCGCAAGATGTGTTTTAAGCGTGCTTTATGGCAAGCATTCCATATAGGTTTCGTTATCCCAGTCAGTCGTTGTCGACATAAACCGCGCGTATTCATCATGCTTGTATTCATGAAACAGACGATACATTTCACCCGGCATGCCGCGCTGAACAACTTCGCTATTTTCAAGATACGCAAGCGCTTCACCCAAAGACATAGGCAGTTTTTTAACCTGCTTGCCCTCTTTGATCGCTTCATAGATGTTGCGCTCTTCTGGCGCGCCCGGATCAATCTTATTGGTGATCCCGTCATCCATCGCCGCCAAAAGTGTCGAACCCATCAGATAAGGGTTCACCATCGAGTCCACCGAGCGATATTCAAACCGGCCGGGCGCAGATACGCGCAGGCCTGTGGTGCGGTTTTGAAAACCCCAGTCCGCAAAGACAGGCGCCCAGAAACCAGTATCCCAAAGCCGGCGATACGAGTTCACGGTTGAACACCCGATCGCCGTCAGAGCCTGCAAGTGGTGCACAACACCGCCGATGGCTTCGAGACCTTCTTGTCCGGGCATCTGCGGATCATCATCATCCGGCATAAAGGTGTTTTCACCGCCGCGGACATACATATAGTTTTCCGCCATTCCTGGCAAATCATTCGGGTCATTGCCTGTTTTGACAAATTCATCTTCGCCGCCGCGCCACAAGGACATGTTGTGGTGGCAACCCGAGGCTGAAACCCCCATAAATGGCTTGGTCATAAAGCAGGCAAAGATGCCGTTTTCACGCGCCACCTGTGCACAAATTTGCCGGTAAGTTGTGAGCCGGTCCGCATTGCGCAGCACGTCATCAAACATCCAGTTCAATTCCAATTGACCCGGTGCATCCTCGTGATCGCCTTGGATCATATCCAGGCCCATTTTGCGCGCGTAGCGGATCACCTGCATCGAGACAGGCCGCAGGCTTTCAAACTGGTCAATATGATAGCAGTAAGGCTTGGAATAGCCATCTTTTGGCTTGCCATTTTCGTCAAACTTAAGCCACATCATTTCCGGCTCGGTTCCGATCCGCAAGCTTCGGCCATGCTTGGCTTTGAACTCTTCATGCATGCGGCGTAAATTACCACGGCAATCTGATGTCAGAAAACCGCCCGGATTTTCTTTTTCTTCGCGGTTGCGGAACAAAGTGCAGTAAAACCGGCCAATTTGCGGCGCCCATGGCAACTGCATAAAGGTTTCTGGCTCTGGAATGCCAACAAGTTCGGCGGCTTCCGGGCCATATCCCAAATAATTTCCAGCGCGGTCGGTAAACAGGTTTACCGTCGCACCATATACCAGCTGAAATCCTTTTTTGGCGACCGATTCCCAATGATCTGCAGGAATACCCTTGCCCATTATCTTGCCGGTTACCGAGACAAATTGCAGATAGAGATACTCAACCCCCATCCGATCAATCATTTCCCTGACTTGTTTGATTTTTTCGTCACGCCCTGGCGCTTCGACAAATTTCTCAAGATCTGTTTCAGCCAATTTTCTTCTCCCTAGGTTATTGTTAATTTCCTTGGTTTTAACCAATTTTTATGGCGTTTTATTCATCCTGCTAGCTCCATGGATATGGGCTGTTTGAAACCGGATGAAGGTTTCCTTTTTCAAAGCGGTCGAACCGGAAGGGCTCGAGTAAATCCTGCGCTTCACCCAGCACCTCATCAGCGATCAAGTGGCCTACTCCTAGCATTTTCCAGCCGTGGTTGCTATCTGCAATGAGCGTTGCATTGTCATGGAAGTGATCAAATACTGGGAAACTGTCAGCCGTAAAGCAGCCGATACCGCCCGAGGCTTCGCGATGATATTTGCCCATCATGCCCTCAAAGCGCTTGTGACAATGGGCCAAAGCCGAGACCCACATATGGGCAAATGTGTCCGATGCGACAAACTCGGGCGACGACGGTCCATAGGGGTCGATTTTCACCTGATCAACTGCTGTTTCGACCTTATAAGGCGACGCACCGCCCTGAATGCCGCCAAAATGCCAATCAGGCTTGTAGTAAATACCCCACATTTCATCCGTAATCAAAGAACCGTCCACACAAGACTTCAAAGGCGCATCCGTATCCACATGGATCACGGGCGGCACTTTGCCGTCATTGGTTTGAAGCATTTCCGGCTCGACCTGAAGAACACCCTCTTCCAGCTGCCAGAAGCGCCACATGTCTATGCCTGTGTGCACATTGCCTTCTAAATCCTTTAGGGTGATCTGCTTGGGCATACCCAGCATATTCCAAAAATCTCTTGCCCAAGGGCCGGGCGCGATAATCACGCGCTCACATGTTACAGTGCCCCGATTGGTTTCAACTGCTTGAATGCTCGACGATCCACTTTCGCTTACCAGACCCTTGACCTCGACACCGGTGATAATCCGCACGCCGCGATCTTCGACCTTTTTGGCAATTCCATACATGGATTTGGTATTGTTCGAATAGCCGCCCCGCTTTTCATGAAGCACCGAGGTAATCCCCTGTGCCTGCCAGTCGCTGAACATATCTTTCATATAGGCGTCCGACGCCGCCGCGCCTTCGATAAACTCGCTTTCATAGCCGATCTCTTGCTGTTGCTCATAAATCGAGCGCACGTCATCGCGCATCGATTCGCTAGAGATTTGCAAATATCCCACCGGATGGTAGCTTAGCGCTTCGGGGTCGCTTTCCCAAACGCCGACCGAATGGGCCATAAGCCGCCGCATTGCAGGTTGGAAATAATTGTTCCGAACAACGCCGCAGGCAATGCCAGACGCGCCGGATGCAATGCCCGATTTATCAAGAACAACTATTCTGCCTTCGACCTCTTCTCCGCGCGCAATCAAACGCTCTGCTAAACGCCATGCTGTCGACAGACCATGAACGCCAGCACCAACAATCACAAAATCAGCATGATTAGGAAATGCCATCTGTTGTAAACTCCCACTTGACACAGCTTGAACCAGATATGGTCCGCTCGTTATTGTTTGAGGTGAGTTTTCGCCTTGTTAAGCCAAAAGTCAACCTATTTTGATCCAATGCTTGCTTATTTATCTTGTTTATGCTTGAATTGGTATAGTATTGGAATACTTCTGAAAGTGTCTACGGAATGAAGCAAGGAAAACGAAAGCTTGGAGCAAGCGATATCGCTGGCATGATACGCCGTGAAATATCAAACGGAAACTTACAGTTACATGACCGCCTGCCCCCTGAGCGCACATTGGCCGAAGCTTATGTTGTAGCGCGCGGCACCATCCGCGAAGCTTTGACGCAGCTGATGGACAGCGGATGGGTGACAATCCGCCCAGGTAGCGGCACCTATGTGACCTATCAAGAAGAATTTTCAGAGGCGACGCCGATTCAATCCGCAAATCCACTTGAATTAATGGATGCCCGATTCGCACTTGAGCCGCATATCTGCCGACTTGCCGTCTTGCATGGACGGCGGGCCGATTTCGATCTTCTAGATAGCCTATGCAGCAAAATGGAGCAAAGTCGCAATGATCCGGTGAGCTTTGCGGATGCAGATACTGAATTTCATCGCGCCCTCGCAAACTGCACCCGCAACACATTGCTGATCTGGATTATTGGACAAATAACATCGGTGCGCAGTCAGGATGACTGGACGCGGATGCGGCAGATCACTTTGAACCCGTCAATCATCACCCAATACAATGGTCAGCACCGGCAGATATTAAATGCTTTGCGCACCCGCGAACCCGAACGCGCCGCGAAAATAATGAAAGAGCATCTTGAAACCGCGCGCCTATCGCTGACGCGCGCAGCCGAAACCTAATCGAACTCCAGCGTTAAGCTTTGGCAGACGTCTGAAGCCAATTCATATAAATGCGCTCGGCAAGCCGGTTAAACTCGGCCATATGGCGATCACAGTCAGTGGCCAGTCGTTCAACCGCCCCCTGCCCCATCGCTTTTTCCAAAGCCTCCATATAAGCGGGTATTTCGGCCCAATTCGCAACAGTATCGGGCTCTATTTCGACATGAAACTGCACGGAATAGGCACGCGGCCCCCAAGTCATAGCTTGGACAGTACAGTGAGGCGATGTGGCCAAAACCTCAGCACCTTGCGGCAGTTTAGTGATCTCTGCGCTATGCCACTGCAAGCAGGCGAACCGATCGGGTAAATCATCCATAAAGATGCCCGTTGCGCCCATTTCTGTCATTTGCACATCCATAATCCCAATTTCCGGTGTCGCGGACGGCCCAACACTTCCGCCCAGCGCTTCTGCGAGCAGCTGATGGCCAAGACACAGCCCCAAATAAGGCATCCCCCGTTGCTCGACTGCTTCGCGAATAAACGCCTTTTCGTCTTTTAGCCACGGGTATTGGTCTTCTTGCCACACATCCATCGGCCCCCCCATTACCCACAGGGCGTCATAGCCATCCAATGAAGGCAGCGCTGCGCCCTCATCAAGCTCGACTGCCTCCCAACTGTGTCCGTCTTCTTCTAGAAAACGGCGAAAAATTCCGGGGTGCTCGACACGCGCATGCTGCAAAACAAGTATATGCATTTTGGGGCTCCTAATTTGCCGCCGAGCATAGGCAGCGTTTTTAGATCGTTGCAAGCGCTCAGCGAAAACTTGAGGGCGCCTGGCCGAAATATTCTGAAAAAAGTCTAGAAAAGTGGGATGAGTTTGCAAACCCTGTTGCCAGCGCGACCTCGGTCAAGGGCAATGATGAATTTCTAATTAAATTCATCGCTTTATCTAATCTCATATCGCGATAATATCCGATCGTTGAGCGCCCCAAACGCTGCATGAAAAGGCGGTTTAATTGACGCGGCGAAATGCCCACCATCACCGACAGCTGCGCTAAGGATATCGGATCGGCCACATGGCTTTCCATCGCCTTTACCGCTTCGAGAATCAGTGCATTGTTTGAGCCAACGCGCGCGGCAATTCCGCCCCTTTGCGGCCCGACAGAAGGGCGTATTTCAGTGTGCATGAACCAGTCACTGACAAGACTGGCAAAAAGGCTGCCATGGTGCTCTGTGATCAATGCCAGCATCAAATCCAAAGCCGCAGTGCCACCCGCACAGGTCAAACGGTCACGATCCATCACATATAGCGTTCGCTCAATCAAAAGATGAGGAGAGATTTCAGCCAGAGCTTCGGCATGCTCCCAGTGAACGGTCATGCGCCGATCGCCCATCAGTCCAGCAGAGGCCAAAATCACCGGCCCACCCGATACACCGCCCAGCCGCGCCCCAAATCTTGACATCCGGCCAAGCCAGTTGAACACAGCCTTATTGTCAAAAAGCGCCGGGTTGCCGCCGGCCACAACAAACAAGTAATCGAGATCTATCTGATCGTGAATGGACTTTTGGGGTGTGACGCTTGCAGCCCCAGAGCTTTGCACCGCTAGGCCGCCAAAACTGATATTGATCACCTCGTATAAATTGCGCCGGCTCAGGGTGTTGGCCGCCCGAAAGGGCTCGACTGTTGACGCATAAGACATCAGGGCAAAGCCGTTAATCGGCAGTACTCCAATCCTGTAGGTCTGCATCGCTGAACCAAAAGTTTCCATAATAGATATATAAATGACTATTTTAGAAAAGTACAGTTTGTCGAATCCAGAAACTTTAAAGCAGCAACATTTAAAGGGCTCAACCATGCGATATTCCGCATTCGAAATTCTAAAGCAAGGCCTGAGCGGCAACAAGGGCTGGAAACCGGTATGGCGTGAACCAGAGCCGAAAGCAGAGTATGATGTCATCATTGTCGGCGGCGGCGGACATGGTTTGTCAACAGCCTATTATCTGTCCAAAGTTTACGGCATGCGCAATATCGCCGTTTTGGAAAAAGGCTGGCTTGGATCGGGAAATATCGGGCGCAATACCACGATTATCCGCTCTAACTATATGATGCCGGGCAATCAGCCGTTTTACGAATTTTCGCTCAAGCTGTGGGAAGGCCTTGAACAGGACTTCAACTATAATGCAATGGTCAGCCAAAGATCCATCTTGAACCTGTTTCATTCCGACCCGCAACGCGATGCTTTTGTGCGCCGCGCCAACGCTATGATTTTATCGGGTGCGGACGCCGAACTTGCCGATGAAGCACAGCTGCGCCGCGAATTGCCGTTTTTGGATTTTGACAATGCGCGTTTTCCAATCAAGGGCGGTCTATATCAACGGCGCGGCGGAACAGTGCGCCATGATGCCGTTGCCTGGGGATATGCCCGCGGCGCAGACAGCCATGGTGTTGACATCATTCAAAACTGTGAAGTGACCGGCTTTGATATCGAAAATGGTGTTTGCACGGGTGTGCAATCTTCAAAAGGCAGAATCCGCGCCAAAAAGGTTGCAGTCTGTGTTGCCGGTTCTTCCAGCCGCGTGATGTCACTGGCTGGCATGCGCCTGCCCATCGAAAGTCATGTTCTGCAGGCTTTCGTCACCGAAGGTCTTAAGCCAACTCTCCCTGGCGTAATTACCTTTGGGGCAGGCCATTTTTATGTCAGCCAGTCGGACAAAGGCGGGCTTGTGTTTGGCGGCGATATTGACGGATACAACACCTATGCCCAGCGCGGAAATTTACCCGTGGTCGAGGATGTGGCCGAAGGCGGCATGGCGATTATGCCAATGATCGGCCGCACGCGCTTGCTGCGCAGCTGGGGCGGCGTGATGGACATGTCGATGGATGGATCGCCCTTTATCGACAAGACCCATATCGAGGGTCTCTATTTCAATGGCGGCTGGTGCTATGGCGGGTTCAAAGCAACCCCGGCAAGCGGCTACTGCTATGCCCATTTACTGGCCAATGACACGCCGCATCCGGTGGCCACAGAAATGCGGCTGGATCGGTTTAAACGTGGTCACATCATTGATGAAAAAGGACAGGGCAATCAGCCCAATTTGCATTGATATGAGCAGATATCAATATCCAACCCCGAGCAATAAACTCGCCATCCAGCAAAATCTGGCTTGGCAGTTTGACCTGCTTAAGAGGACAGCTTTATGATTATCAACCACCCTCTTTTAGGCCCAAGAGATGCGGCAGAATTTGTCTATCTGGGCGATGCCGCATTGATCGACAGACCTGATCCAGAGGCGGAAAACGCCGACGAGCAATTTTATGAGTACGGCTATCTTCGCGACAATCCCGCAGGTGCGCACCAAGAGCTTTGGTATCACGAACAGGGTGATCGGTCGTGGCTGGTGGTCACCAGAGACACTCTAACACATGAAATTACCGGTGTTAAACTGGCCCGCGACGAGGCCAAAAAACGGGGACGCAACAAATGAGCCAGCAAACCCATCGGATCAGCGGCGGTCTGATCGACAGATCAAGCACCCTCGAATTTACCTTTAACGGCAAAAAAATGCAGGGCCATCCCGGGGACACTTTGGCATCCGCGCTGCTTGCCAATGGTCAGCGTCTGGTTGGCCGCGGTTTTAAATACCACAGACCCCGGGGCATCTTTACCGCCGGATCAGAAGAGCCGAACGCCTTGGTTCAATTACGTTCGGGGGCCCATCAAGAACCCAACACCCGGGCCACTGTGACCGAATTGTTTGACGGGCTCACAGCCACCAGCCAAAACCACCGCGGTTCGCTTGAATTTGATTTTATGGCGGTGACAGATTTGCTGTCTCCTTTCTTAAGTGCAGGATTTTATTATAAAACTTTCATGTGGCCCAAGGCATTTTGGGAAAAGATTTACGAACCTATCATTCGCAGCTCAGCCGGGCTTGGCAGTCTTTCCATGCAAGAAGACCCTGATATCTACGACAAGGGGTTTTTACATTGTGATCTTTTGGTGATCGGTTCCGGGCCTGCCGGTCTTGCGGCAGCGCTGAGCGCTGCGCGCAGCGGCGCTCAGGTCATTCTGGCTGATGAAGATTATCACGCAGGCGGCCGACTGAATGCAGAGACCTATGACATTGACGGCATCTCTGGCAGTGATTGGGCGGCGCAAACGCTGGCCGAATTAAGCGCGATGGACAATGTGCGTGTGATGGTTCGCACAACGGTTTACGGCGCCTATGATCATGGTGTGTTTGGCGCGCTTGAGCGCTGCACAGATCATTTGGCAAGCTCGGATGGAAAGCCGCGGCAAGTTTTGTGGCGGATTTATTCGAAACGCTCCTTGCTGAGCGCAGGCGCAACCGAGCGGCCCATTGCCTTTGGCAACAATGACCGGCCGGGCATTATGCTGGCGGGCGCTGTGCGCACCTATGTTAACCGCTATGGGGTGAGCCCCGGCAAACAGGTTGCCATCTTTACCAATAATGACGACGGTTGGCGCACCGCGACAGATTTGGCAGCCAAAGGGGTGGATATCAGCGCAGTGATAGATGCGCGCGATATTGAGCCGCCCGCCTCTGTTCACGGCGCAGCTGTCTATATGGGCAGCAGCGTTGTCGACACCGCAGGCCGCAAAGGGCTGCGCGCGATCACTTTGGCTTCGGGCGAGCGCCTAGAGGCCGACTGTCTGGCCGTATCGGGCGGCTGGAACCCTAATGTGCATCTGACTTGTCATCAACGCGGAAAACCGCAATGGCGCAATGAGATCAACGCCTTTGTTCCTGGCAGCACATTGCCGGCAGGTATGCGTGTGGCAGGCGCCGCCAATGGGGCCCTGTCCTTGGGGGCAGCGCTGCGGGACGGCACCGATTGCGCGACCAGCATTATGGCCGATCTGGGCTTTAAAAGCAAAGCCTCCAAAGCGCCTACTGCCAGCGATGAAGCCCACGCCAGCAGCGCGTATTGGCATGTACCCGAAAGCCGGCCGCGCGCATGGCTGGATATGCAAAATGATGTCACCGTCAAGGACATCAAGCAGTCCTTTAAAGAAGGCTTTCGCTCAGTTGAGCACCTTAAGCGGTACACCACCTTGGGCATGGCCACAGATCAGGGCAAAACTTCCAACATTCCAGCCCTGGCCATTATGGCCGAATGCACCGGAAAAACCATTCCCGAAACCGGAACCACAATCTTTCGCCCCCCCTATACGCCTATTCCAATGGGCGCTTTGGCGGGCCGCGCACGCGGCAAAGATTTTCGCCCTTACCGTCTGACCCCAAGCCATAAATGGGCCGAAAACAATGGGGCAACCTTTGTGGAAACCGGCAATTGGCTGCGGGCACAATGGTTTGCGCGACCCGGCGAAAAAGGCTGGCGTGACAGCGTCGACCGTGAGGTCGAAATGACCCGCGCCTCGGTTGGTATTTGCGATGTGACCACGCTTGGTAAAATTGACATTCAAGGCAAAGATGCCGCCGAATTCCTCAATCATGTCTATACCAATGCGTTTTTAAAATTGCCGGTCGGCAAAGTGCGCTATGGGTTGATGCTGCGTGAAGACGGCATTGCCTATGATGATGGCACCACCGCGCGGCTTGGTGAAAACCACTTTGTGATGACCACCACCACGGCCAATGCCGTGCTGGTATTCCGCCGTCTTGAATTTGCCCGCCAATGCCTGTGGCCGGGGCTTGATGTGCATCTAATATCGACCACGGATGGCTGGGCGCAATTTGCCGTAGCCGGGCCCAATTCGCGCAACCTTTTAAGTAAGGTTATCGATGCCCCGTTTGATCTATCCAATGATGCCTTTCCTTTTATGGCTTGTAGCGAGTTGACCATTTGCGGCGGCACGCCTGCGCGGCTTTTTAGGATCTCTTTCTCGGGCGAGATGGCTTATGAGATTGCCGTTCCCGCGCGGTTTGGCAATGCCATGATGGGCGTGCTGATGGAGGCGGGCAAAGAATACGATGCTGTTCCCTATGGGACAGAGGCCTTGGGTGTTATGCGCATTGAAAAGGGCCACGCGGCCGGTAATGAGCTCAATGGCCAAACCACCGCCCTGAACTTGGGGCTTGGCGGTTTTGTCAGCAAGAAAAAGGACTGTATCGGCAAAACCCTGTCACAGCGCCCCGAGCTAAACCGCGATGACGCCATCCGTCTTGTGGGCTTTAAACCGGTGGATCATAGCCAGCCGCTGCTTGCCGGATCACACTTCATCACCAAAGGCGACACAGCCAATATGGCCAATGATCAAGGCTGGATGACATCGGTCGCCTATTCCCCCACATTCGGGCATTCCATCGGGCTTGGATTTATCAAGCGCGGCCATGAGCGCAAGGGCGAGATCATAAGAGTGGTCAACCCGGCACGCAATATCGAGGTGGAGGCCGAAATTGTTTCGCCGCATTTCTATGATCCCGAAGGAGGGCTGCAACGTGGCTGATTTCACTTTAACCGCAGAGCCATTTCTGGGGCGTTTCGAGCAGCACTATGATGATGTGAAACTGCGCGAAATATACGATGTTGCTTTTGTTTCTGCCGCCATCCCTTTGCGCAAATTGACCGCCGCCAAAAAAGCCGTGAGCGCCGCTTTTGGTGTGGATTTGCCCGAGGTGGGCATGTCCGCACTCTCGCAAGACAGCGATATGAGGATTTTGCGCTTGGGCAATGATCAGGCCTTCGTTATTTTTCCGCGCGCGCAGCACGATACCGGCGCCGAGCCGCATGTTGCTGATCTTCTGGGCGACGTGTTCTACACCACTGATCAAAGTGATGTCTGGGTTACATTAGAGATTGCCGGCACTGGTGCAAGGCGCGCCCTTGAACGGATTTGCCCGCTAAACATTGCCCCAGACGCCTTTGGTATTGGCGCAACTGCGCGCACCTCGATGGAGCATCTTGGCACAATCATAATCCGAAACGGCGAAGATAGCTTTTTGCTCATGTCAGCCAGTTCCTCAGCCCATTCATTTTTGCATGCGATTGAGACGTCGATCGCGAACACAGCCTAGGCCCCTGAGCGTTTGGCAGAAGTCTTTACGCCAAACGCCCAAACTGATGGAGAATGCACGATGTATTTCGAAACACTTGATCGCAGCTCTGATCTGACCAACGGGGCGTTAAATGCAACTCGCAGCCTGACCAAAGAGTTTGTTTTTCTAAGCCAAGACGCGTCGGTCAGCTTTGTTGCCGAGAGCTGTATAGAGGTTTTGCGCACAGCTAACCATCTGATTGGAAATGATAAATATAGCTGCTCCCATCATATTGGCATCCCGAAAGAAATCGATAATTCGCTGTGCGGTCCGCATCAGACATTTGTTTTGGTTGGCGGAACCCATGCGCCCTGGATGATCACACCAGACCAACTAAGCCGGATCAAACCGGCGATACGCAATGCCGCGCGGGTAGGCGTTATTGGGGCAGGCGTTTTTGTGCTATTGGCGGCCGGCGTTTTGAAAACACAGCGCGCGGCGGTGCATCCACAATTTCATGCCAGCGTGCGCGAAAGTGGATATCTGGCAGATTTTGATGAAGCAACCACCTGTCACCATAAAACCTTAAGCAGCGCCATCAGTTCAGTGGCTGCGATTGCCATGTTGGTTGAATTGATCGGAGCGCGCGAGGGCGGTTATACAGAAAATGCTTTGCGCGAACATCTTGGATTGGTTGCGCCTGCGGAAAAAGCCCAATCAAAAGAACATTGGCGCTATAATCGTCTTGCCGAAGGGAACCGGGTGGTCTGCGAAGCCTTGGATATCATGCTGGACCATCTAGAAGACACGCTCACAGTGGCTCAAGTCGCAAAAATCATGGGCGTATCTGCACGGCGACTTGAACGCAGTTTTGGCGATAAGCTGGGCCGCTCGCCGCTGTGTGTCTATCGTGATCTGCGGCTTGAACGCGCGCATGCTTTGCTAGAGCAGACCGCCCTGCCAATATCGGAAATTTCGCTCGCCTGCGGATTTTCGACACCATCGCTTTTGTCAAAATGGTATCGTCAGAAATTTGGCGCGCTTCCTGCCCATACGCGCAAGGCTACTTTTATTGGGAAATATGCCGCATAGGTTAATCAGGGCAGGATTGTTTTAACCCTGCCCTTACAATCTATCGGCCTAGTTTTGCAAATACACCTCTAGCGTATCATCCAGCGCGTCTTTCCAAGGGGTATGATGCACCGGAGCCATTGTGCCGGTGATCACCGATTTGAAGGCATTGTTACGAAATTCCATGATCGCGTCTGACTTATGCTGCTTCCACTGATAAAATGCTTCACAAGCACCATCTACATCAAAACTTGGATAATCCGTTTCGTCGATCAACTCCTGCACGTAATCGCCCTGATAGCGGATACAGTATTTTCCATCCGCGCTAACTTCTTCACGGGTTATGCGTTCTTCTACATCGGCCGACATCTCGGCCTTGTCGGCAGGAAGGGCAATCTTACCCATCATCACGTCCCGCGCCCACCAGGCTTGAGCATCAAACATATTAAAGGTGAACCACTGGTCCTGCATCCCGAGGTAAAAAACCTTTGGGTTATCTATCCAAGCGACGCCTTTATATAACTTGGAGGTTGCAAGGCGGTTTGTGGTCTTAAGCCGAAGATCATCGGGAAGGAACGGGAAATGATGCCTATAGCCTGTGCAAAGGATGATTGCATCAACCTCTTTTTGACTGCCGTCTTTGAAATAGGCCGTTTTTCCATCAACTTTCAGTAGCGCCGGTACTTCTTGCCAATTGTCTGGCCACTCAAAGCCCATGGGCGCGGTGCGGTGCGCAACAGTAATCGACTTGCATCCGTATTTCCAGCATTGCGAGCCAATATCTTCGGCCGAATAGCTGGTGCCAAGGATCAATAGATCCTTATTAACAAATTCGCGTGCATCGCGAAAATCATGGGCATGCAATATGCGCCCATTAAAACTTTCAAAACCTTTGTAATAGGGCACATTGGGGGTGGAAAAATGGCCGCTTGCCACCACCACATGATCAAAGTCTTCGCTATAGCTGCTGTCCGCATTATAATCATGCACCGTGACCGTGAACTTTGCGCTTTCTGGATCGTAATTGACCCAGCGCACCGCAGTTGAAAACCGGATCCATTTACGCACATCCGCTTTTGCGACGCGCCCTTCAATATAATCAAACAGGACCGCGCGCGGGGGATACGAGGCGATCTGACGCCCGAAATGTTCCTCAAAGGAATAATCAGCAAACTCAAGCCCCTCTTTGGGGCCATTGGACCATAGATAACGGTACATCGAAGCATGGTTTGGCTCGCCATTTTCATCAACCCCAGTGCGCCAGTCATAATTCCACAAACCACCCCAATTTGATTGCTTTTCAAAACAGATAACTTCTGGAATATCCGCGCCCTGTGAGGCAGCAGATTGAAACGCTCTGAGCTGCGCTAGCCCTGACGGCCCTGCACCAATAACAGCCACTCTTTTATGCATGATTTTCTCCCATTGATCCGGACATTTTTTTGCCCTTTGTATCAAACTATTTGGAAGTGCTTTTTGATTTCAGTCAATCATTTATTAGGAAAAATAAGTGCTCTCGAACCAATACTAGGCAAAAGGTGATTGGAAAAACCCAATTTTATACCAATTTATGTTTTAAAGTGTATTTTTTTTATATTTTTTCTCTTTTGGATATATTTACCTCAGGCTACAATCGGTTAGCCTCGGATTTTCATAAAATCTAAGTAATTATTTTAATCTTCGCAGTATCTTTGTAGACCAAATTCGGTCCAATTATTCTTTCTGACACGTTTTCCTTTGCATGAAAAAATAAAACATGCTCTGCTAAAAATAGCACTTAAATTGTGCCAACAAAAAAAAACAAACTTGGAGGACCCACATAGTGGAAGAACAAATCGCAGAGCTGGCCGCTCAGGTGGCAGCGCTACAGGCGAGCGCGGGTGTGACAAACACCATGTTTGCCGAAACTTACTATTACTTGACCATCCCCCTGATGATCATCATCCATGCTGGGTTTCTGGCATATGAAATGGGCGCATCGCGGATGAAGAATGTTTTATCTTCGGGCGTTAAAAATATTCTGGCTTTTGCCTTCATGATCCCAACCTTCTACTTCTTTGGTTGGTGGGTCTATTGGGCCTTTCCCACAGGCATAACACTTTCGGCTGGCGCAGCTGGAATATCCGGCGCCGAATATGCATCATCGATTGCATTTGGCTGGGGTGAAAGCGCTCAGTATATGGGTCCAAATATTGCGGATCAGGCATCCGGTGTCTTCTTTGGCGCATTTGCTCTTTTCGCCTGTACGACTGCATCCATTATGTCGGGCGCTGTGATTGAACGGATCCAAACAGTCGGCTTTACGATTTTGGCGATTGTTCTTGGCTCGTTTGCATGGGTTGTCGCGGCGGCCTGGGGCTGGCACGCAGATGGCTGGATGGTCACTATGTTTGGCCTTCACGATTTTGGCGCTGCTGGACTTGTCCACGCGGTTGCCGGCTTCTTTGCGCTTGGCGTATTGGTCAATCTTGGACCACGGATCGGCAAATTCAACGCGGACGGCACTGCCAATCATATCGGCGGGCACAATATGCCATTGACCGTCACTGGCTTGATGCTGATTATCGTCGGCTTCTGGGGTTTCTTGATGGCTTGTGTGATTGTACCGGGCGAAGGCTGGTCATGGTTTGCCGCTAAAGGTGCCACCATCTACGGCACGCCAATCACGCTATCAGCGCTTGCCTTTAACATCTTGATGGGCATTGCGGGCGGTATCATTGGCGCTTGGATCTACACAAAAGATCCATTCTGGATGATGTCTGGTGCGCTTGCAGGGATTATCTCTGTCGCCTCAGGTCTGGATATCTACTTCCCAGGCTTGGCCTTTATCATTGCCTTTGGTGCGGGTGTCATTTTGCAACCCTGTGCTGTCTGGCTTGAGAAACGCGGCATTGATGATGCGGTTGGCGCAGTCACTGTGCACGGCACCATTGGCCTGTATGGATTGATTGCGTTGGGGGTTTTTGCATCGGGCTACCCTGCTCTTCAGGGCGAAGGTGTCGCAACAGTTAGCCTTGTAGGTCAGATTGTCGGCGCAATTGTCTTCTTCCTACTCGGCTTTGTGCCTGGCTATGTTGTCTCATTCATCTTGAATGCGATGGGCATGCTGCGCACACCTGAGGCGGCTGAAAAAGCAGGTCTTGATCCAACCAAAGTTCCTGCTCAGGCTTATCCAGAAGGCATTTCAACCTCACCTGCGGCAAGCAGTTAATCTAAACTTATAAAGGAGAACTGATATGGGATTTCCATATGATACCGCAGATTGGGCCGTTGTTGATGGCGCCATGTTCATGGGGTGGGGCGGCTCTGCACCGGGCATCTATACCCTGATCGCAGCGATCATCTGTGTCGCTGTGCTTTGGATGGGCAACAGCTCTGAAAAAGCCAAATATGAGGATGCTGAAAAGTAATCCATTTGCAAAGGGGGCTGGGCCAGATGCGGCCCAGCCCCTTACTCTTGCCCAGCCAAGAGCCTTTATGCGCAGATATGGTTTTGTTTAAACCTAGTCTCCTCTTTCTAAAAATGATGATCCGATCAATTCTGCGCCGCAAATAGCGTGTAATGTTGAAGAATTGACACCAAAAAATCACTCCACATGGCCTTAAGTTTTTTAACTTCAGGAAACATTGTTTCTTATCGGTTGAATTGCAGCAGCTCTAATGCTAGCCTTCGAATCGTTGTAAACGCGAAAGGACAGCGCTTATGTGCGGTATTGTAGGTCTCTTCCTAAAGGACCCATCGCTTGAGCCCGATTTGGGCAAAATGCTCAGTGATATGTTGATCACCATGAGTGATCGCGGCCCCGATAGCGCAGGCATTGCGATCTATGGGCAAGAGACGCAAAACCGCGCCAAACTCACCCTGCAGTCAGAAATGCCCGCGCG
>CABXKH010000021.1 GCA_902512685.1 Paracoccaceae bacterium | reverse complement strand
TGAGTAAAATTGGTGGGCCCTTCTCATCGGGTTGCATTGCCTGCAGCAAAGGGCGCTTGATGAGGTATTGGTCGCTAAAAAGTTCGGACTGCAAAGCATCGCGGTTTGCGCCTCCTGCAGCTTCGGCAGTGCGTATCGCCACCATCTGCGCCGGAAAGTTCCAGTCATAAACGGCCGTTGACGCATCCAGCCCTTCGTAGCACTGCAGGCGGATCAATGAACGGTCCAATGTCGACGCCAAAGCTTTGGCTATTTCGGTTTTACCAACGCCCGCCTCACCCTCCAAGAATAATGGGCGGTTGAGCCGCAGAGCCAAGAAAACCACCGTGGCTAAAGATCTATCAACAACGTAACTTTGTGCAGCCAGCATATTTTGCACGGCATCAATTGATTGAATTTGCGTCATTCCATTTCCTCTTTGATCTATAGCTGCATCTTGTGCTCTGCGGGTCAACCCCATGCGGTGCATCAAGTGATGATTTCGAGTATCACGATATACGAACGGTGGCCAAAACGCATGTCAAGTCAAGTCGGTTATAACCCGTTCTAGACCGAGGGCGGCGCACCGCTAAAGTTTGAGCTGGCTCACCCAAGAAGATCGTTGGGACCGAAAATCTTAATCCGCGCAACGGGCGCTTGCAAACGGCTGCTTTACAATTTTATCTCTGAGCCAGCGCCAAAAAACCATACCGAGGGTTCGAAAATCATGTGTTTTGTGGCTCCTGCACTGGTACAATCGATCGGCTTTGTGTAATGCCTGCCACATGACCGATCTGCTAAAACTGACCCGCCCCGATGATTTACATCTACACCTGCGCGATGGCGCTATGCTCAAGGCAGTGCTGCCTTCCAGCGCAGCGCATTTTGCCCGTGCTCTTATAATGCCAAATTTGGTACCGCCCGTGGTCACCGCAGCGCAAGCGAGCTCCTATCGAGACAGAATTTTAAGTGCATTGCCAGATGATCAGCCTTTTGAGCCTTTGATGACGCTTTATTTGACCGAGGACACGGACCCCAACGATTTAAGCGCCGCTTTTCAAAGTGGTTTGATCAGGGCAGTAAAATTATACCCCGCAGGCGCCACGACCAATTCGGCTTCAGGAGTGAGTAACTTTGAACGGGTCAGGCCGGTGCTTGAGCGGATGGCGGATATCGGTTGCCCGCTTTGTGTGCACGGTGAAGTGACCGATGATGCGGTTGATATCTTTGACCGCGAAGCTGTTTTTATTGATCGCGTGCTGGACCCGCTGCGCCGGGCCACGCCGGAACTGCGGGTCGTGATGGAACACATTACAACTGCGCAAGGGGTTGATTACGTGCGCGCCAATGCAAGCGGTTTGGCGGCAACGATCACCACCCATCATCTGTTTTTAAATCGCAATCATATATTGGTTGGGGGTATAAAACCGCATTACTACTGTTTGCCCGTGGCCAAACGCGAAGAACACAGGCTTGCCCTGCGCAAAGCGGCCACCAGCGGCGATGATCGGTTTTTCCTAGGCACCGACAGTGCGCCGCACCTTGATCATCATAAGGAAAGCGCCTGTGGCTGTGCCGGTTGTTTTACGGCGCTGAACACCATGCCGCTTTTGGCGCATGTTTTTGAAGAAGAGGCTGCGCTAGACAAATTGGAAGCGTTTACCAGTCTTAACGGAGCAAAGTTTTACAAGCTTCCCGTCAACCAAGATACGCTAACACTTGAGAAATCCCAAACGCCAGTTCGCTTTGCAAAAACAGTGGCCTCAGAAGAGGGTGATGTAACTGTTTTTGATCCCAGAGTATCGATATATTGGCAAGTTCAAAACCATGTTCTATGACCGGAAGCGACAGATCTAATTGGCGCTAAACGTAACGCCCAAAAAACCTAAGAGAAAGCAAACAAAATGGTACCCAGCAGCTATCCAGAGCCTTCCGAAATCGCCCGATTAACGGCCCGCATGCTGCTGGAAATTCAAGCGGTAGATTTTAACAGCAGTGACCCCTTTACGCTTGCTTCAGGTCTGCCGAGCCCAACCTATGTTGATTGCCGAAAGCTGGTCAGCTATCCGCGTATTCGCAGTACATTGATGGATTTCATGACCATTACGGTGATGCGCAACGCCGGATTTGAAGCGTTTGATAACGTGGCAGGCGGAGAAACCGCAGGAATACCCTTTGCGGCGCTTGTGGCTGAGCGAATGGGGCTGCCGATGAGCTATGTGCGCAAGAAACCTAAAGGATATGGCCGCAATGCCCGTATTGAAGGCACAATGCAGGACGGCGAGCGCGTGCTTTTGGTCGAGGACCTGACCACTGACGGCGGCAGTAAACTAAGTTTTGTTGACGCTATTCGCGAAACCGGAGCCACCTGCAACCATACAGCCGTAATTTTCTACTACGATATCTTCCCGCAAACCGCGAAGACACTTGGGGACCACGGCGTGACGCTTCATCATTTATGCACCTGGTGGGATGTGCTGAAAGAGGCGAAAGCGCAACAGGCTTTTGATTCTGAAACTCTGATAGAAGTTGAGAGTTTTCTCAACTCTCCAGTGGCTTGGCAACAGGCTCGCCAGCACTAAGGCCGACCCAAAAGGCAATTAATTTATGCCATTAAAGTCCCGACGGCGCAAATTTAAACTATATTTTGCGGCTTTATATACTTGACCTACGAAATATGCTATTCCACAGCTTATCCACAGAAACATACAATTTGCTCCAAGATAGGCTTTGGCTTTATCACCTAGCGAATACGAAAACAGGGCCCAAATGAACAAGATCGCGGATATCAACACCCCGGCAGCGGACATACAATCACCCGATGTGATGCCGCATTCGATCGAAGCTGAGCAGCAGCTTTTGGGGGCTATTCTTACCAACAACGATATCTATGACCGGATCGCAAGTATTATCAAGCCTGAGCATTTTTTTGATCCTGTGCATGCACGGATTTTCGAAGTATCTGCTTCACGGATTGCCAAAAACAATCTTGCTTCACCCGTGACGCTAAATACATTTTTGCAAGATGATGAAGGCCTGGCCGAATTGGGCGGCGCAGCTTATCTTGCACGGCTTGCCGCCTCGGCGATCGCCGGATTTGCAGTGCGTGATTATGCCCAGATGATTTATGATCTGGCGATCCGCCGTGAATTGATCCAACTGGGTCAGGATATCAGCAGCCGGGCAACGAAAGCAGATGTCGAGCAAGAGCCGAAAGATCAGATCATCGAAGCCGAGCAGGCGCTTTATAAACTTGGTGAAGACGGTCAAAGCGATAGTGGCTTTCAGTCCTTTTTGCGCGCTGTTACCTCGGCAGTGGATGTGGCCAATAACGCCTATAAACGCGAAGGCGGGTTGGCAGGCGTGGCCACGCAGCTGATCGATATGGATAAAAAGCTTGGCGGATTGCATAAATCCGACCTGCTGATACTGGCCGGCAGGCCCTCGATGGGAAAAACCTCACTGGCCACCAATATTGCCTATAATATTGCCAAATCTTATAAACGCGGAACGTTATCCGATGGCACCGAAGGCACACTTGATGGCGGCATTGTTGGATTTTACTCACTTGAGATGAGCGCCGAGCAACTGGCCGCGCGGATCCTTTCAGAAGCGGCCGAGGTGCCCTCTGAACAAATTCGGCGCGGTGATATGACCGAAACCGAGTTTCGCCGCTTTGTCGAAGCGGCAAAATCACTGGAAAGTTGCCCGCTTTATATTGACGACACGGCCGCCCTGCCCATTTCGCAGTTATCAGCCCGCGCGCGGCGTCTAAAGCGCACCCACGGGCTTGATCTGTTGATCGTGGACTATCTTCAACTGGTGCGCCCAGCATCGGCCAAAGACAGCCGGGTTAATGAGGTGTCAGAAATTACCCAAGGGCTCAAAGCCATTGCCAAAGAATTAAACATTCCAGTGATTGCCTTATCACAGCTTTCCCGCCAAGTGGAAAACCGCGATGACAAACGCCCGCAGCTTTCCGATTTGCGCGAATCAGGTTCGATTGAACAGGACGCGGATGTTGTGATGTTCGTGTACCGCGAGGAATATTACAAAGAACGCGAAAAGCCAGGCGATCACGATCTTGAAAAAATGGCGCAGTGGCAAGATGAAATGGAGCGCCTGCATGGCCGCGCCGAAGTCATCATTGGCAAACAAAGGCATGGGCCAATTGGCACTATTGAACTTAGCTTCGAGGGCCGCTTTACCCGCTTTGGCAATCTTGTCAAACCGTGGCAACAAGGCAGCGACACTCTTTAGCTTCCATTTCAGGTTGTATTTTAAAAAAATTAATATATCCTGAGGCTATGCAACAGATCGCCCTTACATACTGGCTTTATTTTAGCAGCTAACTTCGCTGCCGTTGCATTATTTTCATGACCCGATGCTTTTTGCAGCCCTGATTTTAGGGTCATATTAGGAATTTTCAGATGAAGATGGATTTACACATTCGCAATGCTGTGCCGGCAGATATTGAGCTTATCGAAGATATGATTGCCTCGCTCTGCGCTTTTCACAATGATACTTATCAACGCAATCCCGATGCAATCATCCGCGATGTCTTTGGTCCGCAGGCCGGCGCCCGCGTGTTTTTCGGCGAACGGCAGGGCACTGCAGTGGTTTTTGCGCTCTGCTACAATGAATTTGGCCTGCACATTGGCCCAAGGCGTTTGCGTGTGCGTCTGTTTTACGTCGATGAAGCCCACCGTAAAACCGGCGCAGGGCGCCAAATGATGCAGCATCTTGAACGCCTTGCCGCGATCGAGGGCGCAACTGCTTTGGTGCTTGGTGCAGATTTGCAAAATGAAGCTGCCCAGCAGGCCTATTTATCAATGGGCTTCAAGCGGCGGGAATACTTTGGAGCAAACTTTATCAAATTGCTTGAAGCTGAGTAACAAAGTGGATCACATATCGCTTTTGTAGCCAAAGGATGGGGGTTAGCGCCCCACTTTCAGCCGCAACAAGTAGATACTCATGCTAAGATTTTATTTCTTTCTACTTGACCTTGAGGCCTTGCCAGTCAAAAAAAGCGTATGAGCACAGCCACTTTGACCATAGATTTAATGTCGATCCGAGCCAACTGGCGCGCACTCAGCGCGCTCAGCGCCGGCGTGACCGGCGCTGTGGTCAAGGCAAACGGCTATGGGCTTGACGCCGCACGGGTTTCGAGGGCATTGGCCCAAGAAGGCGCGCGGCATTTTTTCGTTGCGGTGGCAGAAGAAGGCGCCGTAGTGCGCCGCGCCTTAGGCCCCGGACCCAAGATATATGTGTTTTCGGGGCATATGGAAACCGACACATCGCTGATCCGCGATCATCAGCTAATCCCTATGATCAACTCAGTGGATCAATTGCTGCGCCACGTGGAGGCAATGCCAGACGTGGAATTTGGCGTGCAGCTTGATAGCGGCATGAACCGACTGGGTTTAGAACCTTTGGAATGGCAGGCTGTGCGTGATTTGGTGCTGCGCTTAAAACCCGAAATTTTAATGTCCCATCTGGCCTGTGCGGATGATCCGCAGCACACCATGAACGGCCAGCAACTCCGCGAATTCCGCGATATGACCGATGGGCTTAATATTCCGCGCTCGTTGGCGGCAACAGGTGGAATATTACTTGGGAATAGTTATCATTTTGAATTAACTCGCCCTGGCGTGGGGCTTTATGGCGGCGCCCCCTTTGAAACCGCACAATCCGTGGTAACGCTGGATGTTCCTGTGATCCAGGTGCGTGATGTAGATACCGGGGAAACTGTTGGCTATTCCAACACATGGACAGCCCCGACCCCGCGAAAAATTGCCACTGTTTCGGCCGGATATGCGGATGGGATTATGCGCAATCTTGGTCCGAACCTAAGTTTATATTCCGAACGCGTGGCTTGCCCGGTGGTGGGCCGCATTTCCATGGATCTTATCGGTGTTGATATCACTTTGCTGGCCGATACTCCAAACAATTTGCAACTGTTGAACAGCTTGCAAAGTATCGATGATTTGGCCGCCGCCGCTGACACCATTGGCTATGAGGTCCTAACCTCGCTTGGTTCTCGCTATCAAAGACGTTATAGAGAGACATGATCCTTACTGCACCTTTGGAATTTATCGGCCGCAATACCCTTAGTTTTCTAGCCGCTATTGGGCGGGTCACTTTGTTTGCTATTGAGACATTGCGCCAATTATTCTTGCCGCCCTTTTATCTGCGTGAATTTGCTTTGTCGCTGTTACAGATCGGCTGGCTGTCGCTGCCTGTGGTTGGGCTTACAGCGTTTTTCACCGGTGGGGCACTTGCTTTGCAGATTTACTCGGGCGGAGCCCGTTTTAACGCCGAGGCCGTGGTTCCTTCAATCGTCGCTATTGGCATGACCCGTGAGTTGGGCCCTGTACTCGGAGGCTTGATGGTCGCCGCTAGGGTTGCAAGTTCCATCGCTGCCGAAATTGGCACCATGAAAGTGACCGAACAAATTGATGCGCTGGTGACGCTGTCCACCAACCCGATGCGGTATTTGACAGTGCCGCGAGTACTGGCAGCGACACTGGCAGTGCCTGTCTTGGTGGCGGTGGGGGATGCAATTGGCATTATGGGTGGGTATTTCGTCGGAATTAATCGACTGGATTTCAACGCGGCCGCATATCTCAAAAATACCGTTGATTTTCTGGAATTTTGGGATATCTCCAGCGGCATGGTCAAAGGCGCTGTCTTTGGGTTTATTGTCGCGCTCATGGGCTGTTATTATGGCATGCGCTCAGGGCGCGGAGCCCAAGGCGTTGGGCGCGCAACGAAATCGGCAGTGGTCGCTTCAAGTGTTCTTATTTTGGCGTCTAACTATGTGCTGACCGAGGTTTTTTTTAACGCATGATTTGTTTGGAAAACATACATAAATCATTTGGTAACAATGCTGTACTTCAAGGTATTAATGTAAAAGTTGAGGCAGGAAACTCGTTGGTTATCATCGGTGGGTCCGGCACTGGAAAATCGGTCATGCTCAAGTGCATACTTGGGCTTATTCCGCCTGATCAAGGGCGTATATTGGTCGATGGTCAAGATGCTGAACACGCCGAACGGGATGCCTTTCTGGCGCGCTTTGGCATGCTGTTTCAGGGCGGCGCGTTATTTGATAGCCTGCCCGTTTGGCAAAACGTTGCTTTTAGGTTGTTGCGCGGCGCTCTAAAACGGTCACCGGCAGAAGCGCGCGAGATTGCTGTTGAAAAGCTTAGGCGCGTGGGTCTTAGCGCGGATGTGGCAAATAAATTTCCCGGCGAGCTTTCGGGCGGCATGCAAAAGCGGGTCGGGCTCGCACGCGCGATCGCAGCCGAGCCCGAGATTATCTTTTTTGACGAACCGACCACGGGACTTGACCCCATTATGGCCGGTGTAATCAATGATCTGATCCGTGAGATTGTTGTTGAAATGGGCGCCACCGCAATGACAATCACCCATGACATGTCCTCGGTGCGCGCGATCGCAGACAAGGTTGCAATGCTGCACAATGGAGTAATTCAATGGAGCGGCCCGATTTCAGACATTGACCAATCTGGCGATCCCTATCTTGATCAATTTATTCATGGCCGTGCAGAAGGACCGATAGAGGCCATTCGCTGATGGAAAATTTCTTCAGACCGCCACCAGAAGTACTGGCGTTTATGGCATTCAAAAAATACATATACCTTCAAGCCTTGCTTTTACTGTCCGCATTTCGATGGCTCATTGATGCCAAGGTTGAAAAGCAATTGGCTCTTGCGTCGCTCATACTATCTGCGATCGGGCTCTTTGCCCTTTTTGGGCTCGGATTTTTTGAAATTTACAGCGGACCGCTGCGCCAGCTTTGCCTCTGGTGGAGCCGACTTGCGAGCGGCGCGGGCATGATGTTGATTGCCTCTGTGCCCTTGGCAATTGCGGCGTTCCGCCTGCACCGGCGATACCGTTGGACTGACATGCTACATGCAGTTTTGCTGATCGCATTGATCATGCTTTGGGGAATGATTATCTAAATTCGATAGATCGCATAAGGTCCATCTGCAAATGCTGTGCTATTTCAATCTTGTCTTATTGGTTTTGTTCCCGCTTTCGTGGTTTGCACCGCTCATGCACGCCGGGCTATTGCCTTTGTTCGGTCTTTCCCAGATCAGTATAATCTCAGGCGTACAAAGCCTGTGGCAATCAGATATCATATTGGCTTTTTTGGTGCTGTTTTTCGCTCTGATCGCTCCAATGCTCAAAACTGCGCTCCTCGCGCTGATGCATTTCGGAGTGTTGCCGACACGCGGGTTTTCACTTTTGGCACTGCTGGGAAAACTGGCCATGGATGATGTGTTTTTAATCGCGCTTTATATTGTGATCTTTAAAGGCGTTGGTTTGGGGCATGTAGAAACCGCTTGGGGTTTATACTTTTTTAGCTTTTGCATTCTAGCGTCTTTGGCTGTGCAAGCACTGAGCCAAAGAGAATTTCACCAATCCGGCTTGCCATAGAGTAAAAGACTTGGCACAAGCGCAGCATGGCAAAAACAAAGTCCTTTTCCTGCGCCAGATGCGGCGCGGTGACCAGCAAATGGTCGGGCCGGTGCGAAGCATGCGGCGAATGGAATACGATTTCAGAAGATGCGGGGCTCTCTTCCGGGCCTTCGAAGGCCTCAATGGGCGCAAAACGCGGGTCGGCTGTGAAGCTCAGTGGCATGAAAAGCACCGAGGCGCCGCCTGAACGCACCAAAAGCGGTATTATTGAGCTTGATCGGGCCTTAGGCGGGGGGCTTGTTCCGGCCTCGGCGCTTTTGGTTGGCGGCGATCCGGGGATTGGCAAATCAACATTGCTTTTGCAAGCAGCCGCAAAATTTGCACAAGCCGGCCTAAAAACCATTTATATTTCTGGCGAAGAAGCCAGCGAACAGGTGCGCATGCGCGCCGCGCGCCTTGGTCTGAGCGACACATCCGTGCAACTGGGCGCTGAAACCAACCTGCGCAATATTCTGACCACGCTTGAAGAGGAAAAGCCTCAGCTGGTCATTATTGATTCGATCCAAACAATGTGGGCAGATACCGTCGAAAGTGCGCCCGGCAGCGTCAGTCAGGTACGCGCCGCCGCGCATGAGCTGACGCGGTTTGCCAAGCGCCGCGGCCTTTCGGTGATTTTGGTTGGTCATGTCACCAAGGACGGCCAAATAGCCGGCCCGCGCGTGGTCGAGCATATGGTCGATACCGTGCTTTATTTTGAAGGTGAGCGGGGTCATCAGTTCCGCATCTTGCGCGCCGTGAAAAACCGTTTTGGCGCGGCCGACGAAATTGGCGTGTTTGAAATGACAGGTCAAGGCTTGGCCGAGGTCAGCAACCCCTCTGAATTGTTTTTGGCCGATCGCGGCACGCCCACGCCCGGATCGGTGGTCTTTGCTGGGGTCGAAGGAACGCGGCCGGTTTTGGTGGAATTTCAAGCTTTGGTCGCCCCGACCCCCCACAGCCAACCAAGACGATCGGTTGTTGGCTGGGACAGTGCGCGCCTGGCCATGATCCTAGCGGTTCTTGAGGCCCGTTGTGGCATTCCGTTCAGCGGGCTTGATGTCTATCTAAATGTCGCCGGAGGGTTGAAAATTAGCGAACCGGCTGCCGACCTTGCGGTTGCATCGGCCCTTCTTTCTGCACGCGAGGATATAAGTTTACCGGCTGATACGGTGGTTTATGGCGAAATAAGTCTCTCAGGGGCTCTTAGACCGGTGTCTCAGGCGGAAAATAGGTTGAAAGAAGCGCAAAAACTTGGTTTCACAAGAGCATTAGCGCCGAGCAACGCTAAACAACCGGCCGTCACGGACATACAAGTGACCCAAATTGCGGATTTGGTGTCCTTTGTAGAGGAGCAATTTTGTGCGGAAAAGCGGCTGCATGTAGGGGATGCGTGATTGATGGAAAGTTTTAACTTAATTGATGGACTTGTGGTTCTGTTAGTGCTGATCTCAGCGCTGCTGGCCTATTCGCGCGGGCTGGTGCGGGAATTAATGGCCATCGCCGGATGGGTGGCCGCGGCGGTTTTGGCGTTTATTTTTGCGCCGCAATTGATGCCGCTGGTCAAGGAAATCCCGATGGTGGGGCCGATTCTGGCAGACAGTTGCGAGCTGGCCATCATCGCGGCATTTGCCACAGTATTTGCGATCTCTCTGGTGATATTATCATTTTTCACACCACTTTTATCCACCTTAATCGACAAAACCGCCGCCAGCCGCGTAGATCGCGGTTTAGGATTGCTGTTTGGAATTCTGCGCGGTCTGGCTTTGGTGGCAATTGCTTTTTTTGCCTATCAATCAGTTTTAAGCACCGAAACTTTTGCCGTGGTTGATCAAAGCCAATCAGCGCGCATTTTCAGTGATATTGCACAAAACATCGAAGAGCGTCGCCCCGAGCGCGCGCTTGGTTGGATCACATCTCAATATGAACAATTGGTCGCCGTATGCGAAGCCTGAGCAAGTTTTTGAGAAAAGTTCGCAATTTGCATGGAAATAAGAGGTAAGTGTCTTGATAGGTTCGTGACAGCCAGAAGCAAACAGACTAAGACTGACGCAACAAGCTGTGCTAGATTCGGAGTTTCCTGACGTGTCGCGCCAACAGATGCCCCCGGCCCATCCCTTTGATGACGATAAGCTGCATGAAGAATGTGGTGTATTTGGGGTTATAGGCACTGCCGAAGCCGCCAATTTTGTCGCACTGGGGCTGCATGCACTTCAACACCGTGGGCAAGAAGCAGGCGGCATTGTCGCCCACGACCCTGATGCCGGATTTAATTCGGTTCGGCGATTTGGATATGTGCGCGATAATTTTACATCCCAAAGCCTGATGAAAACCTTGCCAGGGCCGTTATCCATCGGCCATGTGCGCTATTCTACAGCAGGCGCCAAAGGCTCAGTGATCCGTGACGTGCAACCCTTTTTCGGTGAATTTGCAATGGGCGGCGCAGCGATTGCACATAATGGTAATATTACCAATGCCAATGCTCTGCGGCGTGAATTAATCGAGCGCGGATCAATTTTCCAAAGCTCATCAGACAGTGAATGCATTATTCATTTAATGGCACGTTCACTTCAGCGCAATATCCCCGAACGAATGGAAGACGCCTTGCGGCGGGTTGAAGGCGCCTTTTCTGTCGTCGCGATGACTCGCACCAAGTTGATCGGCGTGCGCGATCCATTGGGCGTTCGGCCACTGGTACTTGGCCGTATTGGTGGGGGCTGGGCGCTGAGTTCAGAGACATGCGCCTTGGATATTATTGGAGCTGATTTTGTGCGTGAAATCGAACCGGGCGAGATGGTTGTCATCACCCAAAATGGGATTGAAAGCCATTTCCCATTTCGCCAACGCAGCCCGCGGTTTTGCATTTTTGAGCACGTCTACTTTTCACGCCCCGATAGTATTATTGGCGGCCGCTCGGTTTATGAAACACGCCGCCAGATCGGTGTGGAATTGGCCAAAGAAAATCCGGTTGAGGCCGATTTGGTCTGTCCGGTACCCGATAGCGGAACCCCCGCCGCCATCGGATATTCACAGCAATCTGGTATTCCTTATGCAATGGGCATTATTCGCAACCAATATATGGGGCGCACGTTCATTGAACCCACCGAACAAATTCGCAATATGGGGGTGCGGCTCAAGCTGAACGTCAACCGTGCGCTCATAAAGGGCAAGCGGGTCATTTTGGTCGACGATTCCGTGGTGCGCGGCACCACGTCGCGAAAGATCAAGGAAATGATTTTAGATGCTGGTGCGGCTGAAGTTCATTTTCGCATTGCAAGCCCGCCCACCGCTTGGCCATGCTTTTATGGCGTGGACACCCCACAGCGCGAAAAACTGTTGGCGGCCACCATGACCGAAGAGGAAATGCGACACCATCTGTCAGTCGATAGCCTAAAATTTATTTCGCTCGATGGCCTTTACCGCGCCGTAGGCGAAACCAAAGGACGTTCGTCAAAATGTCCTCAATATTGCGACGCCTGTTTTTCGGGCGAATATCCGGTGGCGCCATCAGATATGATTACGAACGGCTTCGAGCTTAAAGCCGCAGAATAAAGCATTGGGAAATGTCCCATTTACCCGAAGCACTGCGGCAAATGCCCCATGTTTGACAGCCAAGTCTTGACGGAGCGGCGTAAATTGACCATCAGACCGCATGAGCGAGAAAATAGCATTGATCACTGGGGCCTCACGCGGGCTGGGCGCGGCCTTAGCGCTGCAACTTGGGCAAAGCCATCATTTGGTTTTGGTCGCACGCACCACTGGATCGTTGGAAGAACTGGATGACCGCATTCAAGCCGGCGGTGGACAAGCAACCCTTGCCCCTATGGATATCACCAACCCAGATGCAATGGCGCAGTTATGCCGATCTATTTACGAGCGTTGGGGTCAAATTGACCTTTGGGCACATACTGCCATCCACGCTGCACCGCTTGCGCCAACCAGCACCCTAGACAGCAAAGACTGGGAAAAATCGGTTGCTGTGAATGTCACTGCGACCGGCGTTTTAATCCCTTTTATCGCACCGCTATTAGGGGCATCGGGCAAAGCTGTGTTTTTTGATGACCCGCAGGCCGGCACAAAATTCTTTGGCGCCTATGGCGCCAGCAAAGCCGCCCAGATTTCTTTGGCCAAAAGCTGGGCCGCTGAAAGCCAAAAAACTGGCCCCAACGTCCAAATTTTGGCCCCCAAGCCAATGCCAACTGGGACACGGGCGCGGTTTTTCCCGGGCGAAGATCGTGATCATCTCGCCCGCCCTGCCGCTGAAGCACAGCGCCTATTGGCCGAACTTGGCATTTAACCAGACCAGTATCAGCTCTGATCACTTGCCCAAAGCCTTTGTCTGAATTATGCAGGGTTCGAAAACACAAAAACACCGAGCGAAAAAATGCGCATTTTGGTTACCAATGACGATGGCATAAATGCCCCTGGGCTTGTTGTTTTGCAGGCCATTGCAAAGGCAGTTGCTGGTCCAGACGGTCAGGTCTGGACCGTGGCGCCAGCCCACGAGCAATCCGGCACGGCCCATTGCATCAGTTATACCAATCCAGCCTTGATCGTTCAGCATAGTGAGCGGTGTTTTTCGGTCGAGGGCTATCCGGCCGATTGTGTTTTGGCCGGGATCCATCAAGTGCTCACAAGCGCCCCGCCTGATTTGGTATTGTCCGGGGTTAACCGCGGCAATAATTCGGCTGAAAATGCGCTTTATTCAGGCACTCTTGGGGCGGCGCTAGAAGGCGCGCTACAAGGCGTGCGCTCGGTTGCCTTATCGCAGTACCTTGGCCCCAAAAATCGCGATTTAGAAAATCCTTTTGAGGCCAGCGCTGCACATGGTGCAGATCTGGTCCGTAAGCTTTGTCAGCAACCGGTACCCTCCAGCGAGGATTATCCACTTTTTTACAATGTCAATTTTCCACCGCTGCCAGCTTTGGATGTTCGTGGAATCAAAGTGACACCGCAAGGCCGTCGCCGGAACAGTAAATTTAGCGTATCCAAGTACATTTCCGCCTCAAAACGTCAATTTTTGTTTGCTCAAATCGGTGACCAGCAGGTGCCAACAGCCCCGGGCACCGACGCTGCCGAAAATCTGGACGGCTATATCACCGTCACCCCGATGCGGGCAGATTTAACCGACTATGATGCGCTTGGTGCCCTAAGGACAATTGAATGAACACCGAAGCCGAGCGCAAAATGCAGTTTCTGTTTGCCCTACGCTCGAAAGGTGTGACCGATAGCCGAGTATTATCCGCGATGGAAAAAATCGACCGTGGGCTTTTTGTGCGCGGACTTTTTGCCGAGCGGGCGTATGAAGATATGCCGCTACCCATCGCCTGTGGGCAAACTATATCGCAACCCTCTGTGGTCGGCTTGATGACACAGGCCCTTGATCTTAACCCCCGTCATAAAGTGCTCGAAGTGGGCACCGGATCGGGATATCAAGCCGCAGTTCTCAGCCAATTGGCCCGGCGCGTTTATACAGTAGAACGCCATAAAACACTTGTTCACGAAGCAAAATCCCTG
The DNA here is from genome assembly GCA_902512685.1 of Paracoccaceae bacterium. Lineage (GTDB taxonomy): Bacteria > Pseudomonadota > Alphaproteobacteria > Rhodobacterales > Rhodobacteraceae > CABZJG01. The sequence goes on along the minus strand of CABXKH010000021.1, from coordinate 20,976 downwards.
TTTGAAACGTTGGACTATAGCAATATCATTCCAATTTTATCCGATGGAAGTCGCGGCTTGCCTGATCAAGCGCCATTTGATCGGATCATTGTGACCGCCGCTGCAGAAGATCCCCCAAGCCCGTTGCTTGCACAACTAAAAGAGGGCGGGATAATGGTGGTTCCGGTGGGACAATCCGATACGGTTCAAAACCTCATTCGCGTGACCCGCACCGAAGATGGCTATCATTATGACGATTTAAGAGCTGTGCGGTTTGTGCCGCTTGTTGAAGGTTTAGGTAAAGATAGTTAAATTTTGTAATAATGCTCGCGCGATTGGGGCAAAAGCGCTATAAAACCATAAGCTTACTAAAGGAGTGCAAATATGTCCGTCGGTTATTTTAGGCGCGTTGCTCTTATTCTAACCTCGGGCTGTTTTCTGGCGGCCTGCGATCCCTCGCAACTTGATCTTGATCTTCGCAATAACGAATACAATACCTCTTCTGCAGCGCAAGAAATTGCCGCCAAGAGGCCACAACCGGATAGCAGAGGGATCATCACCTATCCAAACTATCAGGTGGCCATTGCCCGCTTTGGTGACACCATGACAAGCTTGGCAGAGCGGATCAGGTTTGACGCAGATGCGCTGGCCCGATTTAATGGCTTCAGAGCAGGCGACCGCCTGCGCGCAGGTGAGGTGATAGCCCTACCTAAACCCGTGGCCGGTAGCGAACCATCAAAAAGTGCTGATGGAAGTAAAATTGATGTTGCCGAACTTGCCCAAAGCGCTCTTGACCAGGCAGATCAGAGCAAAAAGACGACAACCAAGCCACGTGCAAAACCGCTGGCGGAACCGATCAAGCATAAAGTTCGCCGCGGCGAAACCGCTTTCACCATTTCCAGGCTCTATAATGTGTCCGTGCGGTCCCTTGCAGACTGGAATGCACTCGACAGCAATTTCACCATTCGCGAAGGTCAGTATCTTCTGGTTCCGGCCACTTTGAATAATGTTGGGGCCTCTCCAGAACCTGTCTCAGAACCCGGAACTGGCAGTGCAACCCCCTTACCTCCAAGCGCTGCGAATCCTCTGCCGGAAACAACGGCTGAACCTGCAGAGACAGGAGCAGCTGCCAAAACCGAACCAACACAGACCGCAAGCGGCGGCCGCCTAGCCTATCCTGTGAAAGGCAAAATTATTCGCGAATATGTTAAGGGTAAAACCGATGGGATCGATTTAAGCGCCCCGGTTGGCAGTACCGTTGTGGCCGCCGAAAGCGGAAGTGTTGCTGCCATTACAGCCGATGCTGATCAGGTGCCGATTTTGGTGCTGAAACATGCGGATAATCTGCTGACGGTTTATGCCAATATTGGCGATATATCGGTCGAAAAAGGCCAAGCGGTTTCGCGGGGTCAAGGCATTGGTAAAATTCGAAAAGGCAATCCCAGTTATCTACATTTCGAAGTACGCAATGGCTTTGAAAGCGTCGATCCTATGGATTATTTGAATTAGGGCTTTTCCCAAATAGCACCCCTGCAATACCGACGTGATACCGCCGCAATACCGAAGTCCGTTTTCTGTCAAAACTGATCTATTGTATCTGCACACCCGAGCGGCCGGCAAGATCAATGAAAAACTGCCACGCCACCCGACCCGAGCGCGCGCCGCGGGTTGCCTGCCATTCAATGGCCTCAGCCCGCATCTGTTCGGGCTCAGGGGTTAGACCGTAAGCCGCACAATAGCCATTGATCATCTCAAGGTATTGATCTTGGGAACAGGGGTGAAACCCAAGCCACAATCCAAACCGATCCGACAGAGAGACCTTTTCCTCAACCGCTTCAGAGGGATTGATGGCGCTAGAGCGTTCATTTTCAATCATATCGCGGGGCATCAGGTGCCGGCGGTTTGACGTGGCATAAAACAGAACATTTTCTGGCCGTCCTTCGATACCGCCGTCAAGAACCGCCTTTAAAGATTTATAATGCTGATCATCGTGGCTAAAGCTAAGATCATCGCAAAACAACAAAAACCGGTGCGGTGACGGCCGCAGGATATTGAGCAACCGCCCAACACTGGGGAGGTCTTCGCGCTGCAACTCAACAATTTTCAGCGTCAGCCCTTCGCTTAGGACAGCCGCATGAACCGCTTTGACCAAAGACGATTTGCCCATGCCCCGTGCGCCCCACAAAAGTGCATTATTGGCCGCAAATCCACGGGCAAATTGCAGTGTGTTTTGCAACAGCGTATCGCGCGCGCGTTCAATGCCCACCAAAAGCGATAAATCCACACGAGAGACCTCAGAAACCGGATGCAACGCGTCGGGCGCAACATGCCATACATAGGCTGTAGAGGCTTCAAAATTAGGGGCTTGCAACGGCGCGGGGGCGATACGCTCCAGCGCCTCTGCGACCCGCTCCATCGGATCAGCCATTTTTTTCCTCAATTTTTCTATCTAAATTGGCCTCATCTTCCTCAACCTCGTCATCGTCATCGTCATAATACCCTTCGGCGCGCAGTTTTGTTTCGCGTTTTTTCTCTACCCGGGCGACCAGAAAAATGGACACTTCATAAAGGCCGTAAACCACCACAAAAAGGATGACCTGCGTGATAACATCCGGAGGCGTCACCAAAGCAGCAAGCACCAATATGGCCACAACGGCATATTTACGCACATTGCCCAGACCTTCGGCGCTGACCAAGCCGGCCTTGCCCATAAGGGTCAGCAGAACCGGCAATTGAAAACACATACCAAAGGCCACAATGAACTTAATTGTAAGGCTTAGATATTCTTGTGCCGAGCCTTGAAAGGCAATGCCAGCGGTCGCGTTTTCGGACATCTCTTCACTCAGAACGCTTCCAGACTGTTGAAATCCAAGGAAAAAATCAAATGCCAATGGGGTGACCACATAAAAAGCAAAGGTAGCCCCAAGGAAAAACATAAATGGCGAGGCAAGCAAAAATGGCAAAAACGCCCCTTTTTCAGAACGATAAAGCCCGGGAGCAACAAAACGCCACATCTGATAGCTGATTACGGGAAAGGACAACATCAACCCTCCCATAAGCGAAATGGAAATGGCGACAAAGAAACCTTCTTGCAGCTTGATCAGAATTAAACCGCAATCTTCATGTCCACGGAATGCCATCGCAGAGCACAGCGGCTGGGTCAAAAAATCAAAGATCGGATTCCATATCGTGAAACAGATGATCATGCCGACAATAAAGGCCATCACAGAGTTGATTAACCGCTGCCGCAATTCAGCCAGATGCTCGATCAAAGGGGCCGAGCTGTCTTCGATATCATTGTCTTCACTCATGCCTTATCCTTGGACGTGGTTTTTGAGGTCGATTTCTTACTGGCAGATTTTGTGACAGATTTTTGAGCAGCCGCTTTACCAACTGTTGGTTTAGCTACAGATTTCTTGGCAGCAGGCTTTTTGGCAACAGGTTTTTTGGCTGCTGTTTTCTTTGCAGTTGCTTTTGGCTTTTTCTCTGCGGTTTTTTGTTGTTCGGCCTGGGCTGCTTCTTGGCGTTCTTGCGCTTTTTTAACGGCCGTATCTTTGGCTTTTTCTACCGTTTTTTTACGCTTAGCAGCCAGTTTTCCGGTTTCACTTTCGGGATCATATTTTGTCAAATCACTGGCGGCTTTGCGCACGCTATCCATGCCGGTTTGAACCGGGTGGCTGGCCGCTTTCAGTGTCTTGCTTATATCTTTTATACCTGTGCCATCAGCGGCATCATCCATGGCACGCGAGAACTCTCGAGCCATGCCACGCGCCTTTCCGACAAATTTGCCAACTTGTCGAAACATCATCGGTAAATCTTTCGGACCAACCACAATAAGGGCCACTATCCCGATCAGAAGTAGCTCGGTCAAGCCAAGGTCAAACATCTATCAGACCTTGTCTTTTTCAGCTTCCGGAGTGACGGCCTTTGGCTCTTCCGCCATTTCATTTTCAAGTTCTTTTGAGCCGTCATCAACGCCTTTCTTAAACGCTGTGATACCCTTACCAACTTCGCCCATCAAAGAACTGATTTTGCCGCGACCGAACAAAACCAATACCACAACAGCAATCAATAAAAGACCTGGAAGGCCTATGTTATTTAGCATTCTCTTCTCCTGACACTAAGAGCTTTTGCTCAATTTACGTGTTTACAATGTCTATGTATTGCTTTCAGACCCATGATTAAAGCGTCAAATTTATTTAAGCATGAAATTTTACTGGATTTTTGAATGTAATCTTTTGCAGGGCTGCGGTCTTTGCTCTATTTAGAAGGAGTAGTTTTGGCTAGGCTTCCTGATTTTCAGGCCATTTTGACAGCATGAGCAGGCTCAGTTGCCAAAGCCGATAAATTTCTCTTAGGACGGAAAAACGAAACATCTGTCGCGCGGAATTGTTAGCCAGAGCGGTTGCCCTGGTTTGGGCAAAAACACATTGGGAACGGTTACCTTTATAACCGAACCGTCGAATTTCATACGAAACTCTACCAAGCTTTCGTTGCCCAAAAACCTGGCTCTTTCAACTATTCCGAGCGCGGCCACCCCTTGAGAGGCGGTTGGGTTTGGACCTTTGCCCTTGCGGTCAAAATCAATGCGCACATGCTGCGGACGAAAGACAATATCTACCCATGTTCCATCCACCAGCCCGGGGGCTAAAAACTGTCCAAAAGGGGTATTGGCCAAAGCGCCGCTGACCTGGCTTTTGATAATGTTGGCATCCGAAAAAAAGGCGACGGCAGCTTGGTCAGATGGCGCGTTATAGATGTTGTAAGGAGCGCCACTTTGAACAATACGTCCCTCGCGCATTAATGCTATTTCATCAGCCATCCGCATGGCTTCTTCGGGTTCATGCGTCACCAGAAGAACCGCTGTTTGCTCGGCTTTCAAGATGGCTAAAGTTTCGTCCCGAATACCGTCACGCAACCGGTTGTCGAGCCCTGAAAATGGCTCATCCATCAACATTATTCTTGGCTTGGGAGCCATAGCGCGCGCCAATGCAACCCGCTGTTGTTCACCGCCCGAAAGCGCGTGAGGATATTGGTCTATAAAGCGGCTCAAGCCAACCCGCACTAGCAATTCTTCCACCGCTGCACGCTTTTCAGGCCGTGAACCAGTGAGCGCAAAACCCACGTTATCCGCCACGCTTAGATGCGGGAACAGGGCAAAATCTTGGAACATCAGCCCAACAGAGCGCTGCTCGGGGGGGCAGATCAATATTCCCCCCGCTGATCAATTTGCCATCAATATAAATTTCGCCGCTATTCTGCTGGTCAACGCCTGCGATCATCCTAAGCGTGGTTGATTTTCCGCAACCAGAGGGCCCAAGCAAACAGGTTACCTGCCCAGGGACAATCCGCAACGAGACATGATCAACAACTGTCTGCGGCCCGAAATGGCGACAGAGGTTTTTAATCTCAAGCCGTGCGACAGGATCAGAATCCAACAGTTGCAACTCCTTTGTCATGCTAGCATATCGCTAAAATCGACAATACCAGTCAGGTATCAGCACGCTGTCAAAGGCGCAACCCACCGAAAACCAGCCCACAGATTGGGATAGCCTCTTCTATTCCCAGTGCCAAATTTACCATGTGCAGATGCCCAATAACGCCGAAACCTGGCTATATGGTTGAGTTAAATGCACCGCCATCAAGGGATATATTCTGCCCGATAATAAAGCCGGCTTGCTGTGAACATAAAAAAGCGCAGGCAGCCCCGAAATCACTCGCCTCTCCATATTTTCCGACAGGAATAGAGGCAGCGCGCTCGGCTGCGGCCTCTTCAATGGTGATGTTTTTTGACTTTGCAAGGGCTGTATTTAATGCAAAAATCCGGTCAGTAGCATGTATACCCGGCAAAAGATTATTGATTGTAACGCCATGTTCGGCGACCTGACGCGCTGTTCCGGCCACATATCCGGTCAAGCCGGCCCTTGCGGAATTTGAAAGACCTAAAACCGCTATTGGCGATTTTACCGACTGGGACGTGATGTTTACCACGCGGCCCCAACCGCGGTCTATCATAGCAGGCAAAAGCGTTTTCATCAGGGCAATCGGGGTCAACATATTGGCATCAATCGCTGCAATAAAATCATCGCGATCCCAATCAGACCATATGCCCGGGGGTGGCCCACCCGCATTGTTTACCAAGATATCCGGCGTTCCAGCCACAGCCAAAACTTTTTCGCGGCCCTCTTCTGTGGTGATGTCACATGCAACTGTTTCAACATGCACATTATACCTGCTGCGAATATCTTCTGCTGTTTTTTCCAAAACCTCTGCCCCGCGCGCATTGAGCACCAAATCAACCCCAGCCTCGGCCAAGGCGATGGCGCAACCGCGGCCCAAGCCTTTGCTGGACGCGCAGACCACTGCTTTTTTACCAGAAATACCCAGATCCATTTCTATCTCCTATTATGTTTAGGCTGACTATGGCGAATGAAGCGCAAAATTCAACCACAAATAAACCATCTTAACTCAGCCCGAAAAACGCCTATCCTTTGCTATGATTTTGCCACAGATCGATGGGAGTTATATCGCAGCTCAAGTAAAAGGGTTCATCATATAAACCGATCTATGCTATACAGAAACTGACTTAAGGCCATGATTTGTCCCTAACAGCAATTCCTCAACCAAAGCAAACCTCAAAAATGCAAGCCTTTTCGGTCTATAACGCAGCTGATATTCATATCGTCGATGGCGCCAATTTTGGGGATACATTGTCATTCGCGGATGATCTAATTCTAGATGATGCCTATATGTTGGCCCCAGATGCCGCTCTGCATCAGCTTTCCATAACATTGACTGACGCTGGACTACGCATCAACGAGCACGGTGAAACAGGGGATGCCTCCAACCAGCTATTTGTAGATTGCTCTTTAACGCTCATGTCACACATGGGGCAAACCGTTGAAGCAATTGTTCTGGTTGAGGTCAATTCCAAGAATTTGGCAGTTTCGATTTATCTGCTGCCGCTTGCTTCCATACAGCACAAGACCAAATATTCACTTATTAAGATTGATCGTGAAACTGCCGAGATAAAATTATCCCAATTGGCCTATGTCTCCTTTGCCAAAGGCACCCAGCTTACTTTACCCACGGGTGAAATGAAACCTATCGAAGACCTAAAGACAGGTGATCAGCTGCTCACCCGCAATGCAGGCATCCAAAAAATTCGGTGGATTGGCCATAGCACAGTGTGCGCGACGGGCGCGCAAGCTCCTATCTTGATCAAAGCCGGCGTTTTGCAAAATGACAATGATTTGGTGTTGAGCTCAGATCATAGGCTTTATATTTACCAACATGATCATCTAGTGGGCCATGAGCGAGCAGAAACCTTGGTGCGCGCGCGGCATTTGGTCGATGGGAAAAATGTTGTTTGGCTTGATATAGGGTATATCGATTACTACCAGCTCTTGTTTGATGAGCACCAAATCATTTATGCCGAGGGCATCGCTGCCGAAAGTCTGTTGTTTGATCATCGCACCCAGCCATCGCTGGGCGATGATGTCGCAAAAGGGCTAAGCTTGCACAAGACAATCTATGGCGCCGATATGGAAATTTCAAAGACCAACCAAGATGGCGATAGTATTCTAAGCTCATTACACAAAGTTCTGCGCCGCAACTAGATCATTTTATATCACGCTAAAATTGATCTTGAATTTTGCGTTACCCGCATGCTACTTGCGATGTCTTGCCAAGCCTGACCCCTCACCCTATACGAGCAAACATGTTAGATAATTCATCAAATCGCCCCGCATTGCCACCTGAAATTGCCCGCCGCAGGACCTTTGCTATCATCTCGCATCCAGATGCGGGCAAAACGACTTTGACCGAAAAATTTCTATTGTTTGGCGGCGCTATTCAGATGGCAGGCCAAGTGCGCGCCAAGGGCGAAGCGCGGCGCACGCGATCAGATTTTATGCAAATGGAAAAAGACCGCGGCATTTCGGTTTCCGCATCTGCCATGTCTTTTGATTTCAAGGCCTTTCGTTTCAACTTGGTGGACACCCCGGGCCATAGTGATTTTTCTGAAGACACCTATCGAACACTGACTGCGGTAGATGCCGCCGTGATGGTAATAGATGGGGCCAAGGGCGTGGAAAGCCAGACCCAGAAACTTTTTGAGGTTTGCCGTCTGCGTGATCTGCCGATCCTTACATTTTGTAACAAAATGGATCGCGAGAGCCGAGAAATTTTCGAAATCATTGATGAAATACAAGAAAACCTCGCCATTGATGTCACCCCGGCCAGTTGGCCAATCGGTGTTGGTCACGATTTCATGGGCTGTTACGACATGCTCAATGACCGGCTTGAATTGATGGACCGCGCTGACCGGAACAAGGTTGCTGACAGCATCGAAATTAACGGGCTTGATGATTCTAAACTTGCCGAACATATTCCTGCCCATCTTTTGGAAAAACTGATTGAAGAGGTCGAAATGGCCCGCGCACTGCTGCCCGAGCTTGATCCCCAAGCGCTTCTAGAGGGCACAATGACCCCGATCTGGTTTGGCTCTGCGATCAACTCTTTTGGCGTCAAAGAACTGATGGAAGGCATCGCGAGCTTTGGACCGCAGCCCCAGGTCCAAACCGCCAGCCCACGCGAAATTCTGCCGGAAGAAACCAAAGTGTCCGGGTTTGTTTTTAAAGTGCAAGCCAATATGGACCCCAAACACCGCGACCGGGTGGCTTTTGTCCGGATGGCATCGGGCCATTTTAAACGCGGCATGAAGCTGATCCATGTGCGCACTAAAAAACCCATGGCCATTTCCAATCCGGTGCTGTTTCTTGCCTCGGACCGAGAGTTGGCAGAAGAGGCTTGGGCGGGCGATATCATCGGTATTCCCAACCACGGCCAATTGCGCATCGGCGATACACTGACCGAAGGCGAAGCCCTGCGGGTTTCAGGCATTCCTTCTTTTGCGCCCGAATTGCTTCAAAGTTGCCGCGCAGGCGATCCGATGAAAGCAAAGCATCTTGAAAAAGCTTTGATGCAATTTGCCGAGGAAGGCGCTGCAAAAGTTTTCAAGCCCAGCTTTGGGTCCGGATTTATTGTCGGGGTTGTTGGCGCCCTGCAATTCGAAGTTTTGGCCAGCCGCATTGAGTTGGAATATGGTCTGCCAGTGCGCTTTGAAACCAGCCAGTTCACCTCTGCCCGCTGGGTGAAGGGTGAAAGACTTGCTGTTGATAAATTTTCCACGGCCAATAAGCAACATATCGCAACAGATCATGATGGCGATCCGGTTTATCTTACGCGCTTGCAATGGGATATTGACCGCGTAGAGCGCGATTTTCCAGATATTGAGTTGTCGGCAACCAAGGAAATGATGGTTTAAAGACCCTTTTTCGGCGCCAGTGATCGCAGCTTTTCAACGTTTCAACGGATAAGCTGGCACCAAAGCCAGTTTTTTTACTGTATAAATCACCAAATCGATGCAAACAGGTGCTATCCTAGCGCCCAAAAGACGTCAGTTTAACCGCCGGCATTGACCTAAAGCACTCTTTTCGAGTAGGAAGAGCGCGCTGCCTCTATCAGCAATCAATTGCGGGGCCATACGGGCCTGGGGCAGCTAGGATGGAACGGGCCCGATGCGTCCGTTAGACACGGATACAGATGGCTAAATTTTCAGACCTGAACTTGAATGCAAAAATTCTAAAAGCAATTGACGAGGCCGGATATGAAACCCCGACCCCGATCCAAGATGGCGCAATACCGGCGGCATTAGAGGGCAAAGATGTACTGGGCATTGCACAGACGGGCACCGGCAAAACCGCAAGCTTTACGCTGCCGATGATCCATCTTCTGGCCCGGGGACGCGCGCGCGCGCGCATGCCGCGTTCTTTGGTTCTATGCCCCACCCGCGAGCTTGCCGCACAAGTGGCCGAAAATTTCGACACCTACAGCAAACATCTAAAGCTGACCAAGGCTTTGCTTATCGGCGGCGTTAGCTTTAAAGAGCAAGACCTTTTGATCGACAAAGGTGTTGATGTTCTGATTGCAACACCGGGGCGATTACTGGATCACTTTGAACGTGGAAAACTGCTTCTGACGGGCGTGCAGGTCATGGTGGTAGATGAAGCGGACCGAATGCTTGATATGGGCTTTATTCCAGATATCGAGCGCATTTTCGGACTGACGCCTTTTACCCGTCAAACGCTTTTCTTCAGCGCCACAATGGCACCCGAGATCGAGCGTATCACCAATACCTTTCTGTCTGCACCAACGCGGATTGAAGTGGCTCGCCAAGCCACTGCATCGGAAACTATCGAACAAGCGGTGGTGATGTTTAAAGCTTCGCGCCGCGAACGTGAAGGCAGCGAAAAAAGGGCTGTTTTACGTGCCCTGATTGAGGGTGAAGGTGATGGATGCACCAATGCGATTGTATTTTGCAATCGCAAAACAGATGTGGATATCTGCGCTAAATCGCTGAAAAAATACGGCTATGACGCAGAACCAATCCATGGTGATCTTGATCAAAGCCAGCGTACCAGGACACTTGACGGCTTTCGTGAAGGCAACATTCGGATTTTGGTTGCCTCAGATGTGGCGGCACGTGGTCTTGATGTGCCATCAGTGAGCCATGTGTTTAACTTTGATGTGCCCAGCCACGCCGAGGACTATGTACATAGGATCGGACGAACTGGGCGGGCGGGTCGCGACGGAAAAGCCATGATGATCTGCGCAAAGCGCGACGAGAAAAACTTTGATGCAATCGAAAAGCTCATTCAAAAAGAAATACCGCGGATAGAAAACCCTATTGCACAGACGGATGAACCACAAACGCATGCCAAGCCTCGTGGATCCAAGGCAGCCTCTGAAGCTGAAAAGCCAAAAAGAAATTCTGAAAAACAAGCCGTGCAAAATGAGCCGAGCGAAAAAGTTGCGCCTCAGTCAAAAGACCGCAATCGTGGCCGCAAGAACCAGTCGCATACAGTCAAAGGCATGGGTGACCACATGCCAAGCTTTATCGCATTGAGCTTTGAAGACCGGCGGGCAAATTAATCTTTTCACCGCCGGTACAGTCATCTTGCCTAATAAAAACCGCGGATAGCTGCGTTACATCAGCCGGCTGACGATCACGGTCACTTCGGGTTTTTTACCAATTTCCGAAAAACATGTTTGCCGCGCGATGCGCTTCACTTCTTTTTCCAACGCATCATCATCCGCTTTGGTTTTTCTGCCAGCGCGGCCAATATACTGACTAAGGTCTTCTTCCAAAGCATCAACCAAAGGCGCGGAAGACACCCCAATTTCCGCCAGACCGCTAATTTCTGCCCATGGCTCTCCGAGCATTTCATTGTCTTCATCTAAAATGACATTAACCACAACATGACCGTTTAATGCCATTCGGATGCGATTTCGCACCACGCCGTCCAGCGCGCCCACCTGAACCGAGCCGTCTAAATAGCGCCGCCCAGTTTCAATATATTCAGCCACCTTTGGGGCGTTGCCTGACAAATCAAGCATCATACCATTGACGCAGATAACCGAACTAATACCGCTTTGCGTCGCCAGTTTACTGTGCTCGCGCAAATGGCGGTGCTCACCATGCATGGGAATAATCATCTGCGGTTGCACAAGAGAATGAATTTTTTGCAAATCCGGCCGGTTGGCATGCCCCGAGACATGATAGAGCCCGGAATCATCATCAACCACATCAACGCCCATTTCAGAAAACTGATTGATAATCCGGATTACACCGCGCTCATTGCCGGGAATTGTTTTTGACGAAAATAGGAAAAGATCCCCTTCTTTAAGCTTGATACCCTGAAACTTGCCATTGGCAAGCTGTGCACTGGCCGCACGGCGTTCGCCTTGGCTGCCGGTGACCAAAAGCATCAGGTCCTGACGGGGGATTTGCTGTGCATCTTCACTGCTGACAACCGTTGGAAAATCAGTAAGAACCCCGGTTTCAAGCGCGGCTTCAATCATGCGGCGCATGGCCCGCCCCATCAGGCAGATCGAGCGGCCGGCGCGCACGCCCGCGTCAGCAAGGGTTTTAACCCGCGCGACATTGCTGGCAAAGGTTGTCGCAACTACCATGTTTGGCGCGTTTGAGATCAGCTCTTCGATGTCTTGGGCCAGACTGGCCTCGGATCGGCCTTCATGGGTTGAGAATACATTTGTACTATCGCAAATAAGCGCTTTCACACCGCTCTTTGCAACCTCGGCCCACAGCTCTGCATCAAACGGCTCGCCCACCACGGGTGTTTCATCAAGTTTAAAGTCCCCACTGTGGATCAACCTGCCTTCGGGAGTGTCGATTACCAAAGCACTGCTTTCGGGGATAGAATGCGATATGGGCAGAAAACCCACTTCAAAGGGACCCGCTTGAATGGTATCGGGCCATTTTTTTGCAGTCGTAATGGCTTTTTCAGAATGGTCAAACTCGTCCATTTTCCGCCGCGCTATATTGGCAGTAAACGCGCGCGCAAAGACCGGCGCACCCAGATCGTTCCAAAGATGACCGAGCGCTCCAACATGGTCTTCATGGGCATGGGTGATAAATATCGCTTCGATCTGGTTGCGACGTTCTTTCAACCACGCAATATCGGGCAAAATCAAATCAACACCGGGGGTGCCATCCATATCTGGAAATGTCACGCCTAGGTCGACAACAATCAACCGCTCTTGCCCGACCGGTCCATATCCGTAAACATAGGCATTCATGCCAATTTCACCAGCTCCGCCAAGTGGCAAATAGATCAAACGATCACTGCTCATATGTATTTTTATCCTTTATTATATTTGTGGATTACAGTTAGCCCAAAGCTGGTCAGATCATCCTCGATAAAATCAAAAAGGCCGCTGACCTGAGCAAAAAGCGGCGCCAGCCCACCCGTGCCGATCACCGCCAGTGGTTTTCCATATTCTTCTCTTGTGCGATCAACCAGCCCTTGGATCAGGCCGGTATACCCCCAGAAAACACCCGATTGGATACAGGCGATGGTATTGGTGCCTATCACTTTTTCGGGCTGGGTAATATCAACATGGGGCAAAGCGGCCGTGCCAAGGTGCAATGCTTCAAGACTTAGGTTTACCCCCGGCGCAATAATACCGCCTATATAAGCACCATCTTCGGCCACCATATCAAAATTGGTCGCGGTGCCAAAATCAACCACCACACAATTGCCTCCATGGCGCTCAAAGGCGCCTGCGACATTGGCCAGACGGTCCGGACCAATCTTTGTGCCCGGATCAACGCGTGGTGCCACTGGCAGATTGCACTCAGGCTTGCCCACCACCAAGGGTCGGCAATTAAAGTAGCGGTCGCATAGCACCCGTAGATTAAAAACGACTTTAGGGACGGATGAGGCCACGACCACTTCAGATATATCTGCACATAATTTCTGGGCGTTCATCAAAGTCGTCAGCCAAACGAAATATTGATCTGCGGTGCGCTGATGCTCTGTGACGGTGCGCCAAGTGGCAACGAACTTATCCCCATCCCATATGGAAAATATGGTGTTGGTGTTCCCGCAATCAATCGTCAGTAACATCAGTTTTTCCCTTAAAAGAACACATCAGCCGCCGCAATGGCCTTTTTGCCGTGCGCCGTGTTTAGGATCAAATGCCCTGTCTCGTCGATGGTGTCAAATATTCCGCTTATTTCGCTCTGCGCGCTGCGGGCAGTCATCGACTCGCCCAAACGGGCGGCACGGGCCAGCCATGCACGGCGAATAGGCTCAAAACCAAAGGTGGCAAACTGCTCTTCGCAGGCGGCATAGGACGCGGCCAGAAATTCTAGAAATTCTTCTGCTATCACAGTGGTTCCTGTCACGCCTTTCAGCGATACAGGCGGCATGGACCCTGAAGCAAGTTGGGATAAGGAAGGCGTTTCAACAAGGTTGACCCCCACTCCGATCGCCAAGGCCGAGCGCCCTGCAGACAGCGGAATAGTTTCCAGCAATATACCCGCAAGTTTCGCGCCATTAAGCAGCACATCATTTGGCCATTTTAGTGAAAACGCCTCGGCCCGACCGGTGAGCGCAACCAAGGCATCAAAAAGGGCCACAGCAGCCACAAAAGAACGCAAAACACGGGTTTGGAGGGGATCATCAGGAAACAAAACCAGCGTGGCGGCAAAATTACCCGTCGGGTCGGCCCATTGGCGACCGCCGCGCCCGCGTCCGTCGGTTTGATTCAGTCCCAAAATCCACGTAGGTGATGATAAAGAGCCTGCAATGCGTGTGGCCTCTGCATTGGTGCTATCCACTGTTGCCAGCACATGTTTGTTATATCCGAGTGGAAAGTTAGCGGACAAGTGTTGCGGCTGCGGCTTCTGCAGCCCCTTCGATGCCAAACAAGTTTGCAATACCAACCACCATGATCAGGGCGGATACAAATAAAACAGTTTGTAAAACCGGCGCTCTTGTGCGGTCCAAATTATCATCCTGATCATCGCCAAAGTACATATAGAAGACAATTCTAAGATAATAAAATGCCCCGATAACCGATGCAATAACTCCGGCCAGCGCCAACCATGCAAGGCCTGCATCATAAGCGGCCCGCAAAACGTACAGCTTGCCAAAAAAGCCAACCATGGGCGGAACGCCTGCAAGACTAAAGAGCAACACCAACATGGCTATGGCCCGTCCCGGATGCGCGCGTGACAACATGTGCAGCGCAGAAATATCTGTCACCGGTTGGCCATCTTTTTCCATCAGCAAGATAAAGGCAAAGGTTCCAATGCTCATTGTTACATAAATAGCCATATAGATGAGCAAGGCCTGAATACCAAAGGCTGTACCGGCCGCTAGGCCCATCAATGCATAACCCATATGGGCAATCGAAGAGTAGGCCATCAGCCGCTTGATATTGGTTTGTCCAATCGCGGCGATAGATCCCAGAAACATCGAAAGCAACGACAGCAGAGCGATGATCTGTTGCCAATCGGCAGTAATCCCGCCAAAGGCATCATGCATTACCCGTGCAAAAAGCCCAATGGCAGCAACCTTTGGAGCTGTTGCGAAAAATGCAGTGATCGGCGTTGGCGCACCTTCATAGACATCCGGGGTCCACATGTGGAAGGGCACAGCCGAAACCTTAAAGGCAAGCCCAGAGCTGATCAGCACCAAGCCAAGCAATAGTCCAAGCGGCGCATGATGATCCCCGGCAGCGGCAATTATACCAGAAAAGAGGGTCGTGCCAGAATACCCATAGCACAGCGAGGCACCATACAGCAGCAAGCCCGAAGATAACGCCCCAAGGACGAAGTATTTAAGGCCGGCTTCCGTTGATTTCACGCTATCGCGGCGCAAGGATGCAATCACATAAAGCGATAGAGATTGTAGTTCTAGCCCCATATAAAGCGACATTAAATCGCCCGCCGATACCATCATCATCATGCCAACCAGAGCAAGAGCGATCAGCAATGGGTATTCAAAGCGCAGCAAGTTACGGCGCAGCATATACTCTTGGCTCATGACCAAGACAACCGCCGCGGAAATAAGGATCATGATTTTGGCAAACCGGGCAAACCCGTCGTCGACAAACATCCCGCCAAAGGCGGTTTGGCTTGGCCCGGTTGAGCCTGCAATCCAAAAAGCCAAGAGCGCGAATAATCCGGCCGTCAGCCAGACAAGTAAGGGGGCAAGTTTATCTTTTCCAGAATAAACCGCACCAACCAGAGCCAGCATCGCATAAAGCGAAAGGATAACCTCTGGCAGGATGATATTCAGATCAGCTTGGATCATTTGCCTTCATCTCCTAATTAATGCGAGGCGGCAATCTGGGTGCCGCGTCCAGCATCCAGTAATGCGGTTTGATAGTTCGAAACCAGAGCTTCTACCGAAGGCCCGATCAGGTCCAAGACCAGAGCAGGGTAAACCCCAAGCAGTATCGTCATCACCACCAGCGGGGCAAAGACAACCCGTTCGCGAAAGCTCATATCCGTGATACTGCGCAAGCTCTCTTTAATCAGATCACCCATCACAACGCGGCGATACAGCCACAGCGCATAGGCTGCGGATAAGATAACGCCGGATGTTGCAAAGAGGGCAACCCAAGTGTTCACTTTGAAAATACCCACCAGCGTCAAAAACTCGCCAACAAAACCAGAGGTGCCAGGCAGTCCCACATTGGCCATGGTGAACAGCATAAAGATCGCCGCATAGGCGGGCATCCGGTTGACCAGACCGCCATAGGCATCAATTTCGCGGGTATGCATCCGATCATAGATCACACCAACACATAAAAACAGCGCCCCCGAGATAAAGCCGTGGCTGAGCATTTGGAAAATAGCGCCGTCAATGCCCTGCTGATTGGCCGCAAAAATGCCCATTGTGACATATCCCATGTGTGCAACCGAGGAATAGGCTATGAGCTTTTTCATATCTTCCTGCACCAAAGCCACCAAAGAGGTATAGACAATGGCAATAGCCGAGAGCACAAACACGAAGTTTGTCATCACCTCAGAGCCCACTGGGAACATCGGCAAACTAAAGCGCAAAAATCCATATCCGCCCATTTTCAAAAGGATCGCAGCCAGCACTACTGATCCAGCGGTGGGCGCCTGAACGTGTGCATCGGGCAGCCAAGTGTGCACCGGCCACATGGGCATTTTAACCGCAAAGCTGGCAAAAAAGGCCAAGAACATCAGGGTTTGCATTCCGCCCACAACATGAATGCCGAGCACATTCATATCAGCAAAATCAAATTCATGGATCATCAAAGTTGGAATGTCCGTCGTTCCGGCCTGTGCAAACATTGCGATCATCGCAATCAGCATCAAAACCGACCCTAAGAAGGTATAAAGGAAAAACTTGAACGACGCATACACCCGGTCAGAGCCGCCCCAAATGCCTATAATCAGGAACATTGGAATAAGGCCTGCTTCGAAGAACAGATAAAATAGCACCAGATCCAAAGCCATAAAGACGCCAAGCATCAGCGTTTCGAGCAGCAAGAAGGCGATCATGTATTCCTTGACGCGGGTTTTAACACCCCATGAGGCCGCAATAACCAATGGCATCATAAACGTGGTCAGCATGACGAATAAAATGCTAATCCCGTCCACGCCCATTTTGTATTGCAGGCCAAGCAGCCATTCGGCCTCTTCCACCATCTGAAAACCGGGATCGGCGGGGTTAAACTGGGCCAGGATCAACAGTGAGATCAAAAAGGTTGCACCGGTGGCAAATAGCGCAAAGCGTTTTGCAACAAGCGCGGCAGCTTCGTCTTCGCCGCGGGCAAATATTAACAAAATCACGGCGGAAAGAGCCGGGGCAAATGTAACGATTGACAGGAGTAAACTATCCATATCAGTTTCCCCCTCCGATAAAGCTCATCCAGGTGACAAGCACAACGATGCCGATGACCATCGCAAAGGCGTAGGTAAAGATGTAACCAGACTGTGCCCGTCCTGCGAGACGGGTGAAAAACGGCACAATACCCATTGCAATTCCATTGATTGTCCCGTCAATGACGCCGCCATCACCCCGGCGCCAAAGAAACCGCCCCACGGCTTTTGCCGGCCGCACAAAAATCGCATCATAAATCTCGTCAAAGTACCATTTGTTCAGCAAAAACAGATAAAGAGGTCGATTGTTATCGGCCAAACGCGCGGGCATTTTAGGATCCCATATATAAAACCAGAACGCGGTTATAAATCCGATTAGCATGGCCACAAAGGGGCTGACTTTGACCCAAGTGGGTGCATGGTGCGCCTCGTCCATGACATGGTTGTCTGGGCCCATAAAGATAGCCCCTTCTGGCGCTGCTGGATGCAAGTCATCGGCGGCATGCGCTTTGTCGTGATGCCCGGCATCTGCATGCGCATCGCTTTCGTGCGCCTTATCATCGTGCGCCTTATCATCATGGGCGGCGCCGTGATCGCCGGATGCTGCGCTATGCTCATCGTCATGACCCTCGTCATGGCTAGCTTCCACGTGATGATCCGGAATTCCAAAGAACTTATTGACCTGCGAATGATCACCAAAAAAGCTGCCGTACCAGATCATACCTGAAAAGACAGCACCAAGCGCCAACACACCAAGCGGTATCAACATGACCTTCGGGCTTTCATGCGCGTGATCATGGGTGTGCGCATCGCCGCGCGGCGTTCCATAGAATGTCATGAATATAAGCCGCCAGCTGTAGAACGATGTAAACAGTGCCGCGACCACCAAAAGCCAGAAGGCGCCGCCGCCGGCCGTGCCGGCCCAAGCGCTTTCAATCACTGCGTCTTTGGATAAAAAGCCTGCAAAGCCGATATGGGTCAGCGGTATTCCTACGCCGGTAATAGCCAAAGTCCCGATCATCATTGCGCCAAACGTATACGGGATTTTTTTGCGCAGCCCGCCATAGTTACGCATGTCTTGTTCATGGTGCATGGCATGAATGACCGATCCGGCCCCCAAAAACAGCATGGCTTTGAAAAATGCGTGGGTGAAAAGATGGAACATCGCCACCGAATAAACCCCAACACCCGCAGCAACAAACATATAGCCAAGCTGCGAGCACGTTGAATAGGCAATCACCCGTTTGATATCGTTTTGAACAAGCCCCACGGTGGCAGCAAAAAACGCGGTGAAGGCACCAACTATGGTCACAAAACTAAGCGCTGCAGGCGCGTATTCCATCAGCGGTGACATCCGGCAGACCAAAAAGACGCCCGCTGTCACCATGGTTGCTGCGTGGATCAAAGCCGAAACCGGTGTCGGCCCTTCCATCGCATCGGGCAGCCATGTGTGCAAAAACAGCTGTGCTGATTTTCCCATAGCGCCAATAAAAAGCAAAAAGGCTAATAGATTAGCCGCATTCCATTCGGTCCACAGGAAATGCAATTGGGTTTCCGCCAGCTGCGGCGCAGCTGCAAAAACATCGTCTAGTTTGATGCTGTCAGTCAGGTAAAAAAGCCCGAAAATACCAAGCGCAAACCCAAAGTCTCCGACACGGTTAACCACAAAGGCTTTGATCGCTGCGGCGTTGGCGCTGGGTTTGCGGTAGTAGAAACCGATCAGCAGATATGAGGCCACGCCCACGCCTTCCCACCCAAAAAACATCTGCAACAGATTGTCAGAGGTTACCAGCATCAACATTGCAAAGGTGAAAAACGAAAGGTAAGCAAAGAACCTTGGCTTATAGCTTTCGCCGTCTTTCCACTGAGGATCGTGATCCATGTAGCCAAAGCTATAAAGGTGCACCAGCGCGGACACTGTTGTGACCACGATCAGCATAATGGCTGTCATGCGATCCAAACGGATTGACCAGTTGGTACTTAACGCACCGCTTTCAATCCACCGCAAAATTTCAATATGCTGCGTACCCGCATCGAGGGTTAGAAAAACAATCCAGCTCAGAAAGCAGGACAGGAACAGCAACCCCGTGGTCACCACCTGGGCGCCCGTTTCGCCAATAAACCGCCAGCCAAAGCCACCAATAAGCGCCCCAATGAACGGGGCAAAGAGAATGATATGTTCCATCTTTGCCTACCCTTTCATCACATTGACGTCTTCAACCGCAATAGTGCCTCGGTTGCGGAAAAAACCAACCAGAATAGCCAAGCCAATAGCCGCCTCTGCCGCTGCGACGGTCAAAACGAAAAGCGTAAAGACCTGCCCGACCAAGTCGCCAAGAAAACTGGAAAAGGCGACAAGATTGATGTTCACTGACAGCAGCATAAGCTCAATCGACATCAACAAGATGATGACATTCTTCCGGTTCAGGAAGATCCCAAAGATACCGATGACGAAAAGCGTGGCCGCCACTGTCAGGTAATGTTCTAAACCAATCATAATTTCCTCGGTCTTCCTTGTCCTATGCAGCGCAGGCTCAAAGCCCCTGCCCCGGTTTGACGTCTTTTAGTTCCATCGCTGTCGCCGGATCGCGGTACATTTGGGCCAGCACATCCTGGCGTTTGACATGCTTGCGATGGCGAAGCGTCAGCACAATTGCCCCAACCATCGCCACCAAAAGGATCAGGCCAGCGAGTTGAAACAGCAAAAAGTAGCGATCATAGATCAATAGCCCCAAAGCGGCGGTATTATGGGTATCCACAGGCGCTACGGCGGCGCGGGCTGCTTCGGCGCCCTCAGATGCGGTCCAGTTTCCAAAAGCCATTCCCAATTGCATCAACAGCACGACACCGATCAAAAGTCCCAGCGGTAGATAGCGCGCCATTTCCGCTTTGAGCTGTGCAAAATCCACATCCAACATCATGACAACAAACAAAAATAGCACCGCAACGGCGCCAACATAGACAATCACCAGCAGCATCGCGACAAATTCGGCCCCCAACAGCACAAAGAGACCTGCTGACGATAGAAATGACAGGATCAACCAAAGCACCGAGTGAACCGGATTGCGACTGATAACAGTAAATAGACCGCCAACAATGACGCAAACAGCAAACAGATAGAAGGTAAAGCTCAAAACGCTCATGATTGGTTGTCCTCTTTGTTTCCGCTCACCAGAAATGATCTCGCAAAAGACCAAGCTGTACCCGCAGGGTCTTGCGAGCGTATAAAGCCTTTTGAATTGGGGCGGAAAATATCTATCATCGGTAGGGTGCATCCATTTCAAGATTGCGGGCGATTTCAGATTCCCAGCGGTCGCCGTTTTCCAAGAGCTTTTCTTTATTATAGAAAAGCTCTTCACGGGTTTCGGTGGAAAATTCGAAGTTCGGGCCTTCAACAATGGCGTCTACCGGACAGGCTTCCTGACAAAATCCGCAGTAAATGCACTTCGTCATGTCGATGTCATAGCGGGTCGTGCGGCGGCTGCCGTCATCGCGCGGTTCGGCATCAATAGTAATCGCTTGGGCCGGGCAAACCGCTTCGCACAGTTTGCACGCAATGCAGCGCTCTTCACCGTTTGGATAGCGCCGCAAGGCATGTTCGCCGCGAAACCGGGGGCTCAAAGGGCCTTTTTCATGCGGGTAGTTCACGGTGGCTTTAGGGGCAAAGAAGTACTTCATTCCCAATGCAAACCCTTTGACAAAGTCTGCCAGCAGAAAATATTTGGCCGCGCGCGTATAATCAATCTGGCTCATCTTATCCTCCT
>CABXKH010000020.1 GCA_902512685.1 Paracoccaceae bacterium | reverse complement strand
CAATTTTTAATTCGCCCGCATCTTCTTCAATTATAACAATAGACTTGGCGCTTCTTTTTTTAACAAGTTCTACAACACTTTTAAGACCACCAACTTTTTTTTCAAAAGCGGCACTTAATATAGCTTTAACTTTTTCAGCGGGTCTATCTATGCTTTCCTTGGCATCAGAATGCTCAACCGTACTACACTGGTAGTTCTGAAGTATATTCAGTATTTCTTTTCCAGCCGAAAATTCTGTGGCCTGTAGTGAGTAAAGCATTTTTATCTCCTTCAGAAATTAACAGGCAAAATGCATGCCATAATTTTGAAGAATTTTTTGAAGTAATGAATTTTGTCAGTATTTATTCTGGATAAATGTTTAAAATGATGCAAAAACGGGTACATACAAAAGCAATTTCAAAAATATGGACGTTCTATGGCAGGGTCAAAATTTCTGGAAAGCTTGATAGCGGGCTCTTCCGAAAAAATGAAAGAAGTTCGACGACATATAGAACTTGCTGCTCCATATCCTGTAAATGTTTTGGCTGTTGGGCCTACAGGATCAGGCAAGGAATTAATTGCCAAAGGAATACATAAATTATCTGGCAGAACCGGCAAGTTTGTGGCTGTTAACTCGGCTGCTATTCCTGCTGAACTTTTAGAGGCTGAATTATTTGGGTATGAGAAAGGGTCCTTTACCGGCGCAGATAAAGGCCGCAAAGGTAAAGTTGAGGAAGCGGCTGGGGGAACTTTGTTTCTTGATGAAATAGGTGATATGCCGTTTTCACTTCAGGCCAAGCTGCTCAGAGTATTGGAAACCAAAACTGTTCAAAAAATCGGCTCTGAGAAATCGCTACCTGTTGATTTTAGATTGGTGTGTGCGACCCATGCAGATATTGGTTCTTTGGCAAGAAGAGGTAAGTTTAGAGCGGATCTTCTTTACAGGATCGCTGTCTATACGATCGAAAACCCGCCTTTGTCTGAAAGAACCGAAGACATAGAGGAGTTGATTAAAATTCTATCGATTAAACTCAAAAAAACCGAAAAGAAAATAACACCATCCAAGTTCGACAAGGAAGCAATCGGGTTTCTGTGTTCCTATGATTGGCCGGGGAATATCCGTGAATTAGCTAATTTTCTGCAAAAATGTTCGGTACTTTACAGTGGGAAATTATTGACTTTGCAACAAGTCCGCACACTGATGCCTAATTTCAACAACGCACTGTCTAGCTTTGATGATCAAGCAACCCTTTGGGACGCAGCAAAATCGACAAACGATAGACAACTATCACTTGGTGCGTTTTCTCTCTTTGAAGACAAGCAGAACATATTTTCTGAATATTCAAATATATTTGAGAAAAACCAACCAATCAGTCTGAAGAAATTTTTGGAAAATATCGAAAGCACCCTTATCCAAGCGGCTCTAAAAGAGACAGAGGGCAGTATTGATCAAGCCGCATCTAGACTTGGTGTGGATGTTCCAGTTCTTCTGGATAAAATGAAGGCGCATTCTCTTTTTGAGCCAAATTAAAATGTGCTCCTACCTAAGGTGAACAGCGATTTTAAAGCTTAGTTGAAATCTTGTGATTGTTTTGAATGGATCCGGTTTTTTTTATTTTTCTTTGATTTCTTCTGTGACGGCAGCTGCCTTTTCTGAAATAACTCGAAGAATTTGAAATATTCAGAAGAAATAGGTGCGTTTGGAAACGGAAATGATGCAATAACAACATTGGACTGCAAAAAGAAACCCTCTTGTGGGGCCTGAAAGAGTGGTAGGTGTAAAGATGGTAGTTTTGAGATTAGAGGAAAATACCGCGTTATTTTATCTATCATGTAAATAGATTTTAAAGAGTGATTGTTTTGCATATTTGCATTTTTATAACTTAAAATAACTTGATTAATTTTTGCGCTGCTCATCGCTTCATTCGGGTTTTGATTGTTAGAGAGCAGTGTTTCAGGAAGAATTTTTACCAGCAAATGGCTGATTGATTGGTTTTTTATGGATACTTCGGCTCCTATCGACCGAGGTTGCAATGAGCCTAGTTGAGAAAATTTTAGGTCAAGATTCAGCTTTAAAAGATGCCAACTATGGCTGGCAATCCGATCGGCTATATAATTGCTTTGGAATGGTTTTATCATCAATCCAGATTTCTAGCTCTATGCTTTGACGTATTATAATTATGCCGGTTTCAGTTGTTGGTTTCAAGATTATCATCTTTTAAATAAATCCCAAAATGTGGAATTATTTATCAATACGGTTCGAAACAAGAATTATAAATTTTATTTGATCATTAACTTTTCAAATGTTATCCACAAATGCATCGAGCAAATAAAAATAAAGTAAAAAGTAGCCTAAGGAGCGCTCTTAATGCGATTTGCTTGCCCGTGTTGCGGAACTGATTATGCTGT
Organism: Paracoccaceae bacterium; assembly: GCA_902512685.1. Classification (GTDB taxonomy): domain Bacteria; phylum Pseudomonadota; class Alphaproteobacteria; order Rhodobacterales; family Rhodobacteraceae; genus CABZJG01. The sequence continues at coordinate 33,631 of CABXKH010000020.1, read as the reverse complement.
ACCGATCGCCAAAATGCCGCGGGGCTACTATAAGGTGGTTTGTTCCCATTGCAGCTATAAATGGCGCAAAGCAATTGGTGTAAACCCCAATTTCTCTGGGCAAAGAATTGATTTGGAAAAAGACAAAAGCCTTGCTTCTCCATCCAGTGCTGTTAAGCCCGCATACCGACCAGAGGTGTTAGCCATACTGCGCGAAGAGGCTGCAACCGAAACACGTTTGCGGCGGTCTTTGGCATCTTTATAACAACAAGTATACCTGACCAACATTCTTAAAAATTAAAACCCGCCAAGAACTAAACCTCAAGCTCTTATGACCGTATTCCTTGGTAACCTAGGAGCCTGAAATGTCGCAATATTATGGTAACCAAACCTCGGATCTTTCCGCGTCGATGACCTTGTCATCTATAGCCAGTGATGTGCAGGAAATATCTTCGGTTGTAAAATCTGCTACTCCTGAAGTATCCCTTTCAGGGGATAACCCAGAGCTGATAGGACTGGGTGAGGTCGATCAACATTTGGTAAACATACTCTCTACACTATTTGGCAAGGGCAGCTATGAGGCAGTATTAGAAATTGCCGATGAATTATTATTAAAACATCCAAGATCAATATTCCTAAATAATATCATTGCTGAGGCTAGCGCCATTATTGACAAAAATCATGCCGCCATACTCCATTATAAAGTGGTGATTGATGAAAATTCTAAACTGCCCAATGCCCACAATAACATTGCGGTTGCCTATAAAAATATTGGGCTTCTAGACCACGCCGAAGACCATCTAAAAACGGCGATCCGTTTGAAACCGGATTTTGCACAGGCTTACAATAACTTTGGCAATGTCGCGACCGATCAGGCCGATCTGGTGACTGCTCAAAAACACTTTTTAAAATCCATTGAAATAGATCCTAACAAAGCAAGTGCATATTGGAACCTTCACTCGACCACAAAGGATCTCGATGTAGCTAAAGCCATTGTTGAAATGTGCCTTGAAAAGGATGCCAACTATGAGCCAGCAGTATATACTCTGGCGGCCATAAATGCATATAAAGGCGATCGTCAGTTTTTTGATTGGCTGATGAGCACAGATGTAGCGTCTGACTCAGTTCTGCGTTCGATCGAGTGGATTTTATCACTTCCAAAGCTTCCCAATTTGCATTTTAATAGATGGTCGCTGTTTGATGCGGCTATTGAAATGTCTGACAGAACCAGGCCATTTTATGAGTATGGTGTGTGGATGGGTGAATCATTTAAATACCTGATAAAAGCATATAAAAAAGGCTATGGATTCGATACATTCACTGGCCTTCCCGAGGATTGGAATACGGTACCTCAGGGGACTTATTCCAGCTATGGGAACATCCCGAAAATAGAGGGTGGCGAGTTCGTTGTTGGGGAATTTAGTGAATCGCTGCCAAGGTTTTTCGCAAAAAAGCGACCTATGGCAAGCTTGATTAACTTTGATGCAGATTTGTATTCATCAACGCTTTGCGCATTAAATCATTCTCTCCCTGTGATTGATGAAAAATCAGTTCTTGTCTTTGACGAGTTGATCGTCAATCAGCAGTGGGAAAATGACGAATATAAAGCACTGGTAGAGTTCTGCGCTAACCATAAATTTGACTTTGAAATTCACATGGTATCGCTGTTTACTAAGCAAGTGGGCCTCACTCTCAAATCAAGCTCTTAAAGCTATTCTTGCTTTACTTAGTCTCTTTCCAACTAAAGTTATTATCTGCTTTGGAGTCTCTTACCTTTTTAATATCGGCTTTAAGCATCGGCGACTCCTATCTTGCTTATGGCCTCTAATTTGTGACCGACCTTTGGACGTGTACTCTTCATCAGATGCGGCTTCGTTCAGAGATTGGTTAGTTAAAAGCATCTATCCTCATCATCTATTAAAAGGATATTTTCGACTATTCGTGCTGTGTTTACCCTCACCATTCAAGAAGAAGGTTTGAAGTGCAGCAATGCCTTTGCGAAAATAATTCTTCCAAGTGATGAAAGACCTAAACGTGCCTCAATATCACCTGAAAACATAAAACCTGTGCAGAAGATTTGCTTGGAAATGGGTGATGAAAGGCGATTGTTGGTGGCACTCATATCTGACCCAGGTATGCGTTTATCAGAGGCACTAGGGCTCGTGTGGGATGATATTATACTTGATCATAAGTACCCACATATCAACCCTATCCCTGTCTGACGTCAGCACTAAAAGTACGGCTGAAAGGAATAGCTTGAATGCGCCGCCAGATACCGTGATCAGTGTTGTTGATCTGAGGGAGACAGTTAGTCGCCAAGAATATCTTTCCAATTATGCTGAATTCCAACCAGCTTCCATATAACGGGCGGCCTTTAAGATTATCTCCTCCTGTCATCTGTTTTATCTTGGATTCCGCTAAGGCTTCACCGTCTTCAGTCTCACTTACCGAGATCAATCTAGCCGATACCAGATCAACCAAATCATCGCCGATCGATGAGCTTCCTTTAGCAACAAGAGTTTGAGATGAGGCCGCCTTTGAATAATCACCCAGTAGCTTGTTGATCACATTTACAAAGGTGGATTTTCCGTTAGCGCCATCGCCCACCAGTATCAACAGACACTGCTCAGCGTTAGAACCCGTAAGACTATACCCGATCACTCTTTGCATATAATCAATAAGGATCTGATCACTCTCAAAGATATCCTGGAGAAACGCTTCGAAGTTAGGGCAGAGGGATTTAGCCCAATAATCCGTGGCTATTGCCTTGCAGACAAAAGTTGATGGATCAGGATCATGAGGTAAACCCGATTGGAGATCTACCCATTGATTGGGAGTTGCTAACAGCATCGGATCTGTATCAAAGTCGGCTTGTGTATTGATCAATAAAGCGGTTGTACTTTCATTAATGGTTACGGATACGGATGCTAATAACTCATCTTTAATTGCGCCTATCCAAATAGTATCAGCGTCAGTTGCTTGGGCATTAAAGGTAAAGCCTTTTAGAGCTGCTGAGGCATTTAGAGTATCTTTGATTTGCTCCGCATAACCTAGGCAAACCGATTGTAGCCTTTCCGAAATAAGTTGGCCCAATTTTTGCTAGTTTTTTCTTAGTAAATTAAAATATGAGAAGACGCTCCATGGGTAAAGTTATACAGGAAACGCTTCTTAAAGCTACTGAGCTGCATTCAGCTGGTAAGCTTGACCTTGCTAGCCAACTTTACGGCGCCGTTATAAAACTGCAGCCTGAACATGCAGATGCCAATCATAATATGGGTTTGCTTAAGCTTGAGACTGGCCTGGAAATAGAAGCTTTGCCATACTTTTGGATCGCTGTTCAGACTGATAAGAGTATTTCACAGTATTGGTTCAGCTACATCAACTTATTGATTAAACTAGACAAATTAAATGAAGCAGTTGGGTCTCTCGGGTTAGTAGCAGAAAATGGTTTAAAAGATGACAAATTTCATGAATTAGCCCTTCATGCTAATGCACCAGCTGAGATTATAAAAGCGTTGAAAACCAGTGTAGATTTGCCAAAGCAATCTAAATCTAAAATATTTGATAATAAAAACCTTGAGCAAGCTATAAAATTAGCAAAAAAGAAAACGAAAGAAGGAGCTTCTGAAGAAGCCATACTTATATATCAAGCTATACTTAAAAAATTCCCAAAGAATGTAAAAGCACGACAAGGCCTCGCTTCTCTAAAGAAAAAAATAGCTATGCCTGATGCACTATCGCAACAAAAAATCAATGACCTGATTGATTTATACAATAACGGACATTTATCTGCTGCTTTTGAGCAATTAGAGATCCTGACAGATCAATATCCCTCCGAAATTATTTTTTGGGATATACTAGGTGCCGTGACTGCAAAGATGGGAAAGTTAGACCGAGCCATTATTGCATTTCAAAAGATAATATTACTTAAACCTAGCCATGCAGATGCCCATTACAACTTGGGTAATGCTCTTTTTATGAAAGATAACCTCGAGGCAGCAGTTAAAGCCTATGATAAATCAATATTAATAGCACCGGACTACGCAGAGGTCTATTACAACCGGGGAAATGCCTTACACGTTTTAGGCAGGCTTAAAAAAGCAATAGCATCATATAAGAAGGCACTGTCCATAAAACCCGATTACCCAGAGGCCTTTAATAACTTGGGCTCTGCGCTCTACGATCAGGGTGAACTGAACGAGGCTATAGACGCTCACAAACGCGCAATCTCGTTGAAGCCCGATTATGCAGAAGCCTATTTCAGAATAGGCAATACTTTTCAGGATCAAGGCAAATTGGCAGAAGCCATAGGAGCATACAAATACGCAATATCTCTTAGGTCTGACTACATCGAAGCATTATACAACATGGGCAACACTCTTCAACAACAAGGCAAACTGGAAGAGTCTATAGACGCCTATTCTGAAGTACTTGCGCTCAAGCCCAATTGTGTAGAAGCTTTATACAACAAGGCTAATGCTTTTCGTTTGCAAGGCAAGCTTAAAGAGGCCGTGAAAATTTACAAGAAAACGGTGGCATTCAAACCTAATTATCCCGAGGCCTATAACAATATGGGCTATGCTCTTCATTCTCAAGGTAAACCGAAGGAGGCTATTATCGCTTATAATAATGCTCTTTCACTAAAGCCCAATTATGCAGAGGCATACAACAACATCGGTAATGCTTTTCATGAACTTGGCAGATTTGAAGAAGCTCTTGAAGCTTATAAGAACGCGACAGCAATAACACCAGATTACACTGATGCGTTAAGCAATATAGGCAACGCACTCGTAGAACAGCATAGATTGGATGAAGCCATAGTCTATTTCAGCAAAGCGCTCGAATTAGATCCCGAAAATTTGAAGCTTCGTTTTTCAAGACTGCATCAACTTTCACATACCTGCGACTGGCAATATATAAGAGAAGAACTCAAGTCCTTAAACTGCGATAGTGTAAAGACGCAAAGTATGACACCATTTTCAGCTTTATCTTTAGAAGATGCTCCCCAAAATCATCGTAGGCGTTCTGAAAACTATGTTACGGCCCAACATTACAAGCAAGAGAAAATAACAAGTTCTAAAACAAGCAAGAAGAGCGCACGCATTCGAATTGGCTATTTTTCTCCAATTTTTCACCAAAACCCAGTTAGCATACTCAGCGCGCGTATGCTAGAATTACATGACAAAAGTAAATTTGACGTCTCTATCTTTTCTTATGGAAAAATAGTATATGATGAATACGTAAAACGCCTTGAAGATAGTGGCATAAAAATTGTCGACGTGTTTGGTAAAGGCAATCAAGAAATTGCTGAAATAGCTTGGGATCGAAAAATTGATATAGCGGTTGATTTTAACGGGTTTCTAAAAAATGGTCGCATGGAAATTTTTGCACATCGCCCTGCACCAATTCAGATAAATTATTTAGCATACCCAGGGACAATGGGTGCGGATTTTATAGACTATATCATAGGTGATAAGGTTGTTATACCAAATGAAAGCAAAGAGCATTATTCAGAAAAAATTATTCATCTACCGAACTGCTACATGCCTCAAGATAATACAAGGCAAATCTCTGGAAAGCCAGTTTCACGGGCTGAATTTGGCTTGCCTGCGGGTGGCTTAGTATTTTGTTGTTTCAACAACAACTTTAAAATCAGTCCAAGCGAATTTGATATCTGGATGAGGCTTCTCACTAAAGTAGATGGAAGTGTTTTATGGCTCCTGAAATCAAATAAGTGGTCAGAAAGTAATTTAAGGAATGAAGCCATTAAAAGAGGTGTTGCATCAGATAGATTAGTTTTTGCTGATAGGCTTCCTCTAGACGAGCATTTAGGAAGACTGAAACTGGCTGATTTATTCTTGGACACATTTAATTTTAACGCCCATACGACAGCGAGCGATGCTCTGTGGGCGGGGCTTCCTGTAGTGACAAAGATAGGAAAAAGTTTTGCTGCAAGAGTGGCGGGTAGCTTACTTACTTGCATTGAGATGCCAGAACTTATCACAAAAACAGAAGAAGAGTACGAAGCGTTGGCATTAAGTTTAGCCACAGATCCAAGTAAACTAACTTTGATTAAAAAGAAGCTATCTGAAAAGAAAATATCCTCCGCTCTTTTTGATACTGAAACATACACCAAAAATTTGGAGAAGGCTTATATCCAAGCCTACCAACGTTATGAAGATGCTTTATCACCAGCCGAGTTCAAAGTGTTATGAATAAGCTAACTGTCATACTTCCAGCTGCTGGAAAAGGTACGAGGCTGAATTTACCTTACCCCAAAGAAATTCTGAGATTAAATAAAGAGAAGGCTCTCATTGATCACAGCTTTGATCTATTCAATGGCTTGTCCCGTGATCAGATAGAGTTTGTTGTTATCATAAATGAAAATAAAACAGAGATTGTAAAGTATTTGGCAAAATATAAGACTAAATATAATGTCAGCTTTACATATCAAAACCCAGATGAACTTGAATATACAGGTGCAATAAAAAGTGCCAGACACCTATTTGGTGAAAACAATATTGTTCTACTCCCCGACACAGTTTTGACCCTAGAAAAAGGGGTTAGTCTCGCTCAAATAGTCCAAAAGCATTTAGAAAAATACTCATTCACATTCTTGTTCAAACCTGAAACTGATGAACAAATGTTGAGGACAAAAGGCTGCTTGAGATTAGATGAAAATCTGGAAGTCCTTTCATACGAAGATAAACCTTCCGACAACCTATCTAGATTTGATGGGTACTGGTGTTCTTTTACCTTTAAGAAACAGGCTTTTGATAAGTGTATCGCCTTCATGGAGCAAAGTACCCTAAATATTGCAAAAACAAATTTGCAGATTGAAAATACGCCAATATTTAAGAGCAAGGTCATAAAAGTTGAAGACTACAAAGATTTGGGAACTTGGGACGAGTTAGCAAAAATACTTGCAAAAAATCAGTCTGGCTGAAGTGCAGGTCCGCTGCATCATTGGGCTATCGTCCACCAGCACCCGAAACCATCATACCGATGGACCAAAGGCCAATCACGCACTAACAATCGTCTTGGACCAATCAGATGGGGCCAGGCATTGCAGCAACACCGACATTCACTGGTTATCTCAGCGCTTCAAAGTTCAGGCCCGCGCATTATAACTACGCGAAAAGAAGCGCTTGTTCGCTATCCAAGCAAGCATCGCATATTTAAACAGCTTCCATCGGACGCAGAAGTCAGCAGGATTTTTAACCTGTAAAACTCAAAGACACGCCTGTGTCACACTCTATAAAAAAACTTAAGCCTCTTAATCGCGTTTAAGCAGCTCTTAGTGTTTTTAGCCGTGCTCCTTAAATCATGCACCAAACGAAAAAAACCCGCTTGCGCGGGCTTTTCTTTATTCTTTTGAGTTGCGCTTAACCTTGTAGCAGGCTCAGCACGTTTTGCTTTGAGGCATTTGCCTGCGCCAGCATTGCTGTTGAAGCTTGCTGAAGGATCTGAGACTTAGCCAAATTGGTTGTTTCAGATGCAAAATCTGCATCTTCAATGCGGCCACGACCAGCTTGTAGGTTAGAGCTGATATTGGTCAGGTTGCTAACCGTATTATCCAGACGATTTGAAACCGCACCCATTGTTCCACGCTGAGTGTTCACTGTAATGATTGCAGCATCGAGCGCATTGATAGCCTCAGTAGAACTTGCCTTTGTCGCCAATGAAATTGAACCAGTACCCGTAAATGTGACTGTACCTGAACCCTCAGCCATCGAAAACCCAGATAGTCCTGCATCTTCGATTTTTTGAAGAAGTGCTTCTGCATGACCAGTGGCATCATCGCTGAAACCTTTATCCGTGCCATCTGTTTTAGTGTTATAGCTCACGTCTGTTCCGGCTATTGTGAGTACAATGTCGTTGTAATTGGAACTTGTTGTGGTTGGATTATTAAAGGTTAGAGTATTCACTCCAGCAGACACCGTAGCATCACCAGAAGCGGCGGCAGTATTGGACTTGACTGACACTGCTACATCGTTGGCTTTAGCGGAAACCGTGATACTGCCAGTACCATCAGTGGCATTAAATTTGCTTGCAAAGTCAGCATTTGCATCCAATTTTGCCTTCAGGTTAGCTGAAACTCCCGCAGCGGTCGTGGTAAAGGTCAGTTTGTCATCAGATGACGTATATGTAGCCGTGATGTGTGACAGAGCAGCGGCGTTTGCAGCCTTGGATGTATTAAAATTTGTCACCATAGCCGCGCCTGTTGTGTCATCATCAGTATCAAACGTGGTATTTACAGTTATCCCGTTGATTACAAAGCTATGGTCGCCTGCGTCTGCAGGGGTGACGAGTATAACGTTCGAACCAGCAGCGTTTGTAATATCGCCCCCACCCATTGCACCAATTGTAAAATCAGCTGTGAACACATCGCTACCATGCATCATACTAACTGCAGTGTTCAGCTCAAATGTATGAACAGCACCTACTTGAGTAGAGCCTGAGACACTGGTTACCTCTGTTGCCGCATTTGGCCCATTTAAGGATAGAGCGGATGAACTCATGTTGTTGATCGTAGTTGTAATTGTGTCTGCAGATGTTGTTTTTGACCCAACTTGGAAACTAAAGCCCCCGTCACTGTTGGTTCCACCAGAGCCATTAAGCAAGGATTGGCCAGCCCATGTCGTAGTTGATGAAATTCGATCTATTTCCGTTACTAATTGGTCGATCTCGAGTTGTAAAGAAGCGCGATCATTAGCATCGTTGCTATCGTTGGCAGCTTGCACAGCCAATTCACGCATGCGCTGTAAAATTGTTTCAATCTCTTGATGCGCACCTTCAGCAGTATCAAGCATCGCTTGTCCATCCATCGCGTTGCGGATAGCTTGATTGGTGCCTTTGATTTCTGCTGTTAGACGCGATGCAATCGCAACGCCTGCAGCATCATCAGACGCGCCATTGACGCGTTTTCCCGTGGACAGCCGCTCCATGGACAGCTCCATGTCTTTATTGACGCTGCTGGCAGCCGCTTGGGCCATCAACGCGCCGGTATTAGTAGCAACAGTAAGTGCCATTTTCGTTTCTCCTTAATATGCCGACCAGATCGGCGTTAGACGCCCAGCGCCATGTGTGACGACTAGCGCCATGATGTCGCCGAATCCCTCATATTTTAGGTCAAAAAATCCAGCTCACATTAATCAACGGCACGCAGGTTGAATTGTTTAGGTAATAAGGGTCAGAATGTGGCAGTAATTATCAAGAATTACCCGATAGTTTTACAATATTTGCCTTTTGGGTCAGTTTCGATAAAATCATCTTGAAGAAATTAGTGCTGGATGATCAATTGAAAAAAGAGGGCTCAGAATGAAGGTATGCTTTGACCACTTTAGGCTTATAACTCTAAGCCTGATTTTACTCTCAATAGCTCCGTTTTTGGCAATGGCGGATGGTCACGGCACACCATTTAATGCTGCAGTTCAGGCGGTACGTGATAAAAATTACGGTGCGGCGTATGAAGGATTTTTATCCCTGGCAGAAGCAGCAGATCATGATGCCCAGTATAATTTGGCAATACTTTTGCGAAAGGGTCTTGGCCATCCCGCAAATTATGCCCAAAGCTTGAAATGGGTTTGGCTGGCGGAAGTGGGCGGGAATGCGAAAGCGTCAACACTATGCGAGGAATTGCTTGAATTGGTCCCTGGCGACACACAGGAAACCATTAGACTGCAGGTCAAACAAGCTCTTGATAGTCGCTTTAAAGAGGGTGACAGCAAAGTAATTTTACAGCTTGCTCAATATCATCTTAGCATTGTTATCGAGCCCGATTACAAATCAGCTTACGCGCTACGGGCTTTGGCTGCTGCGATTGGTGTCAAAAAAGCGGTGGAGCTGCGCGATGAAATCGAAGGTGAATTAGAGCCAGCTGATTTAATTGAAGCGCAGCAAATGGCAGCAAAGCTATTTGCCGAAAAAACTTGGATGATTGAAGTCGCTGAGTAAACTGGTTTTATGGCTTGTGCTGTTTAATTAAGATTTCAAGGTAATGGTCATCAATTCCAAGATCTGCTTGTATTTGATCACCTGGGGTTCCCAACTTGATTTGCGCTATGGCTTTTTCAATTAATAACGAGCTAGGTAGCCTATGATCGGTCGCCTTTGAGGCAGATACTTGCTGAGAGCGCACTTCTGCGTTCTGCTCCAGATCAGCGCTTGTCGCTTGGCGCCAGCTATAACTTCCAAGGCTCAAAGCCTTTATTTCCTGTCTGAGCTCTGCAAGCCGTGAGGTTAAAATAAATATCACCAACAGGTTAAGTATCATTAGCGCAATAACGAGCGCCAGAAGCAGGGCAAGGTTGCCTTCGATCCATTGTAAAGCACTATCCATTGTTTAAAAGCCTGTTTAAATCAGAGATGTCCCGCAAATCAGAAGCGGCGTTTGCATAGGTTTCTTCGGCTGTGAGTTGGCTGTAAATTTCTTCAAGTAATGCTTTATCGTTGCCATTAAGCAAAACATCCCCGCCTGATATTTCAGCGAGGGCGGTCTCAAGCTTTGAGACAATTTGGTTGCAGCTTTCTAAGTAATCAGCGCTGTCTTTTCGTATATTACGCAATTTGGCCAAGTCCAAAAGGATATCGTCAAATACCTCTTTATAAGAACCCGACAAAACGCCCGCCGTTAAACAATTTCGCTCAGTGACGCCATCAACGCATCAGATATCTTATCATAATCCACTGGATACTCGTTGTTTGCGATTTCTGCTTTCAACCGTGAAACGGCTTCAAGATCAATCGGAGGAGGCATATCCTTCATTGCTTCCATAACAGATCCCATCGCAGAGTTCACGTCTACGGACACGCTACCAGCGTCGGAAGCCGTCACTGGGGAGGCGGGCGCAGTAGAACCAACTTCACCAGAGCCAGAAGTTGCCCCCGTGCCACCAGTTGAAACCTTAGGTGCACTTGAGGTCTCTGGGACCACAACAGCTGCCGTTGTTCCGACTAGGTTTTGTACTGTATCAACCATAATTAAACTCCTGGGTAGTCATTACCCAATCATTGTTTTGCTTCTCTTCGTAACATATAACGGCCCCTCAATTCAATTGTTTAGAAATTATTTGTGCTTGGCGCCGGTTTTTTATTAATGCTTTTAACTTTGCCCCACTGGATAGATTGGAAACACTTATAATTTCGCCGATTTGGCCATTAGATAATGCGATTCCCTTGCCAGTTACCTGAATACCGGAACGAGTAAGAACAATATCAATGATCGTATTTTTTTCAACTGCATAATTGAGGGTGAGGTGGCGGGCCAAAATTGGAGCCCCTTTGGGTACTGATTGAGCTAACTTTCTTCCAATCAATTGATCCTTTTCAGAAAAAGCCCCTGGAATCCACGTGGTAAAATTTGCCACCTGAACAACATCGGCAGCCGACAGAACAGTGCCCTTCTGAACTGGTCTGTCAAACACGACATAGCTATATGTTTCTTTTTGCTCTTGAGCATCTAGAGAAGTTGGGACCCCGGCGGATACAACTTGTGATCTGAATACGAGTTTCCACGCATATGGCTCGGCGCAAGAGATTTGAATGGTTTCCCAACTGTCGAATTTTGGTCCAATTACCAGATTCGTTTCGCAAGGATAAAATATTTTGTGGTCTGAGATAATTGGAGTGACCTGAACTCCAGCCTTTTGAGCCTGAGAAATTATTTCCTTTTTCAGCATGGTTCCGGTTAATCTATCCCCTGCAATGGCAGTTTGTGATAGAAAACAAAGCGCGAAACTAGCGAGGAGAGCTCTTTTAAAAAAAGTAAATATCATCGCCACGATCCAGTGCACTGCCACCCATGGTTGGCATTTTTAAAACTTTACCAGCAAGTAACATATTTGGGTTCATTCTTAAAAATGCATGTGGATTATCCGATACGATTTGACGAAATAAGGCAGCATGGCCGGTGGTGTTTGGATAAAAATGTGCAACAATTTTAGCCAATGTATCGCCGCGCCTCACTTTGTAGCTTCCGGAACTTGCGTGGCCGCTGTCTGAATTATTTTGCAAAACCACAAAGGGTTCACTGGCATTCGCAGAACCCAAACCGAGCACCAGAAAAATTACCGCAGATGTTATTGTTTTCATCTGATTGTTCCCTCAATTATGCGGGCAGTTTGATTTGTTAATCTAGACTTGGCTTGCAGGTTATTAATGGGAACCATAACCGAGGACCTAGGAAAAACTTTTCTAACTTCCAATAGGCTCCAGCTTTCGCTGCCATTTGTGATATAGGCCAAGCTACCTGTCTTAAGGCCTGCGTCGCTTCCAAACGGAAAGGTAAGTTGACCCCCAAGTGCTTGTAAGCGTCCTTGTAATGGCTTGCATGCTAATTGTACCAAATTTTGATTTAAGAGCTCAACCGGTTCTATAAGTTGCTCAGTATTCAGGTTGATATCTTTGGGTGTGAGTACGCTGATTGTCTTGAAGGGAGATTTCTGCGGAAGCTGAGCAGTCAATCGGCGCTCATACTCATTAAAAACGGAAAGATCTGAGCCCAATAGGACAGTCACTTTAACGTCAGTGTTAAGGGTTTTACCAGAGCGATGCACGCGAACAGCCGAACCTATAATGAAATCCGCATTTTTGGACACAGGCTGGTTAGACTGCAAAGATGAATAAGAAAAAAGCCGATTTTTGGAAGTGGATTTTTTGTAATCGTCCAGGGACAAATTTGTATAGTCGTGTACATCACCAGAATAAAACTGTGCCAACGTTTCTTGAAGCTGATTGCTAATGGATCCCGCTAATTCATGGTATCGAACATCTACATTGGAGGAAACATAGCTTTTAGGCTTTAAGAGCAAAATGGATGGAAATCTTGGGTTTTGACATCGAGATCTACTTTTCTTCGCAAAATAAGCTTCTACAGAAACCTCATAGTGAGTTTCATTTTTTCCCTCTTTGAGCACAGAAAAATCTATAAGCTGAGCATTAGTAGTTAAACTGACAACGTCGCGAACAAGAACACCATTCGCCGAAATAGTGGTGCCACTGATTTCCGTGCCTGCACTGATGGCAGCCAAATAGAGGGCATCTTCTAAAGCAACCCTACGCACTTTTTGCATTGATTGCCCTGAGAGAGCAGCCCGTCCAGAAGCTTTTACCGCGCTTATCTCTGTTGCGAGGGCACTGGAGTAGAGCCCGGTTAGCAGGTGAATGCAAAATGCAGCGATAGCTGTCTTGGGCAAAGCTTTTAGCAGCATGCTCAGCCTCTGGCGGCTTTCATAATCGTCGAAATTAAGGCTTGATCAAGTTCCAGAACTACTTCGTAAGTATCACTGCCCACAGGGTTGATGCGAACAGTCCGCGCTCCCAAAATGGTACCATCTACTGTTGCACGTAGAGAATCATTTTGAACAATTGCGTCAATAATTGTTGTTCGGGAATTAATCTTTAATCCATGGACCTGCTCGGTCAAATTACGCATTGCTTCCAAGCGAGCAGCTCTTATGGCCATTAAGCGCCTTTGGTTTGATGATTTTGCTGGTTGAGATGAAATACTCGCATAGCCCATTCCGGTAATAGTTGGTACAACCTTTACCTTGGGCTTTGTCACTGCAGCAGTTGCAGCAACAGCATTATTGATCGCCGCCAGATCATCAGAGTCAGCTTGCGAACTTGAGGATGTAGGAAGCTCTATTCTAGGTAACGAAAAGTTGCCTTCGCAACCCGCCACGAACACCATACATAATGTTCCTACTGCAATCGGCTTTAATTTATTTTTTGCAGACCAAGTAAATTTATGTTTCGACACGGCCTTTACTCCATAGCTTGTTCAAAATCATACATGCATAATTCATGCCAACGTAAAATCAGCCTAAAGCAAGAATGAGAATGGCACAGTTCTTGCCTCTGTTTCTTTATGAATAGGTTTTTAGGTTGAAATAAGTGGCAAGTTTAGAAACATTTGGGTTTTCGTGGTCGCGCCGATATCTCAGCGATGCGGTATTGCCTTTGGGCATTTTGTTCATAGTGGCAATGATGGTTTTGCCGTTGCCGACGCTTCTGTTAGATATTTTCTTCAGTTTTAATATTTTATTGTCTCTGCTCATCCTTATGGTGGCGATACATACGTTTAGGCCTCTTGATTTTTCAAGTTTTCCCACCTTGCTTTTGGTTGCAACGGTTTTGCGCTTGGCGTTGAATGTGGCTTCAACACGCATTGTTTTAGCCAATGGGCATTCGGGAACCGATGCCGCAGGCCAAGTGATCCAAGCTTTTGGCGAATTTGTCATCGCGGGTAATTTTGCGGTGGGAATATTTGTCTTTGCTATCCTTGTCATAATTAATCTGGTGGTTATTACAAAAGGTGCAGGCCGTGTTTCAGAGGTCTCTGCCCGATTTACACTTGATGCGATGCCTGGCAAACAAATGGCGATTGATGCAGATTTGAATGCTGGAATTCTGACGCCAGAAGAGGCGACTTTCAGGCGTAGCGAGGTTGCAAGAGAAGCAGATTTCCACGGTGCCATGGATGGGGCTTCAAAATTTGTTAAAGGTGATGCAGTTGCAGGCATCCTTATTCTTGCCATTAATATTATTGGCGGGGTTTCAATCGGGCTATTGCAGCACGACTTAAGCCTTAGCGATGCCGCGCAGTTTTACGTCGTTCTGTCGGTTGGTGACGGTCTGGTTGCACAAATTCCTTCACTATTATTATCAATCGCAACTGCAATCATTGTCACGCGGGTTTCTGCCAGCCAACCGATGGCTGAGCATATTGGCCAGGAAATAGGGATTGCGCGTGCTTGGTATCCGGTGGCCGCGGTGATCGGAATAATAGGTCTTGTGCCTGGCATGCCAACCAACCTGTTCATCGGGTTTGCCGTGACGGCAGCTACTATCGCGTTTTTAATTAATCGGCGCAATCGTGATGCAGCCTCTAGTGATGAAGACAGCGATAGTGTGGATCAGGAAAACGACGAAAATGATGGTATTGTTAGTGCAGATCAAATTGCTGACAATGCTCGGATATCTGTTATTTTAAGCTATCCCCTTATCACTTTGGTAGAAGATGAAGTTAGTGGACCATTGGTCACTAGAGTTTCAGGCATACGCAAAGAGCTCTCAAAGTCATTAGGTTTTGTAATCCCAAGTGTTCGCATCAAAGACGATCTTAATCTTCAACCGAACTTCTACCAGATTAAAATAGGTCAAAGGATTGTTGCCGAAGATAAAGTTTATCCTGGTAGGCTTTTGACAATTCCTACTGGCGATGCATCTGTTGCATTAGACGGTGAGAAAGTTATTGAGCCAACCTTTGGTTTGGAGGCCTATTGGATCACTGAACAACAAAGAACGCTTGCCGAGGCCAGAGGCTATGTTGTGGTTGAGCCAGAGTCAGTAATAACCACGCAGCTTTCAAGAATGATAGAACAACACGCTTTTGAACTGATTGGTCAGGATGAGTTAAAGCAAGTCATTGATAAGCTGGCTGAGGAAAGCCCTTCACTTGTTGACTCTGTCGTTCCTAAACTTATTCCAATGCATAATTTGACAGCAGTGATGAAAAAACTGTTGGAAGAACAAATTCCCATCAACGACATGCGTAAGATCCTCGAAATCCTAGCAGAATTAGCGGGTCGCAATATGAGTGTGGCGGATACAGCAGAGGCTTTGCGCCCACATTTGGTGCCTTTATTGCTTCAAAGAATTGTACCCCACAAAGATCCGGTGCCAGTGATTACGCTGGATCCCGAATTTGAAAATCTTTTAATCAATGCTGACAGGCAGAACCAGCAAGAAGATCTAATTATTGATGGTAACCTTTCCCAGAATATGATCCGCCAACTTTCAGATGTGGTGGATCATCAAATGGCAGAAAGTAAGACGCCGTTCTTAATTGTCGCGCCATTAATTCGCAAAAAACTATCAAAAATGGTAAGAGCACACTTAACCGACTTGAATGTGTTGTCATTCACAGAACTGCCTGAAACGAAGAAAGTTGATGTAATAGCAACTGTTTCTGGAGCAGATCAAGACGGCCCTGGTTCAGAACAGGGTGAATAGTTCGCTTTAAATTTTAGGGGTCAGTTATGGTAAATGAGCTAGTTTTTAGAGCAGCAGATACGGCAACTGCACTTGAAAAGGTACAGAATAATCTTGGGGAAAATGCGTATATCATCGAAATAAAGAATGTTGGAAATTTCGTTGAAATCACGGCTTCGCTACAAGAGCCTGTCGCAGTCAAAGGGGCAGCCAAAACAGCGCCCAAAAATTCTGTTCTAGTGTTGTCGAAGAGATTACAAGAAAATGCCGCATTGGGCGCCAGAAAAGATGATACGAATTTAGGTTCTCTAACAGATTTCGACGGTCTTATTCCTAATAAGGCAACGCCTACCTATATTAATGCTGAGCATGGATCAATGCATGATACGGAAGTTAAAAAAGCTGGCGAGGAAGCGTCACTTTATTCACAGGATTTGAAAAAAGAGGTATCTGATCAGGATCATGGCGATTTGGATGCCAGCGAAATTTCACCTCAAAAATCCCTGCAAGAAACCTTGCCCGAAGCCAGTGATATCTCATTTGATGCGCATGAACCTTCTGCTGTGATCACGCCTTCAGAAACTCACAATGATCGGCTTAGTTTTGGGGATCTTTTAAATGTCGGACTAACAAGTCACTTCATTAAGAAAGAGTTTTCTATTTCTGAGTTTTCTGGCTCGATCACCAAAGATCATCTGTTAAATACGTTAATCAAAATATTTTGGGACTCCAGTAGTCGCAGAATATTGGACGTTTATTATAATATTGTACTTTTGGGCACACCGGGATCAGGAAAGTCGACAATCTGTGCTAAATTAATGCAGCATTATAGCCTTTTTCGCCAAGAAAAGCCGCGCATTCTACAATTTTCACCAGATAAGTTCTTTGAGCTAGATCGATTGAGTTATTTTGCCCGGCTTTTTAATTTTCCCTTTGAAAAGCAACAGAATTTCAGATCAGAAGCCGTGTTCCATGCTGAAAAACAACTCACTGAAATATCGTGGGACTATTATTTCGAGTTCTTCGAAGCCTTGGCGCAGCAAAATAAGCATCTTCCACATGTTAAATTGCTTTTGGTCTTGCCAGCATCGATTAATACCGGATCTCTAGCAGAGGTATTAAGGGTTAGCCGAGGCGTTAATTCTGTGATTTTGAACAAATGTGATTATGGACGAATTACAATAAAACATCTAATGATGCTGTATCAGAAAGATTGCAAAATTGTTGGTCTTTCGGGTGATACAGAGGTCAATGAACCGATCGAATTCGTAGATGAAAGTACAATGCGTGGCTTCGTTAAATACGTCTTAGATAGCGCTCTTTAGGGGCGCATCTTTTTAACTATGGGCCCTGGAGGATCAAGCCGCAATGGGCGCCATGTAGGCTTTGATTGCGGATTTGCGCAACAGAAAATCATTTCGTTTTTCTAAAGATTGGGCCTTTAGAAGCATCTTTTCTTTACTAAGGCGTTCTAAAGTCTCGGTCGCTAATTTTTCCAATTCTGCTGAGTTTGATGGATCGCTTTCTGCAGACTGGAATATTTCAATCAGTGCTTTTTGACGCAGAAGCGCCAAGTCGAGGGCTTTGTCTATATTTTGGGTAGCCACGCAATCTTGCAATGCTTGGTTTAAGCTAACCAAAGTTTCATTTTGCTTTTCTAAAATATTGCAAGTCATTTAATGGTTTTCCACGAGCCATAAATTTCTGATATGATGCTTACGGCCTGGTCAATATCAGCGTCCTCTGAACTTTTAGAATTTGTGATGACTTGGAATTTTACATAGTCATAAAGCTTAAATAAATTTTCAGCAATCACAGCGCCTTTTTCGAAATCTAAACTGGTTTGAAGGATATATATTGCTGTAAGGCATTTAGAGGATACGCGGTTAAATAATTCAGAGCCATGGGGAGGTTTGTCGGCCAAGACTTTTAAGTTGTGCAAAAGTGTTTCCAAACAAACTGATACAGCGCCATGGGCGTCATCAATTTGTGGATTTGCCACAGAGTTATTCTGATATGCCTTTTGCCCAATAAACTTATTCATTTCATACCTCCTCGTTACTCACGATTTAATACGGTTGGATTTTGGGAATGTTTAAAAAAATGTAAAATTTTTTGTTCAGTTTCCTGGATATATATTGCGCCTACTTTAAAAGACTATCGAAATCCCCTAAATCAATTGATTTTTGAAGTAATTTGAGTGTTGAAACTAAGTCATTCTGACTGCTAACCTCAATGGCGTCTTTTCCAGGTTCTAGCTCAATGGGCTTACCTTTGTGAAATAATGAAATTTGTATTTTTCCGCTATCAACATCGGACCACCAGCGCCTAACCTTAACAGGAACCGCGACACGTCTAACATGACCGTCGACCTCGGTTATCCATTTGGTTTTTGTTGGAACATAGGATCGATCTGTGGCC
The DNA here is from genome assembly GCA_902512685.1 of Paracoccaceae bacterium. Taxonomy (GTDB): domain Bacteria; phylum Pseudomonadota; class Alphaproteobacteria; order Rhodobacterales; family Rhodobacteraceae; genus CABZJG01. The sequence continues at coordinate 15,235 of CABXKH010000020.1, read as the reverse complement.
ATCAGAATTTGTTCTGATAATTTAGTTTTTAATTGATCTCTTTTATTCATGACTGACTTTATTTTGCTATTCGGTATTTTTGTTACAAACTTCAAACTGTTCCAGATGTCAGATTTAACTTCAGCCGGTGCATTGATTTTAGAAAAGTGCTTTGTCATAGATTAACCCTGAGAAGTTATTGGCTGCGTGCAAAAAACCAAAGGCTTTTTGCTGCAAGCGCGAACTATTGGTTCTTCAAAAGATTTACGGTCGATATGCGTATTTGTTTAGAATAATCAGGCCGTTTTTTCTTCATTTTTTTAATAAAGGCTGGATTTGGTTGAAAGTTTTCAAGTCTTGCATGATGTTACTGGCATAAGCAGAGTAGCCTTTGGGCAAGATTTTGACGGTTGTCCATATTTTAAATGCAGCTTGTCATAATCTACGCTACGAAACTCTTAAAGCCATAGCGTAAGAGCGCTTCCAATTAATGAGTGCTGAGCAAATTGTAGATGGTTATTGAATCAATGGAAACGCCCAGTTCGCTAAATGCCTGAGATATTACTTCACTTGCGCCAAAGGAATTTTCACTATTTGCTCCAGATACCGGCAATTGAAAAACATTTATCAGGGTAAGCCCCAATTGCGCGATGATAGGTGCGAATTCTTCATTGTCGCCGGCTACACCGCGTGTGTTCATGTTAATAGATTTAACCGGGTCCCATCCTGAAATAATCGAGCAGGCAAACTGCCGAGTTACCTGTGATAAATGCTCATCAGATAGCAACTTAGCAGCGATATATGACCGTGCAAACTCCCAGGTTTTTTGATCAAAGCTTGCAAGATAGAAGAGCGAACTTTCTAAATGATCAGGTAAATCATCAAAATTCGTAATTCCTTTGGATTGTGCGTCGTTAAACAGTTTAATTAGAGCGTTAAGATCATGTGGTTTGGAATGTAATTTACTGTTAACGACATAGCCACTTTGGGCTAAAACTTGGAGAGTCAAATTTTTAAAATCATTTATAGAGTGCATGGCGTCAGGTATCTGATGTTTGTTGCCCTAACAAACCATTTAAATATTTCAAAATCAACCAATTTGGTGATAAGGTAGTGTTTAATAATATCAGTAGGAGACGAATATGAAAGTTCGTGCAAATGTAAAAATGTCGGGATGCACTTTTGATGAATGGAAAACCTTTTACGGTAGTTATGAGGCCGACCGTGTCAAATTCGTACGTAACGAAACGGTATTGCAAATCAGTGATAGTGAAGCAGAGGTCGTGTTTGAAATTTTTGATATAGACGGTTTAACTGCCTTATCTAAACGAGGTGATATTCTCGATTTTGAACAACAGAATGGTGTTGTGGTTTCAATAGAGGGCACATAAATACATGGAAGGGATATTTTATTTCGTAAAGCATCATTTTTTATATTGATTAAATAATATAAAAAAATTTTGCAAAAATTCATTCGCTTAATAAATTGTTTTTGCCAAACCGTGATTGCTTTCACGACTAAAATGATTTTATGAATATAAAAGGTAGCCGTGGTTGGAAGTTGGTTTTAAAGTCTAAGTTGAATTTGGCGCGAAATTTGCAGATTGTTTTACCAAGAGTTAAAGAAACTGGCGTACAAAAGTAGAGAGAGGTAGCGCAAATGCAGTTTTGTCCATTGTGGATTCTAGGCATTGTGTCTGCCCACGCGACTGAAAGCTATATTGATAAAGATGTGCCACTCGACGCTTATGTAGTTAAGTATAGCGGTATTCTGGGCAATCAATATTCAGACACAACCACCAAGAAACTAAAGTCTGTCTGCGAAGAAATGATGCTGTTCCTGATCGAAATTCAGGCAGAAGATTTAATCGATCTGTTCGAGTCCTATATTTACTATATGACAAGCTTTGATGAACGGGGCGAGCCGAGAAAAATAAAGACATTGTTCAAAAATGCCTTAGCACCCGTGAATGCAGAAGTCACCGTTGCGGAGGTGATGAAATCCTTCAAGGTGTTTACCTTTAAATATAGGTCTAATGACGTTCTAAGTGTGCCACTTGGTTGGCAGGTATCTGATGTAGAGAAAATTAGTTGGTTGGGTGATCTTTTTGATGAAGAAATAACCTATCGTGATGGATTTGATCTGGGTTGAAATAAAGGAAAAGCATTATGCCACTATCACTTTCCGACGCAGCAAAGCGTGCTAAGCTATCGACTGATGAATTAAAACTTCATATCCAAAGTGGAAAATTAGTGGCACGCCGTGCTTCTGATAGTCGGTCAGCAAGGTACCTGATTGAAGAAAGTGATTTAGATGCGTTTTTGGCAACAAACCAATCAGTGACTGGATTATGGTCGGACGAAAAGGCATTAGACGAGCAAGAAGAGCAATTGGTGTTGGGAACATCAACCGGAGGGAGCCTTAGAAAAGTGCTAACCGTCGAAGCCGTCTCTGAGTTGCGTGTTCAATATAGAATTTTGACAGGCCGAGTTGAAACTCTTGAGCGTCTTTTTTCTGAGTTTATCGAAGCGGAAAAAACCCTCGATAACACGCTTGTCTTAAATGATTCTTGGAAAGTCGCGGGCGAGGAAATAAGCGAAAAGCCACAGCCGCAAACTGTTTTGGAAAGCTCAAAAACCTATTCAGAGCCTGCTGCCTCCCTGGAAACACACAGTGACGTTGGCGAAAAACAAGCTTCGTCTTCAAATGCATTAAAGTCAAAATTAGCCACTGCAACAGACGATTCGGTGGACGAACAGGAAACATCTGCCGGAAGCATTGACCTGCGCTTGCAAGAATATGAACGCCGTTTGGCAGAGGCAAAACAAACTGCAACAAGACTTTGGCATTAAATTTATTTACAGCTCAATTCAACGCCACTTTAATTGGGTTTCACTTCTAAAACTTCATTTCTATATTGCATTAATTTATATATACTGAGTTCCTTTATTATAAAATAAATCAATTTTTTGTTGTAAATTACTGATTATCTGTTCTTAAATAACAAAAATTGGATTTTTTATGGAAAATCGAGGGCAACTAGCTTTTACGTTCAAGCAATTGGGTCAAGTTATGATTGTTGGCCTTTTTTTCGGATGCTTGGTTGCAGTGGTTGCGCATATTTTTGTTGAAGGGGTGCAGTATTTTTCCTCCCAAAGAACCGCGGTGGCTCCAATCGAAGCTTTTGGTTTGAAACTTCATTATGGGCAACTGTTCACGCTAACCATAGCTGCCGCTGCAATTTATGTCCTTAAGCGAACTTTTGGCATTGGTCGCTGGCATGGACCGGCAGATAGTATTTATGCAGCGCATAGAACCGATAATGAACTGGATGTTAAAACGGGTTTAAGCTCTACATTGGTTGCATTTTTATCTGCGTCCGGCGGGGCTTCAGTCGGCCAGTATGGGCCACTTGTTCATTTTGGAGCTGTCATTGGAAGTGGTCTCAAACGAATATTGAAAAGCAATATGAGCACGGATGTTTTTATTGGTTGTGGTGTTGCTGCAGCGATTGCCGCTGGATTTAATGCCCCCATCGCAGGGGTTGTATTTGCCCATGAGGCTGTGATTAGGCATTTTTCGCTGCGCGCAATTGCTCCAATTGCGATTGCATCTTGCTCGGCTGCTGGATTAACTGAATTGCTATGGGGGGGGACAACTCTCTTTGAGGTTGGGGCGTTTGAGGGTGAGTTATCGACCTTATTGCCCTTTGCTCTCGTCATGGGGCCGTTTTTTGGGTTGGTGGCTGTTTTGCTTATGCAAAGCGTACGCAATGCTACAAAATTTGTGGGGTCGCGTGGCTTTAGCCCTCTGGTTGGTTTGACGTTGGCGGTCCTGATTACATCTGCAGGCGGTGCATTTTTCCCCGAAGCGCTTGGTCTCGGCGGTGATACAGTGCGCGGAGCGATCGGATTAGAATTTACGTTTGCATTTCTTGTTGCGGTGTTGCTGGTTAAGATCATTCTGACCACTGTATGTCTTAGTTTAGGTCTGTTTGGGGGTATTTTTTCGCCTTCATTGGTTATTGGGGCCAGCGCAGGAGCGATCGCTCTTGGTTTATGTAATATGGTCGGCTTGGATCCTGTTGGCTCGGTTGGGATTGTTATTTGCGGAATGGCAGCTGTTTCATCAGCGGTCATCGGAGCACCAATTGCCGGTGTGATGGTGGTGTTGGAATTGACTGGGTCCTATGAGTATGCGCTTCTTGCAATGGTCAGTATTGTAACTGCAGTTTTAACTTCTCATCACCTCTTTGGGCACTCATTCTTTGATCGTCAGTTGTCTGATCGCGGCATAGATATATCCAGTGGTCGCACTGGTTTAGAGATGATGGATCGCAGCATAATAGGTATTGTACATGATGATTATGCCCGCTTATCGTCTGAAAATTCTGCCGAGAATGGGATTAATACAATCTTGAGCGCGGGAATGAGCGAAGCCTACATCCTTGAGGAAAACAGCAGTTTTATTGGCAAGGTAACGCTTCAAAAACTCCTCTTGGCTGAGCCTAAAACAAAGATCACGAGCTTACTTGAACAGGATCCGATTTCCATTAAATCAGACGCGTCTTTGCAGCAAGCCATGGAAATTGCAGTTGAATTTGTTGGTGAAAGTATTCCCATTATTGATCGGGAAAAAAATGAGATGCTTGGGATTGTCACCGAAGGTGATCTATTCAAAGATTACCTGCAGCTGCAGAACAAGATTGTTGACCTTGAAAGGCGATAGTTGATTTATTCTTTTAAATCGTCGCCGTAAACGCCCCACAAAGTGCTTTTGGGCAACCATCCTTTATAGCCCCCGGCGCGTAATTGGCACCAATCAATCGTACATTTTTCTAGGTTTGCAATGGCGGTTTTTTCAAAACGGGCCACAACCAGACTGTCTGTGTTCGGCTGTGAAAACATGGGCTGCATATTTTGAAGCACAATAGCGCTTCGAACCCCTGAAAGTAGGGAATAATGCACCCAACCGCCGGCGCCATCAATATCTCGAACACGGCGCCAGTTCCCATATTCAGCATAGATTTCCAAAGGCATATGTTTGCGCTTAAAAACCCAATCAATCCGATGAGAAAGCGATGGCCCGCGGCGCGCATTGGCTTCGGTGGCTTTCAGCGATACAAATCTAGGCATGGGAAGATTGGTGATAGGTCCTTTTTCTTGGGCGCAAAGCGACCCTGCGAAAATACTTAGCACACATAGGATTAAGCCTAAACGTTTCATCAGGGCCTGCTGAAAAACCACACATGTTTTGTCTAGGGGTTCTTGTGCCCAGATGCAACTTGCGTCAGTTTAAACTTAACGCAGAAACTTAATTTAGGGGGGCGATATGTCCAGCGATCAAATAAGCGTAGCGGTTACCCGTCGATTGCCAGATGTCGTGGAAGCCCGGTTAAAAGAGCTTTTTGATGTTAAACTGCGCGACAATGACGAACCTATGACGCGCCTAGAACTGGCAGAAATTGTTAAATCTGTTGACGTTTTAGTGCCCACTGTAACCGACCGGATTGATGCGGCGTTGCTGGCACAGGCGGGTCCTCGGCTTAAGCTGCTGGCGAATTTTGGCGCGGGGATCGATCATATTGATATTGACACGGCACGGCAACGCGGGGTTTTGGTCTCGAATACACCGGGTGTGTTGACCGACGATACGGCTGATATGGCTTTGGCATTGATGCTAAGTGTCACAAGAAGAATTCCTGAAGGCCTAGCGGTCATGCAGTCCGGGGATTGGACAGGGTGGGCACCGAATGCACTTTTGGGCGGACGACTCGGAGGTCGCCGCCTTGGTATTTTGGGAATGGGGCGCATTGGTCAAGCCGTTGCGCGCCGGGCTGCCGTTTTTGGCATGCAGATACACTACCATAATCGCAAACGCCTAAGATCAGAGATTGAAGAGGAACTAGACGCGACCTATTGGGAAAGCCTTGACCAGATGGTTGCCCGTATGGATGTGATTTCAATCAATTGCCCGCACACCCCGTCGACGTTCCATTTGATGAATGCACGGCGGTTAAAGTTGATGAAACCGACAGGGGTGATAATCAATACGTCCCGCGGTGAGGTGATTGACGAAAATGCACTGACTAGAATGTTGCGCGCTGGTGAATTGGCCGGAGCAGGCTTGGATGTCTATGAACATGGTACAGACATTAACCCCCGTTTAAGGCAGCTCAGTAATGTTGTTCTTTTGCCGCATATGGGTTCTGCGACGATCGAGGGGCGCATTGAAATGGGTGAAAAGGTACTGATTAATATTAAAACTTTTGCAGACGGGCATCGCCCGCCTGATCAGGTGGTCCCAGGTGTGCTTTAGGCTTTTGGGTTGTCGCCGGGCCTTTAAAACCCGGGGATCCTTTAAACTGCCGATGCTATAGATCGCGAAATAGTTTAGACCAAATGTTGGCCGCCATTGGCAGTAATGGTGGAGCCATTGATAAAGGTTGCATCATCTGAGGCCAAAAACACCACGCAGCGCGCGATTTCCTCTGGTTCGCCCAAACGGCCCGTTGGGATTTGCGCAACAATACCATCGCGCACTTTTTCCGGCACAGCCATGACCATATCAGTGGCTATATATCCCGGGCAGACGGCGTTGGCTGTGATGCCATACCGGGCGCCTTCCTGCGCGAGTGATTTGGTAATACCAAGATCGCCGGCCTTTGATGCGGCATAGTTGACCTGAGCAAACTGACCCTTTTGACCATTGATCGAGCTGATGGTGATAATGCGGCCAAATTTACGTTCGCGCATACCGGGCCAGATCGGGTGGGTCATATTAAAAACGCCAGTAAGATTTGTGTCGATCACTTGTGACCATTGTTCTTTGGTCATTTTATGAAACGGGGCATCGCGGGTGATCCCTGCGTTGTTGACCAAAATGTCAACCGGGCCAATTTCTGCTTCGACTTTTGATATGCCTGCGGCGCATTCATCATACTCTGCAACGTTCCACTTGAACGTTTTAATACCTGTTTGCTCGGTAAAGGCGGCAGCCGCCGCATCATTCCCGGCATAGGTCGCTGCGACCTGATATCCTGCGTTGCTTAGAGCAACTGAAATAGCGGCGCCAATGCCGCGTGATCCGCCTGTAACCAGCGCTGTTCTAGACATAAAGGGTCTCCTTACAATTTAATTGCCTTAGTAATGCTATTACGTTTTATGTATTAGTTTAGCAATATTATTTCGTCAACAAATTTCTGCACTGCAGCAATTTTTGATTAAAAAAAGGGGGCAGCGCCCCCTTTTATTGTTTTAAATCAGACCCTTTCGAGGCACATCGCAACGCCCATCCCGCCACCGATACAAAGTGTCGCAAGGCCTTTCTTTGCATCCCTGCGCTTCATTTCAAACACCAAAGTGTTCAAAATACGCGCGCCAGAGGCTCCGATTGGATGGCCAATAGCAATCGCACCGCCGTTGACGTTGACGATTGCCGGATCCCATCCCATGTCTTTATTGACCGCGCAGGCCTGCGCAGCAAAGGCTTCGTTGGCTTCGACCAAATCCAGATCAGACACCGACCAACCGGCTTTTTCCAATGCTTTGCGGCTGGCATAGACCGGTCCAACGCCCATAATCGCTGGGTCAAGCCCAACACTGGCATAAGAGGCGATGCGCGCCAAAGGTTCGATCCCGCGTTTTTCTGCTTCATCCGCGCTCATCAGCAATGCGCCAGCAGCGCCATCGTTGATGCCGGATGCATTGGCCGCTGTCACGCTTCCATCTTTAACAAATGCAGGTCGCAGTTTTTGCATGTTTTCGATGGTCGCTCCGTGGCGGATATATTCGTCCTGATCCACTACGATATCGCCTTTTCGGGTTTTAACGGTGAAGGGTGTGATTTCATCCGCGAACCTACCGGCTTTCTGCGCCGCTTCTGCTTTATTTTGCGAACTGACGGCAAACTCATCCTGCATATCGCGGCTAATCTGCCACTTCTGCGCAACATTCTCTGCGGTCTGACCCATGTGATAGCCGTTAAAAGCATCCCACAAACCGTCCTTAATCATGCAGTCAATATACTTAAGATCGCCCATTTTATGGCCGGCCCTCAGATGCGCAACATGCGGTGAAAGTGACATGTTTTCCTGACCGCCTGCGGCTACAATATCTGCATCGCCCAGTTGAATGTGCTGTGCGGCCAAAGCAACGGCCCGCAAACCAGAACCACAAACCTGATTAATGCCCCAAGCTGAGCTTTCGATGGGCAAACCGGCGTTTACATGCGCTTGGCGTGCCGGGTTTTGTCCCTGACCTGCGCTCAGCACCTGGCCAAGAATGGTTTCAGACACATCCGATTTTTCAATGCCCGCGCGCTCAACCAGCGCTTCTAAAACCGTTGTGCCCAGATCATGGGCGGGCGTGTTGGCAAAGGATCCGGTAAAACTGCCCACTGGGGTGCGGGCGGCTGAGGCAATTACTACATTTGTCATTTTTGCAATCTCCGACAGAAAAAAGCGCAGAAAAAATCTGCTTCTTCGGCTCTTTAATAACCGAGATGCTGCAACGCGGCAACTCCCAAGCTATCCCAGCAAGAATTAGGCAATTTTTTTTGATTTCTGCCGATTTTTTTGAACCCAAGGAGGGTGAACAGTCGGCACCCCAAAATAATACCCTTGTTGGCAATCAACCCCCGTGCTGCACAGCCACTCACTGGCTTCAGCGGTTTCAACAGCTTCTGCAATGGCAAACATATCAAAATGTTCTGCAATAGAAATAAGGGCTTGGGTCAAAACCTGATTATCTGCATGGAATTCAATATCCCGCATAAATTGACCATCGATTTTCAGTATATCAAATTGGAAATCACGCAGATATCGAAATGAAGTTGCCCCGGACCCAAAATCATCAAGCGCAAAGCGAATGCCCCGCCTGTTCATATCGCGCATAAAATTCATAACCAACTCAGGCACAAGCATGGCAGAGCTTTCAGTAATTTCTAAAATCAGCCTTGCCCCAAGAGTAGAATCATATCGAAGCGCTTTTCCAAGGATTTCCAGCCAACGGCCATAACCGATAGATCGCGCCGACATATTAATGGACAACTGTAGTTGCGGTTGCGCCGCGAGCGTGCGCAGCCCTATTTCCAGAGCTTTACAATCGATAAGCCGGCCGGTTTCAAGTGCTTCGACCTTGTGGATGAACTCACCAGCCGGAATAATGCGCCCGGTTGGGTCGGGAATACGGATCAAGCCTTCATAAAAAACAATGGTATTAGGTTTTGAACTGGTAACAATGGGTTGAAACGCCAGCATTGCTTCATCATGCCTCAACGCCGCATCCACCATTGAAACACTGGTTTTATCACGTTGGGCCACAGCGTGATCTAGCGGGCTTTCTTCATGCGCCAAAACATCAAATTGGTTGCGGGCTTCCATTTTCCCCTCCATCATCAATTTGGTCAGACTGCCGAAAATAGAATAACAAAGCCCTAATGGATCGAAAATGAGCGCAAAATGATCACTGAGCAAAATCGCTGTGGCTGGGCCGGACAGGACCCGCTTTATATCGCCTATCACGATAAAGAGTGGGGTGTTCCCGAATACAGCAGCCGCGCGCTTTGGGAAAAACTAATCCTAGAGGGCTTTCAGGCCGGTCTAAGCTGGATTACCATATTGAAAAAGCGCGATAATTTTCGCAAGGCTTTCGCCGGCTTTGATCCAAATGTGATCGCAGATTGGGGCGGAGAGCAGGTCGAAAACCTGTTGCAGGACAGTGGCATTATTCGCCATCGCGGTAAAATCGAGGCGACCATAGGCAATGCCAAAGCCTGGCAAAAAATCGAACATGCGCAGGGCTTTGATCACTTTCTTTGGCGCTATGTAGACCATAAGCCGATTATAAACACATGGGCCAGCCTGTCCGAGGTTCCGGCGCAAACCCCTTTTTCACAACAGATTTCCCGCGATTTAAAGACCGCCGGCTTTAAGTTCTGCGGCCCGACAATCGTCTATGCTTTTTTGCAGGCTGCAGGTCTGATCAATGACCATCTGGTGACTTGTCCGGCCCATGGTCTGCGGCGTTGAAAGCGGCAAAATGGGCTGTCTGTTTTACGTCAGTATCGCGGCAGTTTTGCGCAGGCGCGCTAATCGGGCCATAAATCCTTCAAATCAGCGCAATTGTTCGCCCCACAAAGCATTGACTCCCCCCCTTACCAGTGTATAAGCGCGGCTTCATTGGTGTTGGTGGCTCCCGCAAGGGATCGCCTGTCAGGAGCAATCCAGAGGACAACGCCCTTCAAAGTGGCCCCGAGGGGACATAACACATAAAGAAGGAGATCAGCCGTGACCAAACGCACGTCTGCCAAGTACAAAATCGATCGCCGGATGGGCGAAAACATCTGGGGCCGTCCCAAGTCACCCGTTAACCGCCGCGAATATGGCCCCGGCCAGCATGGCCAGCGCCGCAAGGCAAAACTGTCTGACTTTGGTCTGCAGCTGCGCGCCAAGCAAAAGCTTAAAGGTTATTACGGTGATCTGACTGAAAAACAATTCCGCCGCATCTATTCAGAAGCCGAGCGTATCCGTGGTGATACCGGCGAAAACCTGATTGGTTTGCTCGAGCGCCGTCTGGATGCGGTTGTCTACCGCGCCAAATTCGTTGCCACCATGTTTGCAGCGCGTCAGTTCGTCAACCATGGCCATGTCACTGTGAACGGCAAGCGGGTCAACATCCCGTCTTACCGCGTCAAAGAGGGCGATGTGATCGAAGTGCGCGAAAAATCAAAGCAGATCGTTGTCGTGCTTGAGGCCGTACAACTGGCCGAGCGTGATGTTCCAGATTACATTAATGCAGACCATTCAAAAATGGCAGCAACATTTGTCCGCACACCAGGACTTGGCGACGTGCCTTATCCGGTGATGATGGAACCCAATCTCGTCATCGAATATTACGCCCAGAACTAATAGAAGTTCACCGCAAAAAATAGGGGCCGTGACGGGAAACCGCCACGGCCTTTTTCGTTTCCCTCTGGTCATGGCCCCCCACCGCCGCTAAGAAGAAACCCAAGTTGGAGTTATGCAAATGGATAAGATCAAGCCACAACCCGGGATCGACCAAATCGAGCTCTACCAAGGCGGCGCTGCGCATGTCGACGGGGTGCGCAATGTTATCAAGCTTAGCTCAAACGAAAACCCCAACGGACCGAGCGAGGCCGCAATAGATGCGTTTCGCAAAATTTCTCATGAATTACACCTGTATCCATCCAGTGATCACAGCAGCCTGCGGCAGGCGATTGGCGAACAATTTAAGCTAAAGGCGGATAACATCATCTGCGGCGCAGGCAGCGATGAAATTATTAATATGATTTGCCAAGCCTATGCTGGACCGGGTGATGAAGTCATTCACACCGTGCATGGTTTTGCCATGTACCGCATATCCGCGCTTGCGGCTGGTGCAAGCCCTGTTGAAGTGAAAGAGCGCAATCGCATCACCGATGTTGACGCCATTTTGGCCGCTTGCACGGACCGTACAAGGCTTGTCTTTATCGCCAACCCCAATAATCCCACCGGCACCATGATTGATGAGGGGCAAATCACCCGTTTGGCGGAGGGTTTACCAAAGCACGTGCTCTTGGTGCTTGATGGAGCCTATGCCGAATATATTGAAGGCTTTGACGGTGGTGCCGGCTTGGTCGAAAACCGCACAAACGTTATCATGACACGCACATTTTCCAAGCTTTACGGGCTAGGCGGGTTGCGGGTTGGCTGGGGCTATGGGCCGCGAGCGGTAATTGATACATTAAACCGGGTACGCGGGCCGTTTAACCTGTCCTCTCCAGCGCTTGCAGCGGCCGCAGCAGCGGTGAATGATCAAGACTATGCCGATAAATGCAGACGCAACAACAACCGGTTGCGTGACTGGCTTTCAATTGCTTTGGCCGAGCATGGCGTGCCGTCTGATCCGTCCCTGACCAATTTCATTCTGGCGCGATTTGCTTCCCAATCGCAAGCTGAAGCCTGTGATGATTATCTTAAATCCCAAGGGCTGCTTGTGCGCCGAGTTGCCGGTTACAACCTTGCCGACTGTCTGCGCATCTCAGTAGGCGATGAAAGCGCATGCCGCCGTGTGGCGCATGCGGTTGGCCAATTCAAGGCGGGTTTAAAATGAACAAAGTTTATGACCGTGTCGCGCTCATTGGGCTTGGACTTATTGCGTCTTCGATGTTTTGGGCGATCAAGCGCGCTGGGCTTGCCGGCGAAGTGACGGGGTATGCAAGGTCGCAAGAAACCCGCGATACTGCGCGCCGTATCGGGCTGTGCGATAGGGTCTGCGACAGCGCCAGCGAGGCCACTGAAGGCGCCGATTTGGTGGTGCTTTGTGTGCCCGTAGGCGCGATGGGTGAGGTGGCCGCCGATCTTGCTCCGGCTTTAAAACCCGGCGCAACCGTGAGTGATGTTGGCTCGGTCAAACGCGCGGTGATTGATGCTGTTGCGCCGCATATTCCGGCAGGTGTCCATTTCATCCCAGCGCATCCGCTTGCCGGGACCGAACATTCCGGGCCGGAAAGCGGGTTTGAGAGCCTTTTTGACAATCGGTGGTGCCTTCTGGTGCCCGATAAGGGCGCCGATGAACAGGCCATCGCGGCTTTGCAGAAGCTGTGGCAGGGCATGGGCTCAAACGTGGACCGTATGGACCCTGATCACCATGATCTTGTGCTCGCTGTGACCAGCCACGCACCGCATTTAATTGCCTATACAATGGTCGGTGTGGCGGATGATTTAAGCCGGGTGACTGATAGCGAAGTGATCCAATACTCGGCTGCCGGATTTCGGGATTTTACCCGTATCGCCGCCTCGGACCCGACCATGTGGCGGGATGTATTTTTGGCCAACAAAGACGCAACGCTTGAAATTCTTGGCCGCTTTACCGAAGAGCTGTTCGCGCTGCAGCGGGCGATCCGGCGTGGTGACGGCGCACATCTGCACGACTATTTCACCCGCACCCGGCAAATTCGCCGCGGCATTATCGAAGCGGGTCAGGATACAGATGCGCCGGACTTCGGGCGTGGTCAAACCCCTAAGGACTAACAGGCAGCGACGCTTTGTGACGCAACGTTTGGCGGTTCTGGTTTTGAAATAATAATTCTTTAAGGTACTGTAATTAAATGGTTTTATAATTATATTTTGATCCATGAAGGCGCTTAATGGATCATTTTCAAGTTTACTTTACAGGGATTTATACGTTTTCTGATTGCGGCGGCTTTGAACGCGATGAGCGGCCAGTATTCAATCAGGCGCTGGTTTCAACATCTGAAGGTCACGTGTCGCAAATTTAATTTTGAGGTAAATATGTCGGCTTACGGTGAAAATGAAGACCAGGGAAAATCTTGGAATGAAAAGACGGGTCGCTCATGGGCCGAACATGACCAAGAGATGAATTCAAGGTTGCAGAATATTTCGGATATTTTATTTGCCGAGATTGACGAAAAGTCGCTTAGCAATGCTCTTGATATCGGCTGCGGGGCGGGCGCAACCTCTTTGCGCATGGCTCAGAAGCTCTCTGGTCGCGGTGCGGTGACCGGAATAGATATCTCTGACGCGCTGCTGACATTGGCGCGTGAAAAAGCCAGCGCGGTGGATAATATGACATTTACATGGGCTGATGCCCAATCCCATCGGTTTGAGCCTGCGGGTTTTGATGGGGCGTTTTCACGATTTGGAGTAATGTTCTTTGCCGATCCGGACAAAGCCTTTGCCAATCTGCGTTCAGCTTTGGTGCCCGGATCAAAGCTGGTGTTTGTGTGCTGGGCGCCGCTGCAGGACAATCCGTTTTTCCTTGAACCGATGGAAGTGGTTCATAAACATACCGACGCTGCAATAAAAATGCCGGGAATCGCGCCGGGGCCATTGGCGTTTAGCGACCGTGATTATCTATCGGGCATTTTACGCAGAGCCGGCTATCGGACGGCTGATATCACAACCCGTAAAACCACATTGGACACCCATCAAAACCCGCAAGAAGATGCTGCATTATTGATGAAAATCGGCGCCGGGGCACGGATGCTATCCGAGAGCGAGCCAAGCAAAGCGCAGGTGCAAAGCGTGCGCGATGACTTTGTGCTTTTGTCTGCTGCCAAAAGGCACGGTGACATCACTCGTTATCCTGCAACCATCCATCTGGTCACCGCTGTTGCCTAACAGCATTTTGAATAAGGTATGAGATTTTCATGAGCAAAGATATTGATGCCGCCGCCCCGTTTATGACAGCGCAAGAAGCCCAAACCCTCACCGGGTATGAGCAGATTAAAGGCATTTTGACGGGACGGTTTGCGCCGCCGCCAATCGCTTCAGTGATGAAGTATAAAATGCATGCAGTTGATGAAGGGCGCGTGGTGTTTCGCGGCACGCCGGATGCTTCGGTGCTTAACCCGATGGGCAGCGTGCATGGCGGCTGGTATGGAACCCTGCTTGATAGTGCGATGGCCTGCGCTGTCTCTACGCGGGTGCCAAAAGGGTTTTTCGCGACCACGCTTGAATATAAGGTCAATATCATCCGTCCTATCGCGGTTGGCACCAGCGTGGAAGCCATAGGAGAAACCGATCATATTGGTCGGACTACCGGTGTTGCAACAGGGAAAATTATCGGAGTAGAGGACGGGCGGCTTTATGCGACCGGTTCAACCACCTGCATTGTGATTAAGCTTGAACCACCAAAAGCAGAATAAACAGACAGGCCCGTTATCGATCAAGGCCCTACCACACTTGGCCGCGTGCAATGACCGGTTGTGTTTTGACCGGCTTTTGCTGCCGGGTAAAGACCACATGATCGACCAGATTGCTGACCACACAGGCATGGTTCGGGATGACATGTACCTGTTGGCCGACTTTTAAACCTGTTGGGTTGTCCGAGATGATGCAGCCGTGTTCTTCTGAGAGCTTTTCAATGGTTAAATCGGGATGGCCCACCACAAGGCCATAGCCTGATAACCCCGAAAGATCAGAGGTTAGGCTTTTTGAACCCGCATCAATAACGGCGCGGTTGGGCGTAGGGGTGGACACAACCGTGGCCAAAATGGTCAGTGCGCAATCCTTGATCTCACAAGTGCCCCGCATGATCAGCGAGCGGTCGTTATAAATATAAGTGCCAATGCGGTATTCTGTGCCTACGGGGATTTGATCCGCTCTCCACATATCCGGCGATCCGCCAATCGACACCACATCCACCACCAGCCCGCTGGCTTCGATCAGGGATTTGGCAGCTTCAAGAAAGCTGTTGATATGATCGGCATGGCCGATGGGCGGATAGGTCA
>CABXKH010000019.1 GCA_902512685.1 Paracoccaceae bacterium | reverse complement strand
ACGCCAGTGCTAAAAGCCTGGGGGTTTGACAATGAAACCGACCCGCTAACAGACGTGTTGCTGGGCTCGCCAGCGCATCTTTTTCACCGCGCAACCTCAAGCCTGTCGCGCAAGCATCTGCGCGATGCCCCTTGTGATATTCAACTTGCCCAAGCACAGCACGCCGAGCTTGTTTCGGCTTATCGCCATTATGATGTCAATGTACACATGCTGGATCCTGAGCCGGAATTGACAATGCAGGTTTATTCACGCGATTCCAGTGTGATGACGCCCTACGGCGCTTTTATTACGGCGATGGCGCAATGGTGGCGCCGCGGCGAAAACTATGCGGCGATCCGGGCCTATGAAAAGCTGGGCATCCCGATTTATGACATGGTCACAGCAGGTACATTCGAAGGTGGGGATTTCAATGTCATCGAAGATGGCTGTGTCTTGATTGGCTGCGGGGGCGCACGGACCCAAGAAGAGGGCGCGCGTCAGGTTGCAAGTTGGTTTGAGGCCGAAGGCTGGGAAGTCAGGCTCGCATTTATTGATGAATACTACGTTCATATTGATCTGATGGTGGTGCCGATTGCGGAAAAATTAACAGCCGTTTGTTTGGATTGCACTGAGCCGGGTATTGTAGATTGGCTAAAGTCCAAAGGGCACGAGATTATTGATGTTCCATTTCAACAAACAATGAACCTTGGGTGCAATTTGATGTCGCTTGGCAGGGACCGTGTGATTGTACCCACCGCGTCAACCACACTGGCCGAAAACCTAAGGGCGCGTGGATTTGATGTTTGTGCCGTGGATACCGCCGAAATTTCAAAAACCGGGGGCGGTATCCATTGCATGGCGCAAGCCTTGAGGCGTGAAAGAGCAGCTTGAACCTCCAACGAAAATAGCCGCTTACAAGATCATTAGCCTTTGTGATGGTCGCTAAAACCTAGGAGTGATTATGTCTTGGATCAAAACAATTGCCTATGAAAGTTCTTCTGGCCGTTTGAGAAAACTCTACGACCGCGTCAAGGGACCGGACAATAATGTCGACAATATTATGATGCTCCATTCTTTGAGGCCGCACACAATGGAAGGCCATATGGCTATTTACAAGTATGTTTTGCATCACTCATCCAACACCCTACCAAAGTGGTTTCTCGAAACCTTGGGGGTTTGGGTCAGCGCGTTGAATGGGTGTGACTATTGTGTTGATCACCATTTTGAAGGCCTAAAGCGTTTGTTAAATAATGAGGCTAGGGCGCAAACTCTTAAAGAAGCGATAACCAAAGGCGATATTGAAGCAACAGAATTAGACACAAAGCAAAAGTTGGCCCTGCATTATGCCCGGCGCCTAACCCAGCATCCACCACAGGTTACAGAAAACGATATCTTAGAGTTGCGAGAGGCTGGCTTTAGCGACGGTGAGATATTGGAAATAAACCAAGTGGTTGCTTACTTTGGCTATGCAAACCGAACAGTGCTTGGATTGGGCTGTAGTACCAAAGGCGACATTATTGGACTGTCACCCAATAATTCAGATGACCCTAACGATTGGGCGCATAGCTAGTAATTGGATGATCTGAAAAAACAGTTCAGTATGAGGGGTGTTGAAAAATCATGGAATTTGCATCGTTCAACCTGAATGAGTTTGAGGCTTCGCGCGGCAGGAAAAGATTGGATTTGGCCGCAAATCTAGACAATATTCTTATGTCCTCAGGTTTTCTTTTGCTCAGTGGTCATGGTGTCCCAAACGGTACAATTGCAAACCAATGGGCGGCTGTTTCGACCTTTTTTGATCTGTCTCGCGACCAAAAATCAAAACTTGCTGCGCCATATCCCGGCTATCCTTATGGCTGGATTGGTCCGGATAAAGAAGCTTTGGCCGCTTCTAAGGGCGAAAAAACACCGCCGGACTTAAAGGAAAGTTTTAACGGTGGGCCGTTGCATGTGCCCGATGATATTTTTGATCCGCAAGCATTTGATTTTTGTTACCAACCAACTCTATGGCCAGAATTAGATGGGTTTAAAGCGGCTTGGACAGCCTATTACGGCGAAATGGAGCAACTTGCGGCGCGCCTTATGTCGGCCTTTGCCGAAGCGCTCAAATTGGAAAATCATTTCTTCAACAAGTTTATTGATGCCCCGATATCGGCGCTTAGGGCGTTGAATTACCCTGCGACACGGGGTGAAATAGCGGCCAAACAGCACCGCGCAGGTGCGCATACAGATTATGGGTCACTGACAATTTTACTGCCTGAACCCGGCTCAAGCGGGTTGCAAATTTTTTTAGACGGAGCGTGGATAACTGTGCCGGCCCAGAGAGATTGTTTTATCATCAATATCGGGGATTTAATGTCGAGATGGACGTCAGACCGATGGGTTTCGACGCTTCACCGCGTGGTGGCACTTCCCGATCAACCAAGCAGAAAGAGCCTCGCATTTTTTCATCAGCCAAACTGGGATGCTGATATTGCCCCGCTTGATCATTCAAGTCGCTATCCTGCGGTAAAATCCGGACCCTATCTGGTGGAAAAATTCAAAGCGTCGACCAGCTGAAAATCAAAGTGTATTATGCTTCAGACCGAAGCAGTGGTCGTGTCAGGCAAGTGGGCCCGCCTTCGCACCCGATACAAAGCGCATCCCCTTTGAATACCTGAACATTTATTCCTTTGTTGATCATTGCTGCATGGGTTTGCGGCAGGCCGTCTAGCATAATGCACTCGCCCGGCGCCGTGGCCAAGATATTTGTGCTCAGCGTATTGCTGGATAAAAATTCCGAATATGGGGCCTCAATTATCGAAAACCCCTTGCCTTTCAGCAGCTCATATAACCCAACAGGCAAAAGCGGCAGGCAAACGAGGGCGGAATATGTGTCCACAAGACTAAGCAGTGACATCAAATGCAGGCATGCAGCCTTTCCTGAAAAAACCGGAAGGTCAAAAACATGCACATCAACCCCCAAGGGTTTAACGATGCTTTTTAACTGCTCAACACCGGCCTGGTTTGAACGAAAGCCGCGTCCAATCACCAATGTGCGCTCATCAAGCCATAGTGTATCCCCCGCCTCGGCGCGGGCTTGACCGGTAATGGCGCCAATCACTGGAATATTATGGGCTTTATAGAATTCGCGGTGGATGGCCTCTTCGCCAGACCTTAAAGCTTTTCCCGGTGACATCAGAATCGCGCCTGACATTGTCATAAGCGATGCATCATAGGTGAAAACTGCATCTGCGATGCCGCGGTCATCTTCTGGCATCCAAAAAATTTCCGCACCGGAGGTATGCAGCATCTGCACAAATTCGCTGTGGATGCCGGCAACCTTATCGGGATCAAAAAGGGGACCGTAGTGCCATTTCTCTGGATCAGCAGTTGCAAGCGACAAGCCCGGTTTCATAACAGCCACTTTGCGCAAAGGCGCTGTCATCGAGGCAACGCCAAACATCATTCGTTGCCCTGTACGCGGTCTAGAAATTCGGCGTCCTGATCGCAAAGGTGCAAAGCATCCTGCGTTGTGATCGCGGTGCAAAATTCGCCGTGTAAATTTGCGATCGCCATATTGTGAACCAGATCAGGATCATAATAGGTATCATCGTGGCCAATACCATTCATGGCGGCGCAGGCATCATGTACAAGATATGTGTCAAATCCCATATTACCCGCCATCCTCACAGTCGTTTCAACACAGACATTTGTGAAAAAGCCCACAACGAGGAGCCGTTGGATGCCAGCGCGCCGCAAATCCAACTCTAAAGATGTGCCAACAAACCCACTGTTTACATCCTTTTCAACAACGATGTCATGCTCTGAAGGCTCCATACCCTCTAATTGCTGGCCGCTTTCAAGGCAGAGTTTTAGAGGTGAGTTTTTCTCGCGTGAATCATGTTTGGTAAAGGCAATTTTCCGATCCGAAGTTCTCCATTTTTTTAGTATTGAAAGAATGTTGGTTTCGGCATCCAAATTGTTTCGCTGCCCCTTGGAGCCGCCATAATACTGGGTATCATTGACGCCTTTTTGAACATCAATCAAAAGCAGGGCAGTGGATGCATCAAATTTTCTGATCATGGGTTTCCTCGGCTTCAGTTTTCATTGAATATATTCAAAATGCCCACTTTTTACAGCCCTTATTAGGATTTATAATCTGGGTGGTCCAAGCGTCTCGCGGAATATAACACTTGTGCCGAGTTCGCGGCTCTTTGGCTTTTTATGATCAATCATATCCACCAACATTCTTGCTGCGATTTTCCCCATTTTTCGATGCGGAACATGGACAGTGGTCAGGGCAGGTTCAATAACACTGGCCAATTCAATATCATCAAAGCCTGTGATCGAAATGTCTGAAGGAACCTTATAGCCATGCTGTTTTGCAGATTTAATGGCCCCAACCGCAAAGACGTCGTTGCCGCAGATAACAACGGAAGGCGGTTTTTCACAAGACATGAGTTTTTTAAAGGCGGCCTCGCCGTTTTCAATTGAGTAAGGAATTTCTATTAAGTTTAGGTTTCTTGGATCCAATCCTGACGCCTTCATGACTGACTGCACGCCCTCTACCCGATCACAGGCCCGATCGTTTTCTGACATTGGAGCGGATATAAATCCAATATTTTTGTGGCCTAGAGCGATGATTTTTTCGGCCAAAGGTGTAATAGCCTTCCGGTTATCAAATCCAATCGATATCTGGTCCTCCCCGCCTCGGTAAATCCAGGACACTAAAACGGGAACCCCGCGCTTGTTTAAGAAATCATAGGTTTTTTGCGAGCGATAATGACCGATCAAAAGAAGCGCATCCGCACCCCGGGCAATGAGTGTTTTAATCTGCTGTTCTTCCAACGTTTGACTATATGAAGAACTTGCAACCAGTAATGTCATGCCAAGTAGGCCTAATTCTTCTTGAAAGGATTGCAATCCGCGAGCAAAAATTGCGTTTTCCATGGTTGGAATAATGGCCCCGACGGTGTTTGTTCTTTTTGCAGCCAGCGCGCGCGCGTTAAAATTTGGCGCGTATCCCAAATGTTGCACTGTTTGCAAAACCCTTTCGCGCGTTGTTTTGCTTAGTTGCTCAGGCGAATTAAGGCAGCGTGAAACAGTTGCCGTTGAAACACCTGCTTGGCGGGCAACATCAGCTAGGGTCGGGATTGTTGATCCTTTGGTCATTAATGATCTCGCGGCGCGTTTAAAGCCAATCCATGTCACTAGAAGTGAATTCAAAAAGAAACTTAAATATTTATGTAAGCGCTTGCAGAAATAAATGCAAGCGCTTACAATCTGATCAGAATCAAACAATAATAAGCTTAGAAATAGAAATGTCGTTAACCCTGTCTGCTTTGTTCACTCAGTCAAATCTTTGACTGATACCCATGCACGTCCTATTTCGACCAAAATTGGTGTTTTGCTGACAGTAGGTTGTATAATGGGAACAACAAAAAATAGCGCTATGCTTGCAGCAAATTTAATCTATTGGTCGGAAATATTGGGATGAATGAAGTTCAGCTTTTTGCAATGGTGACCACTACGCTAACCCTAGGGTTTATAGTGTCTTCATTTCGATTAAACCTGTTCGTTACTAAAGGGTTCCCAAGAGAGCGTGGGTTAATTGCGGTCGGGGCAGTGCCTTTCGTAGTTTTTATGCTATTCGGCGCTATAGCGGCTAAATTCATCCCTGCGCTGCCGACATTACTTTTGCCAGATATCTACAATTAGGAACCTTACATGACGAGAGAATACCTCAAAAAAGCAACCCTGACCTCAATTTCTGATGCAACAGATGTAAGCGCTACTGTTCAGAGTATTCTCAATGATATTGAGACCCGCGGGGATGCAGGCGCGCTAGAATATGCTGCCAAGTTTGACAATTATACTGGCAATGTGATTTTGAGCGAAGATGAAATAAACGCAGCAATCGCATTGGTTCCAGAACGCTTAAAGCGCGATATTGATTTTGCTCATGACAACGTCCGGCGTTTTGCAGAAGCCCAAAAAGAGACTTTAAAAGACATCGAAATCGAGGTGGTCCCAGGCTTGATTGCGGGTCAGAAGAGTATTCCTGTTGATGCGGCAGGCTGTTATATTCCGGGAGGGCGTTATAGCCACATCGCAAGTGCTATTATGACAGTGACAACGGCCAAGGTTGCCGGATGCAATCATATTGTTGCCTGTTCTCCTCCGCGCCCGGATATCGGCATTGCACCTGCAATCATTTACGCGGCGCATGTTTGCGGTGCAGATACAATTATGGCCATGGGCGGGGTTCAGGGTGTTGCCGCCATGACATTTGGCCTTTTTGGTCTGCCGAAATCAAACATTTTAGTGGGGCCAGGTAATCAGTTTGTTGCCGAGGCAAAGCGTATTTTATTTGGTCGGGTTGGCATTGATATGATCGCAGGCCCGACTGATAGTCTAATCTTGGCAGACAGTTCAGCCGATCCAATGGTAGTTGCTGTGGATCTGGTGGGTCAGGCAGAGCACGGATATAATTCGCCAGTGTGGCTTGTCACTGATAATCGCCCGCTTGCCAATGAAGTTATGAAACTTGTTCCGGAACTGATCGCGGATTTGCCAGAGGTAAACCGAGAAAATGCAACAGCAGCTTGGCGTGATTATGCCGAAGTCATTCTTTGTTCAAACCGTGAAGAAATGTCTGCGACGTCAGACGAGTATGCGCCAGAGCATTTGACCGTGCAAGCGGACGATCTTGACTGGTGGTTAGAAAGGCTGAACTGCTATGGATCACTGTTTTTGGGTGAAGAGACTACGGTGGCCTTTGGCGACAAGGCCTCTGGGACGAACCACGTTTTACCGACGTCAGGCGCGGCGTCTTACACAGGCGGTCTGTCGGTGCACAAATATATGAAAATCGTCACATGGCAACGTGCAACGCGCAGTGGGGCAAAACCCGTTGCCGAGGCAACCGCACGGATCTCGCGGCTTGAAGGTATGGAGGGACATGCACGTACCGCGGATATCAGGCTTAAAAAGTACTTTCCGGATGAAGATTTTGATCTAAGCGCAAATGCTTGATCCGAAATCTATACCAGCACTTTTTGACTTAAGCGGAAAGATTGCCTGCATCACCGGCGCAAGTTCGGGTCTGGGTCGGCGCTCAGCACTGGTTTTGGCTGCGGCCGGCGCAAAGGTGGTGTGCGTTGCGCGTCGGCGCGAAGCGCTGCTTGAGCTTCAAGCATCGATGCCAAGCCAATGCGCTGTGGTTGACCATGACTTAGTGGATAGAACTGGCTTGAAATCCTTGTCCAAAAAAGTGGCTGAACCCTATGGTGATCCTGATATTATTGTTCATGCGGCGGGCATAAATACCCGCGAACCAGCTGATGATATTACCCCTGAAGGTTGGGATATTACGCTTGATCTGAACTTGCGCGCACCATTTTTCCTTTCTCAGTATTTGGTGCCTGCAATGCAAGCCAAAGGATGGGGTCGTATTATCAATTTTGCATCCTTGCAAAGCTATAGGGCCTTTTCAGGTGGACTTTCGTATGGTGCCTCAAAAGGTGGGGTCGCGCAAATGACCAGAGCTATGGCCCAAGCGTGGTCCGCACAGGGCATTAATGCCAATGCGATAGGGCCCGGATTCTTTCGCACCGAACTGACAGCTGCCGTCTTTGCAGATCCCGAACGCTCTGCTCAAAATGCGCAGCAAACCTGCATAGGCAGAAACGGTGAATTGGAAGACATAGACGGGACTGTTTTATTTCTGGCATCTCGGGCATCAGATTATGTCACCGGTCAGGTTTTAATGGTGGATGGGGGGTTCACAGCAAAATGAAAGCACTGGTTTATACAGGCCCGATGCAATTAAGCTATCAAGATGTACCAGACCCGGTTCAGAACGATGGCAGGCAGCTTATCCGAGTTGATAGCGTGGGCATTTGTGGGTCGGATATGCATGCATTTCTTGGGCATGATGACCGCCGTCCTGCGCCTCTTATTTTAGGTCACGAAGCCGCCGGTGTGATTGTGGGTGGCCCTCGGGATGGCGAACAGGTCACTATCAACCCATTGGTCTCTTGTGGTACTTGTCGTGCCTGTTTGGCAGGTCGGGATAATCTCTGCCCGGACCGACAGATAATTTCGATGCCCCCGCGCGAGGGCGCTTTTGCCGAGTGGGTCACGATGCCAGATCAAAATCTGGTAACCGTTCCAAAAAATACACCCTTGGAAAAGGCCGCATTGGCAGAACCAATTGCCTGCGGATGGCATGCAGTCAAACTGGCTCTGGCTGCCGCGCGTAACAATCCATCAGAGCTAAAAGTATTGGTTATCGGTGGCGGCGCAATTGGTCTTGGGGCGGCTTTAAGTGCCCAAGCGTTAGGGGTTAAAAAGATCACCATGCTTGAACCAAATGATGTTCGGCGCGATTACCTTATAAATAATTGCGGGCAAAATGTCCTGTCGCCTGATGCGTTAGAGAGTGGGGCGGATTTTGATATTGTTGTTGATGGGGTGGGCTATGAGGCGACCCGAGAAATGGCTAGCGCACAGGTTCAACCGGGCGGCGTGATTGCGCATATAGGACTGGGATCAGCCGTGGGGGGTTTGGATATTCGCCGTATGACGCTTCAAGAAATTACCTTCATCGGAACGTACACCTATACCTCACAGGATTTTCGTGAAACAGCACTAGCTATTTTTGAGGGTCGTCTTGGGATTTTGGACTGGACAGAAAAGCGGCCTTTGGCTGAGGGAAAAGCGGCCTTTGAGGATATTCGGAGCGGTTCTGTGATGGCGCCTAAAATCATTCTCAAGCCTTGATGTATTTCTTGTGGAAGCGTGTTAGAGACTGTTAGTTTTTCTCGAGTGGGGTATATGATGGCAACAGTAGAAAAAATGACTCTATCCGAGGCAGAACAGCTTATTTGTGATGCTTTAATTGGTGTTGGCGCACGCGCAGCCGTTGCCTTATCCGTTTCCCGGGCCTTGGTAGCTGCTGAATCAGAGGGTCAAGTAGGCCATGGGTTTTCCCGTCTTGAGGATTACGCTGCGCAGTTAAAAAGTGGTAAAATCAATCCAAAAGCCGAAATTCGAGTGCAAAGCCCTTTCCCAGCAAGTATTTCTATCGATGCAGATTGCGGGTTTGCCTATCCCGCTTTGGATGAAGCTATTGAGCGCGGGGCAGAGGCAGCACATCTTTATGGCATTGCCAGCATGTCCATTTTCAATTCCCATCATTGTGGTGCCTTGTCGATACAAGTTGAAAAACTGGCCCAAAAAGGACTGATTGGCATGATGGTGGCCAATACACCAAAAGCCATAGCCCCTTGGGGCGCCGCCGAAGCCCAGTTTGGTACTAACCCAATTGCCTTTGCTGTTCCGCGCGCAGATGCGCCTGATTTGGTCATGGACTTGTCACTTTCAAAAGTGGCGAGAGGTAAAGTTATGAGTGCCAGCAAAAGCGGCCAGACTATCCCAGAGGGTTGGGCGTTGGACAGTGCTGGAAACCCCACAACAGATCCGGCAGCGGCGCTGCAAGGGACAATGGTTCCCATTGGCGAAGCCAAAGGCACCGCTCTGGCATTAATGGTTGAAACTCTGGCTGCGGTTCATACCGGAAGTTCGCTGAGCAGCGCAGCGGGATCATTTTTCAATGCAAGCGGGCCGCCGCCTCGGGTTGGACAATTTCTGTTAGCGATAAAACCAGGGCAGACGGCTGATGGAGAGGGATTTGCAAACCGCTTTGAGCAACTGCTTGGCGAAATTAATGCAGCCCAAGGCGCTCGGCTTCCCGGTCAGCGGCGACTAAAAGCACGTGAAGCCGCGCAGTCAGAGGGTTTGGCTGTTCCTTCAGCATATGTGGATATTGCCCGTCGTCTTGCCTAAGATAAACGTATAGTTTGGGGCAATACCATTGTTGCACCACGCACATTGGGCTGTTCAAACCTGATCTGTCGACCAGCAATTGCCGGGTTAAACGCCTGCCATTTCACAGATAATGGCCCATTGCTGGTAGGTTACCGGTTGCACGGATAACCTCGAGTTTTTTATCAAAACCATATCAGCCAAATCAATGCGTTCTTTAATCTGTGAAAGGCTAACCGGCTGTGATACTGATTTTACCGCTTTGATATCGACGCATTCCCAGCGTGGATCATCCGTGGTGCTGTCGGGATGGGCTGTGGCAATAACTTCGACAATTCCAACAACAGATTTTTGTTTCAATGAATGGTAAAAAAACCCCTGATCACCGATTTGCATTTGCCGCATAAAATTGCGTGCCTGATAATTGCGAACGCCATCCCACTCTTCGCCAACGCTACCTTTTGCGACCTGATCCTCCCAGCTCCAAGTGTTGGGCTCAGATTTGAATAGCCAATACTGCATCGCTTAAATCACTTTATTCCAATGTATCAAGCGAACACTTTCAAAAAGACCGGCTTTGGCATAGGGGTCGTTTTGCGCCCAGTTTTGCGCGTCGGGAAAGCTATCCACCTCTAGCACGATCAAAGACCCAATCATTTTCCCGTTTTCATCCAAGAAAGGGCCTGCTTGGGAAACATTGCCCGAGTTTTTGATATATTCCAGATGAGCGGCCCTATTTTCTGTCCTTACATCCAAGTGGTTGGCTTTGTCGTGGGCGATAAGAGCAACGAGCATTTATTCTTCCTTTTGCGGTCTAGACATTAACATACGGGTTGCCTGAGCGACGTCAATTCGGCCTGAAACCAAATCATCTACAGCTTTGGTGATCGGCATATCTAGACCCAATTTTTGAGCCAGCTTTACCGCTGCCTGAGCTGTTGATTTACCTTCAACAGTTTGTGTCTCATCCTGTTGATGGCCACTGCCGAGTGCATGCCCAAACCGATAATTTCTAGATCCTTCCGACATACATGTCAGGCTTAAATCACCAAGGCCAGACAAACCCGACAGAGTTTCGGGTTTTGCATTAAATTCCAGTGCCATCCGGCACATTTCCGAATATCCGCGGGTCATTAAAGCGGCGCGAGCACTGTCCCCAAGCCCAGCACCAATTGCAATACCGCAGGCAATCGCCACGACATTTTTTAGTGCGCCTCCTAACTCGGCTCCGCTTACATCTTCGCTTCGGTAAATCCGTAATGCATCGGTTGCAATTTCATGTTGGATTGTCTTGCCAACTTCAGTTGATGCACAAGCAAGCGTCAGGGCTGTGGGCAATCCTTTTGCTATGTCAGAAGCAAAACTCGGACCGGTCAGTATTGCGGCCTCAGCTTTAGGAGCCTGCTGTTTGATTATTCCTGTTGGTCCTTGCGCCGTAATTAAATCAATGCCCTTACAGCAGGCAACGAGTACTTTAGCGTCCATATCGGTTTCAATTTTTGACAGAAGTTCTGAAAGCTGTTGCATCGGAACCGCAAGGAAAATCACTTCCTTTTGACAGGCCTCTCTTAGATTGTCAGTTGCGCACAATGAGGCTGGAAATTGTGCATCCCCTAGGTGTTTTTGGTTTTGTCTTGAAGATTGCATCAAACGCATGTGATCGCTGTTGCGTCCCCACAAGATCACATCTTTTCCGCCTCGTGCCAGTGCAATAGCCAAAGCTGATCCAAATGCGCCAGCACCCAGCACCGTGAAAGTCATGCTTTAGCTCCCTTTTTGCCACTGCCTAAAAGCGCCGACTGTTTTTCGTCCAAAGGCCATCTAGGCCGAGCAGATAAAGTCATATCGTGACAGACACCAAGCTGATCAAGTTCAGCAGCAGCATAGGCAATCATTGCGGCGTTATCAGTGCAGAATTTTAACGGCGGTGCGACAAAGGTTAAATTTAGATCAGCGGCAAGTTGTTTTAATCGCCTTCGGATTTCAGAATTTGCTGCAACACCCCCTGCAACAGCTAAGGTTGGATTATGTGGGTTCAGGCGTAAATACTGCTCAACGGCACGCCCCGACTTTTCCACCAAAACATCCGCCACAGCGGTTTGAAAACTGGCGCAAAAGTCGCTGCGGTCTTGATCATAAAGTCCGCCCTGATCTTCAAGCATGCTATCACGGGCCCGTAAAACCGCCGTCTTTAAGCCCGAAAATGACAAATCACATCCGGGGCGATCAAGCAAAGGCCTGGGAAAAGGAAAACGATTTGGGTCGCCGCCTTGAGCTTTTTTTTCCACTTCGGGTCCGCCGGGTTGCTGCAGTCCCAGTAATCGAGCAACCTTGTCAAAGGCTTCACCTGGGGCATCATCAATGGTTCCGCCCAATCGGTGAAACTCTTGCGCAGATTTTACAATTAGAAATTGGCAATGCCCGCCAGAAGCCAATAGCATAAGGTAAGGGTAGCCTACCTGATCTGTCATACGCGGAGTTAAAGCATGACCTGCAAGGTGATTGACACCGATCAAGGGTTTGCCCAAGCCCAAAGCTAGCCCCTTGGCGCTCATGACACCGGATAAAACGCCTCCTATCAAGCCTGGGCCAGAGGTAACGCCAATCACATCGACATCTTTTAGGGTCTTTTCGGCTTGCGCTAAAGCATCAGTGACACATATATCCATTCGCTCAGCATGCGCGCGTGCAGCGACCTCAGGGACAACACCGCCAAACTCTTTGTGCAAAACTGACTGACCAATAACAACCGAAGATAAAACTTTTGCTTTTTGGCCCGGCAAAACCTGCACAATAGCAGCGGCGCTATCGTCGCAGCTGCTTTCCAACCCAAGATAAAGGCCACCGCTCGCAACCATAATTTCTTCCATTGTGTGACGTGTCTAAGGCAGGTAGCATCCCAGAGCATGACAAACAATCCCACTGCTCAGTTGCCTTCTGTATTGATAACGCGGCCGCGCGCCGCTGCAGAGCGCTTTGCCGCAGAACTTTTAAATGAATGTCCCCGGTTGAATATCGTCATAAGCCCTGTTCTTGCGATTGCTCCGACAGGAGAATTGCCAGAATTGAGTCAGTACGAAGGAGTGATATTTACCTCACCCAACGCTGTTGAGCGATTTTCCGCTTCAACGATTGCGGATGGGTGTCATTGTTTTTGCGTTGGCGATACGACGGCTGAAGCAGCGCGGCAGATCGGGTTTTCCGCGATTTCTGCAGGAGGGGATTCAACTGACTTGATAGATTTAATCGAAAGTGGTCCCACTAAGGGCCGTATGGTTCATATACGAGGCGGTCATAGTCGGGGAAGAATTGCTCAACGATTGTCTGATATGGGACGCCCATGTGATACGGCCGTCGTCTACGACCAAATTGAAAAAACTCTCAATGAAAAGGCCAAGCAGCTATTTAGTGCAAATATACCAGTTATTGTTCCTATCTTTTCGCCGCGAACAGCTGAGTTGTTTCTGAAGCAGATACAGCCTTCCATACAGACTTATATTGTTGCAATGAGCCAATCTATTGCCCAAGTATTTGCCAAAACCCCTGATATAAATTGCAGTATTGCCAAGTCGCCCGATCAAAAAGCAATGCAGCAGAGCGTTGTGCGGTTATTAAGAGATGCGAACTTGCTTGAGCCGCTCGCAAAGCACCATTAAACTAAAACATAAGGTTTTATCTGCGATCAACGAGGTCTTAGATGACGAAAAAAGAAGATAGTACAAAAAATATAGAAGCAGAAAAACAAAAAACGCCTGTAAAAAAGCGCTCTAAAAAAGAGAAAGTTTCGAAGATCGCTCAGCAGAGTAATGGCGGTGTTGATGAGGTTGAGCAAAAAGCCAACCATCAGGGTGATAAAAACCCAGAGATTATAGGTGTTTCAAAAGACGATATACTTGAGCTTGAGCGGCAAACTCAGGATCAAAAACAGACAGTATATTCTCAAAAAGCCACACCTAATCGTGCCAATATGACCGTTTTAATTGCTGGCGGGATTTTATCTGTCGCTATCGGGTTTGGGGCTGCAATTGGCTTATATAAATATGGTGTTTTGATATCATCATCTTCGCCCAATGAAGAGCAACCAGATTTTAGCGCTAATATTTCGGAGCAAAAAGGATTAATTTTAGAGCTTGAAAAAAAATTGTCTAATGTTCAATCCAAGTTGGAGTTTTATATTTTACGCGCTGGAAACAATAATACATCAGAAAAAATAGAGCTTTTGGGTGATGAAATAAATCGAGCCCTCACTGAAATTGAGAGTGTAAACTTGCAGGTTTTAAAGCTTTCAAAGCGTATAGATAGTTTAGAACAACGCCCTGCGCTAAAGGCAGTTCCGGAGGATATTCTTGAAAAGCACAGCAAGGAACTCGAGGCTTTGCAGAAAACACTGACGCTTCAAAGAGAGCAGGTGCAGGCAGTTATGCAGGAAGCAGAGGAAAAAGAGACCTTGGCGAATCAGACGGCTCATGAAGCACGGATATTTTCAGTAGTTGCCAGACTTTCTTCAGCTATAAAAAATGGAGATAACTATGCAGAAGTACTTTTAGATTATGAAGCCACCAGTAATTTGAAAGCCCCTGATCTTTTACATAAATATGCAAAGACCGGTTTTGTTACCAAAGAGAAATTAGTCGAACAATTCCCAATTGTGGCGCGAATGGCCCTAAATTCTGCCCGTTCAGAGGGAAAGGAAGCACAGGCAAAAACTTTTACAAATTATTTAAAAACGCAACTCAAGGCCCGTTCAGTTATGCCTAGGGAAGGTATGTCTGCCGATGCAATACTGTCACGCGCCGA
This sequence comes from Paracoccaceae bacterium, assembly GCA_902512685.1. GTDB lineage: Bacteria > Pseudomonadota > Alphaproteobacteria > Rhodobacterales > Rhodobacteraceae > CABZJG01. The sequence continues at coordinate 21,746 of CABXKH010000019.1, read as the reverse complement.
AGCTGCGGTGAAAGACGATAAACTGGCAGACGCGTTGTCAGAACTTGAATCGCTTGATTTAGCTGCACGAACCCAAATGGGTGACTGGATTTCCCAAGCCGAGGAACGTCTTGCAGTGGTTGCTTATATAGACACAATAATGGCACAAATAGAAAAATAGGGCGCTTAGATGTTGCTTTCTTTATTTAAAATTCTTGTTTTTCTGGCGCTGGTTGCAGCCTTGGCTATGGGCATCACCTATTTGATGGACGCCGAGAATATTATTCTTGGGGATGTGCAGACAACAATTGCCGGCACTGAGTACACAATTAGCCCGCTACAAACGGTAATTTTTATTTGTATTTTAAGTGTTGCCGTGTGGTTGATGCTAAAATTATTCACCCTGCTGGTGGCAATATTACGATTTATTAACGGGGATGAAACGGCCGTATCGCGATATTTTTTTCGAAGCCGTGAACGCAAGGGATATCAAGCCTTTTCAGAAGGTATGTTGGCCTTGGCCTCAGGTGAGGGAGGTCTTGCAATGTCAAAAGCGTCTAAAGCTGAAAGATATCTGAAAAAACCGGCTCTGACCAACCTATTGGCTGCTCAAGCTGCAGAAATGTCCGGCGACCGACAAAAAGCTTCTGAGATTTATAAAACCTTAATCACAGATCAACAGACCCGATTTGTTGGTATTCGCGGCATTTTAAAACAACGATTGGAAGATGGCGAAACCGGGGTTGCATTAAAATTGGCAGAAAAAGCGTTTTTGATAAAGCCCAAGCATGAAGAAACGCAAGATATTCTGCTATCGTTACAAGCACGATCCCAAGATTGGCGGGGTGCGCGAAAAACGCTGAACGCGAAGTTAAAGCACGGCAGTCTGCCGCGCGATGTGCATAAACGTCGTGATGCGGTTTTAGCCCTGTCACAAGCGCGAGGAATTCTAGATGATGGACAAACAATCGAGGCGCGTGAGGCAGCAATAGAATCTAATAGATTATCCCCCGATCTAGTTCCGGCAGCTGTGATGGCTGCCCGGAGTTATATCGAGCAAGACAAGCATAAATACGCACTGCGGGTTATAAAAAAAGCCTGGGGGTCCCAACCACACCCAGATTTGGCAGCTGTGTTCTGCGAAATAACCCCGGATGAAACGCCTTTAGAGCGGTTAAAACGGTTTGAAGCGCTAAGCAAACTTGCACCAGAACACCGTGAAACAAAATTGGCACTGGCTGAATTGCATTTGGTGGCAGAAGATTTTCCAGGGGCACGGCGCGCTTTGGGCACGCTATTGGATCAGGAACCTGATGCCCATATTCTTACAATTATGGCCGCTATTGAACGCGGCGAAGGAGGAGAGGATCACGCAGTACGCGCATGGCTTGCCAAAGCGCTAAGTGCCCAAAGAGGTCCACAATGGGTTTGCGAAAATTGTCAAACGGCCCAATCTGAATGGGACCCAGTGTGCCCGACCTGCGAAGCCTTCGACACTATGTCCTGGAAAGAACCTCCCGCGACCACATTCAGCTCTTCAACGCATCTGGAAATGCTTCCTCTTTTAGTCGGAAAGCGTGCCAACGGTGAGGTTTCACGACCAGTGGACTATATCGAGCGCGGGTCGAAAGAAGAAATAGATGAAAAAGACCCGAGCCCAGCAGATCAAAAAATATAAGGGCAGCATCTGAAGCAAAAGCTATTATGAGAGACCCTGGAAATGATTAATTCAGATGATGGAAATGAACCAATTATCAAGGCAAAGGTTATTGAGGGCGACTCAATAAGTCTTTCTCCGAATTGGAATGTCGACACTGATTTAACGGATATAATTGCCAAATGTTCCAATATATTAAAGGACTGCGGGTATAAAGATTATGCCTTAGCAATCCAAGATGGCCGTGAAGAGCGAACAGTATTTCATTATGCGGGATTGGCAATTTTGCATGCACAGCAAACTCAAGCTAAAATTAAAGAACAAGATACTGAAGACGCTGTATATAATGCAATGCGCGCGGTTCAATTTCAAAATCTCGCAATCATGCATCATACTGATCTAGGTATTGATAAGTGGGCTGATAGAAAATCTAGTACCGGGGCCTTGCTGATTGGAAAGTTTTCCGGTGAAGAACTGCTTGAGCTACGCACTGAAATGGTGATTAGGCTGCGACTTGAAAAGGTGATGGAGGCGATGATCCCACGTCATTGCGCAAAAATTGAGGGTAACTATCTGAGCACAGGCATGGTTCCCAAAAATAAGGTTGATAAAATGCGAAAGTATCTTTTGGATAAAGGCTTGATCAAAAACTCTAAATAATATGATTTTTATTACCTTTACTATCCCAGTCGCCGGCAAGCTTATATCGAGTTCTCTAGTATAGGACATTGCACTTTCCCCCAATACACCACTGAACGTTATGGGCTGTATTGTGATGTGCTAGGATATGCTGAATATAATGATACCAAGATTTCAGTATGAAAATTAATTCTCAAGCCGCCTTTTTGTGCATTAAGGACAGCCTATTTGTAGAATGTTTCAAAATAACTATCTGGTAAATCCTGCTTCTCAAACCAATCGATCGAACAAGAAGAGCTGACAAAGCACTTCCTAATTATTGGTTTCAAAGAAATATCCCAAACTGAAGTACCGCAGATAGTAGGCTGAATGACCAGTCCATTTCCGAGGGAAAATATATCCGTTTCAAGAAAAAATACTTTTTGCCCCATTAGAATGCCCTCATCAAAAAAATCTAAATTAAAACTTTCGGAGCAATTCCATTCGGTAACGTAGGATATCTTTGCAGATAGATTCAGTTTTTCTCATTCGTTTTTAGATCAACTCCGGTCAATAATATTTCAGAAAAAACCTCCCAATTCTCGCAGATTGGTCCTTTAATTGATACGATTTCGCCCATTAGCATAACGTTAAAGGGCGCGCCCCATTTTGCGCGTAAAGTATCGATAGCGATTTGATACGAAAGGGGTGAGCAAGTCAATGCCTGCGCTGTTAAACTTGAGCAGATTACAATTTTGCTGAAAAGAACTATTATTATAATTTTACGACGTAAAGCTTCAACCATCTATTCATAGCTCCCGGGCCCATTAAAGAAGATAGGCAATATAGGCAAGCTAAAAAGTCCCCAGATACTCAATTACAAGGCCTGCGTGGAATGGGTGCAGTGTGGCCCGAACATGGATGTTTTGGCTAATCTATTACAGGGCTTACTATTGCCACAGGTATTTTAGTCAATAAACATCTAGGCCTGTTCAAGATCTTTTACAATTCTCGCCGCTTCTTCAGGATCAAGCCTTGGGGGGGTCCAATCGCAACCTGGCGCAGCATCGAGTAACTTTTTCGTATAAGCATGCTTTGGATTATTAAAAACCTTATCAGCAGGACCAAATTCAACCATTTCCCCCTTTTCCATCACCGTAATATAGTCCGATATCTGAGCAGCAACTCTAAGATCATGCGTGATGAAAATAATTGCCATTTCATAGCTTTTCTGCAGATCGTTCATTAATCTTAGTACCTGTTTTTGCACCGAAAGATCTAAAGCTGAAACGCTTTCATCTGCAACAACCACATCTGGCTCCATAGAAAGAGCGCGGGCAATGCCTATTCTCTGTCGTTGACCGCCGGAAAAATTTATAGGTTTTCGCCAAAGAGACTGTTCACCCAACCCAACTTGTGACAGTAACTTTACCGCGCGCTGGCGCGCTTCGGCGGAAGGTACCCCTTGTAGCAAAAGACCTCGTGTCACCATGTAACCCACTGTCTGGCAGGGATTCAGTGACCCAAATGGGTCTTGAAAAATCATTTGAATATTTTTTCGTGCTTTAACAAGATCCCGGTCAGAAAGAGCTAGAAAATCCTGATGGTTGATCATCACAGAACCAGATGTCGGCTCTATAAGTCGTATCAGCGTTTTGGCTAAAGTGGATTTACCTGACCCACTTTCGCCCACAACCCCAAGTGTCTCGCCTTTTCGAAGCACAAAGCTTGCATCGTTCAAAGCATGAACTTTTGTAGAAGTTGCACCATAAATTTTATGTAGGGACTTAACCTCTAAAACAGGTTTGTCGTCCCGACCTAAATCCGGTGTTCTAGTGGTTTCCAGAAGAGGCATCGCATCTACCAGTAGTTTTGTATAGGGCTCTTTCGGATGCATAAGAATTTCTTGTTTAGAGCCTTGCTCAATAATCTTTCCCTGACACATAACAGCCACCCGATCGGCAATATCAGCAACGATCCCAAAGTCGTGGGTTATAAAGATTGTCCCATTGTCATAAACCTCTTTTAGATCCTGTATCAGACGCAGAATTTCAGCCTGAGTTGTCACATCTAGAGCTGTTGTTGGTTCGTCTGCAATCAATATGTCTGGTTTGCAGGCTAGGGCCATTGCGATGACAATACGTTGGCATTGCCCCCCTGAAACTTGGTGAGGGTAACTTGCATAAATCCGCTCCGGAGTAGGAAGCTTCATTTGCTCCAACAGTTGTATGGTTTCTATTTTGCGCTGTGGTGCCGAAATCTCTGGTCTATGAAGGCTAAATACTTCTTCAACCTGCTTTCCGATTTTAACTGCTGGATTAAGCGCCGCCATAGGTTCTTGATAAATCATTGAAATACGCGCGCCACGCAGCTTATTTAACTCATTTTGAGAGAGTTTTAAAACATCTTTTCCATCGAATATGACTTGGCCCGATTCCACTTTCAAAGGCTTAGCGATATCATTCAAAACGGCACTTGTCATAACCGATTTGCCTGACCCGCTCTCTCCGACAACGCATAGGATTTCTCCCCTGTTTAGAGTAAGAGAAACATTATCAACAGCATAACGTCTGTCAGCACGATCTGGCAAAGTAATGGACAAGTCAATTATGTCTAAAATAGGCTGGGTTGGGTTGGGCAAGGTATTTCCTTTTCTTTTTTCAGAAACTAATGCTGGGGTTATACCTTGCAGGTTCAAACAATCAGGTATCGTATAACTTTGCAAGCCCAAGCATAGAACTTGACAATTATGCTCAAGAGCGAAAAAATGATGGTGCCCAGCGGAAACTGGCCAGGCCTTAAAACTCCATATTTACTCGAGGAATTTGAATGGCTGGTAATCCACAAAACCATCAAGCTGGGCGACCCTGTGTCCCTGATGATATAGTCTTTATCGAAGATATGCGCTTCGATAATTTTGAAATTTCAGTTCTGCGCATTGCGCGGCATTTTTTTGAATCTTTGGACCAGCCTAAGTCTCAGGCTTGGAAATCAGGTTTTTTGCAGGCAGAGCATATTTTCCCGGTTCCTTTCGGCGCAAGTATTGCGCATGCGATTTCAATAGCGATAGATATGATGTGTCTTGGCCGGGTTCGTAGTTTTTCTTACTTCGCAACAAGTCATCCCAAGGCGCGCCTTACAATGACAAATGAGGAAAAATATTTCTTAATGACACTTCAAAGTATTCGGCTTCAGCGGAAATCTTCGATTTTATCTTATGCTGTAATGGTCTGTGAAGGGCCCAACGTGAGAGACTTTCTGTCAGCGCTTGAACGGCTCGCAATAATCACAGGAGATGTCCAATCCCCTGCTTACGCGCCGCTTTGATTTGGGAAAACTAAGCTTTAATACAAAATAAAGACGGATATAGGGGCACGGGGGCAGATAAAAGGCGTTAACGACTTGCCAATAAAATCGCAGCGAAGCACCAGATGCTTATACTTACCCAGTGGCTATAAATTAAGGGAAAATACAATGTACATTGCTATGAACCGTTTTCGAGTAAAGAATGAAAATACAAAAGCCTTCGAAGACTTATGGCTTGCCAGAGACAGCCATCTTAAAGGTTTGGATGGCTTTATTGAATTTCGCATGCTTAAAGGACCACAGAAAGATGGGGTGATACTCTATGCCTCTCATACCGTTTGGGCTTCGGAAAAAGCTTTTATCAACTGGACCAAAAGCGAAGCATTTCAAACCGCTCATAAAAGCGCTGGGCAGAGGGTGAAATTGTATGAAGGTGCGCCAAACTTTGAAGGCTTTAATTCAATTCAGTATATTGCCTGATATAAGTGAGACGTCAGCATAAATTTCTTAAATCAAAATAGTGGCTTTTCGATTTTAGATCCCATTTGACTTGTTGCTAGCACCTCGGAATAAATAACCGCATTTTTGAACAGATAAGTAGCGGCAAACATAGTCACAAACCTACCACGACACAGGATGCCAAGATAAATTTTTCAGTATTATCGGCAGGTTTATTCCTGAAAGTGGTGCCGGTAGACGGGTTCGAACCGCCGACAACCTATTTACGAAACAGGTGCTCTACCACCTGAGCTATACCGGCATCGTGGTTAGTATAGAAAAAATCCCAGAAATGGGAATAGTCTATTCCCAGTCTAGCCTCTGGAGCAGGCCATTAAACACGCAATAAATGCAAGTTTATAAATGATCCAAGCGGTATGTACCTCAAATAGTCAATTGAATATGTTGGATAAATATAAGAATATTTAGAATTAACTTTTTAGAGCTCGTTTCAATTTTTCTATCTCCAACTCTAGAAGTTTTCTACTCTCTCTCAATCTCTCAATTTCAGTCCACATTTGAACCTTTTGATCGTTTGCTTTTCTAAGCCTTATCGCCAATGCTCTAAACATACCAACGATGGCAGGGTCGGTATTATTAAACTTCTCATCCAATATGTTTTGCGGAATATGCCGAAGCAGACAGTCCGTTCTTGCAATTGCTGTCACACTTCGTTGTTCATCAACAATTTGCCCCAATTCACCAAATAACTCGCCTTCGCCAAGAGTGACCAAATGAAAGTCCATACTTGTATAAAGGCTGACAGTCCCAGACTGAATTATGAAGGCACCATTCGAATTTTGGCCGGCCTTGTAAATTTCTTCACCAGCAAGAAAACTCTTTTTTAACTCCACGCAACCTGTCCTTTTAATTACTCTGCCATACAGATGTTATCTGAAAAGAGTTATAAACATTGCTTTGATATCATAAATATTCGCTGTTTGCATTTATACTAAAAATATCAAAATCAAATAAAATGGAAACGTTGCCTAAGTGCTTTAGCGCCATCAACAACCATGCATAAATCAACCCCAACGGCAGTGAAAAGCGTTCCAAGTTCTATGCAGCGCTTAGAGAATTTTTCGTTCAATGTGAGGATACCAGTAGGGCATTCTATTGCATCCAATCGTGCAATAGCATCTTCGCAGGCTTTTATAACGTCAGGGTGGTCAGGTTGACCTACAAGCCCCATGCTTGCTGCCAGATCGGCCGGTCCAATAAAAACCCCATCCACCCCATCGACAGAGGCAATATCTTCAAGGTTTTCAAAGGCCAGAGCCGTTTCAGCCTGGACAAGCAAACAAATTTCTTCATTGGCATGAGTTGCGTAATCCTGAACTTGTCCGAAACGGTTTGCACGGGTGACCCCAGACATTCCACGAATGCCATTCGGAGCATACCTTATGGCCTTAACGGCTTCTTCTGCTTCTTGGCGAGTTTGTACAAAAGGAATTAAAAGTGACTACGCGCCCATATCAAGCAGACGTTTTATAACGCTTGCACTATGATCAGCAGGTCTGACAATAGCTGTAACATCAGGATACCCTGAAATGGCCTGCAGCGCTGGTAAGACGTCGATTGGCTCCATCGGACCATGCTCAGCATCAATTAAAACCCAATCAAATCCGCAAGTGGCTAATATCTCGGGGGCAATATGTCCGCCTAAACCGCTCCAAATGCCCAATTGATGGCGGCCATCCTTTAACGCGGCTTTAAAACGGTTTTTTGGCAGGTCCATGTCAATTCCTATCAGGTGGCTACATGTGAAACATTGCCCTGTAGCGTGTAAATGTCCAGAATATTAAAAGAATTCGCTGCCTGCGTAGGATTATTGATTATTAGGACATCTAGTGGAGTTACTTTGTCGGGTTCAACCGCTGCGCACAAGGGTGGGTACAGCTCATCTGCTGGGCCAATTCAAATGCCATTTGCCCTGGAAACCCTTGCCATAAATGTTTCATACAAACTTTGGGGGAACTTAGCAGCGCCCAGCGCTATAATTTTAAAGCGCTGGGCAAATATTTTGAAACCTACTTTAACGCAAGAGTTCTTTTAGGCGGAACGATAGAGCTTTGTCATCGAAAACTCACGATGCCCAAGTGCTTCAGCCGCTGTATACCGTCCATTTGCAGTTCGTTTGATCATCTCGATCAAGCTATCACCTGCTTGGTCAATAGTCATTTCCCGGGTCAAAACGCCTGTGACATCAACATCAATATGTTCTGCCATCGTACGCAGGGTGCGCGGGTTGCCCGATATCTTGATCACTGGAACGATCGGATTGCCCACCACATTGCCCTGACCTGTTGGGAAAGTATGAATCACATAGCCTCCTGCAGCCATAAGAGTAACGCACTCTGCCGCAGCTGATGAGCTATCCATAAAGTACAACCCGGGGCCTTTTTCAGGTGTTTCAGCCGGCCCCATCGCATCGATGTAAGTCGATGTTCGGCCAATTTTCTCAAGATTCCCCATGGCTTTTTCTTCGATGGTTGTTAACCCACCAAGTATATTTCCCTTGGTTGGCTGACTGTCAGACAAATCATCGGTTTGATGCGCAAAAATAACATCGTCCTGATAGGCCTGCCAGATTTTCTTGAACTTAGCAGCGGCTTCTGGATTGGCAGCACGCTTTTCGCAAATATGCTCAGCGCCCGTAATTTCGGATGTCTCCCCAAAGCAGCCATAAAGCCCGTGTGGAAGAAGTTTGTCGTACATATTTCCAACAGTGGGGCAGGATGAAAGCCCGGTTGTTGTATCGCTTTCGCCGCATTTTGTAGACACCCAAAGTTCGGACAGACCACAATTTTCTTTTTGTAGCTCAGATGCCCAATGAACGAATTCCTTGGCTTTCCAACTAGCTTGGCGGATGGTTTCGAAATCACCTTTTTGTTCGATCGAAAATCCTTCGACGGGTTTGCCGGTTTTTGCAATGCCATCGACGATAAGTTTGGTCCATTCGGGTTCAATACCAATGACAATCACGGCCGCAACATTCGGGTTTGCGCCGGTTCCGATCATAGTGCGAAAATGAAGATCAAGATCTTCACCAAATTGTAAACGTCCATAAGCATGCGGAAGGGCCATCGTGCCTTTGACATTGTTTGCTACAGCTTCGCAGGCTGCATTGGAAATGTCATCAACTGGAAGAATCACAACGTGATTCCGGACCCCGACTCGGCCATTTTCACGGCGCCATGCGTTGATTGATTGATTAGAAAAGTCTAGTGCCATTGGAGCTACCACCGTTTTGTTTTGCAGTTATGGGTATGTAAATGATCGCCTACATCAGCAGATCCGATCATTTTTCCGATATCTTCGCCGTATTTGAAAACAGTGTCGCCTTCTTTCAAAGGCTTAAGTGCAACTTTGTGCCCAATTGGAATGTCTGCATTTGCGGTCAGCTTAAAATCAGAATTATCATGCGTAACCACGCATAACATTTCTGTTCCAGCCGTCAGACCTTCAACGACTACGACACCTACATTGTCTTTGTGGTCATGAACCAACAGTTGAGGAATTGCCAAAATATCACTCCTTGACGTATTTTGTTTGTTTAACATCTATTGATATCACACTGATCTATTCTTATACAAGACCCAATGAATTGAATTCTTGAAGCTTGTTCAAGATTATGTATCATATTCACTAAAAGAGGACGAATGAGTAGCTTATCCGAACCAGCTTTACCACTTTACCAGCGGGTACATGACGCTGTTATGGCGTGTATTGTGTCAGGCGATTTAGCGCCGGGTGCAATGTTGCCGAGCGAATTCGATCTTGCTGCACAATATAGCGTGAGCCAAGGAACGGCGCGAAAAGCTATAAGTAAGCTTGAACAATCCGGTTTGGTTGAAAGGCATCAGGGTAAAGGTACATTTGTTGCCACGACAACTCCGGAAACATCTTTGTTTCACTTCTTCCGGTTGCGTCACGATGATGGCTCTCAGGCAATCCCCCAACCGCTCTCCGAATCTGTGCGAAGGCGCGCTGCAAATGCCAAAGAGGCGCAAGTATTGGGATTGCAGTCGCGGGGTGCAGTTTTTGAAATTGCGCGTGTTAGGTGTATCAAGGAAACGCCTGTTTGTTATGAAACATCTGTTCTCAATGCTGACCTATTTCCAGGTTTAAAAGATCGCGGATCGTTGCCAAATGCTTTGTACCCCCTTTATCAGCGCAGTTATGGGGTCACAATTGTTCGTGCTGATGAGCAATTAAGAGCATTAGAGGCAACATCATCTGTCGCAAATATGTTGGCTGTGGATGAGGGCGCACCTGTATTAGAAGTTGAAAGACGGGCCTTTGACATTGTTGGGAGGGTTGTTGAACTTCGCTTTAGCTTTTATCTTACATCCCAAATTCATTATTCGGTTTCATTGAAATAAATTTGTGCAACGCGCAGTGTAGAATAGCAAACTATTCAACAAAACTTTTGTATCTGGAGAACGAAAGTAATTCCAATTGCAATCAAACGCCCTGTGGTCGCTTAATATCAGGTCTTGCAGAGATGAACTTGAATTTTTCATGTAATTGCAAAATTATGAGCTGTCTTTGAGAAAGACCATAAGGGTCAATTTCAAACTGAGATTGAAGTTCTGGGTTTCCCCAAATAACCTGAATAACTTCACTGTCCGTCATATCTAGCGCCTCCTTAAGATGAATAACGGTACAAAGACGAAAAGGTTTACCCGCACACTCTCAACAAAATAGGGTATGTGTGTCCGGTCCGTTAGGAAGACGTCAAGAGTTTGCCCCCCTTCAAAGGGGCTAATTTTAATGTACATATCTGCTGGAAATAAGTAATCTGCTCGGAAGTAGATTTATGAAAGTGCCCCTATGCCCAAGGCCAAAATCAAAGGGTGGAACCATATACCAAATGTTCCAATTAAGGTTTCCCCCTTGTTCAACTGGCCCTTAAAGCCGTTGGAAGTTCTTAAATGGATTTGGAAATCTTGGTTTATAATTACCGAGAACCTGATCCTTATTGTTGTCGCATGCATTTCATTTTTTTGGTTTCACCCCCCCCTTGAGCAAGCTCAAACCTTTTCAATTGAGTGGGTGGCAAAATTACATGTTCGAAACATTTTACTTCTGAGTGCGGTTGCAGGCGGATTACACCTGTATTTTTATACCTTCACGCAGCAAGGCCAAAAGCTGAAATATGATCCCAGGCCCCTATCGAAATCTGGCAGGCAGTTTACATTGGGCGGCCAAGTTCGTGACAATATGTTTTGGTCTTTGGGAAGTGGGGTGTTTTTCTGGACATCTTATGAGGCGCTGATGTTCTGGGCTATGGCCAATGGGTGGGCCCCAGTTCTTTTGTGGGTGGATAGCCCCGTTTGGTTTATCTTTTTATTTCTTTTGACTCCGATTTGGATTTCTTTTCATTTCTATTGGATCCACAGATTATTGCATTGGCCACCGGTCTATAAGCTTGCGCACGCTCTTCACCATAGAAATATAAATGTCGGGCCTTGGTCTGGGTTGTCGATGCACCCGTTGGAGCATCTATTATTTTTTAGCTCAATATTAATTCACTTTTTGGTGCCGGCTCATCCATTGCATATCCTTTTTCACATGCAGCATCAGTCGCTCACGGCGGCCACGTCCCATACAGGTTTCGAAAATCTGCTCGTAAAGGATTCGAAAACTCTTGCGCTGGGAACATTTCACCATCAGCTTCACCATCGGTACTTTGAAGTAAACTACGGCAATCTGCAAATGCCCTGGGACAAGTGGTTTGGCTCTTTTCACGATGGTACCGCTGAAGCACATGAGCGTATGAAGCATCGTCAAACCAAAAAAGGTTAAAACGAACTGATCCTGCTTAAACGAAAAAATTACGCGTCTCAAGGGCTAAGGATAGAGATTGAAATGCCGTTTTTTGACAATCGAAATCGTCAAGAATCATTAATATGGACAAATATAATCATGAGGTAACGATGGTATCTGAACCCCACAACTTGATCGCGCTCCGTCAGGAATTTCATCAGTTTCCAGAGCTTGGTTTTAAGGAAAAACGAACTAAGGCGCGAATAGCCAACATTTTGAAAGATATGGGTTTAGAAGTTCACGAAGGTGTGGGCGTTGTTGGAATTTTGAAATCAGGTAGAGGCAATCGTGCGATCGCTCTGCGCGCGGATATGGATGCGCTGCCGATACAAGAAGCCAGTGACCACGACTATCCGTCGCAAAATGCAGGCGTGATGCATGCCTGTGGCCACGATGGGCATATGGCGATGCTATTGGGCGCGGCGCAAGCATTGGCAGATGATCCCAATTTCGACGGCACGGTGGTTTTTATTTTCCAGCCAAACGAAGAGCATGGACTAGGGGCCCGGGCCATGATTGATGAGGGCGTTTTAGAAAAATTCCCTGTCGAAGAAATATATGCGATTCATAATTTGCCAGGGGCGCCACTGGGTCAAGTTTCAACACGAAAAGGTTTAATCTGCTCAAGTGAAAGCTTGTTTGAAATTTCAATTAAAGGACAAGGCGGACACGCCTCTATGCCCCAAACAGGGCGTGATGCTATCACCGTTGGTGCAGAGATGGTGCAGGCACTTCAAACTATTGTTTCACGCAAACTTGCCCCCGGTGCTGGGGCTGTTGTTTCTGTAACGGAATTCTTAACTGATGGTCAGCGCAACGTTTTGCCCGGAACTGCACAACTAAAAGGAGATGTTCGTGCTCGATCCCGTGAGGATCGCCGAAAGGTTGAAGAGTTTATGCAACAGATTATTGAGGGTATTTCAGCGGCGCATGGAGTTTCCTCAGATTTTAGTTTTAAAACAGAATTTATTGAAACAATAAACTCTGATGCACCGACTATGGCTGCAACCGGGGTTGCACAGTCCTTGGGCCTTGAAACCATTGGTGATCGAGAGCCGATGAGTTTTTCAGAAGACTTTGCCCATTTTAACGCCGCAGTACCCGGCTGCTTTTTACTTATGGGAAATGGGGAAAGCGGTCGTTTTGGCCGACCTCTTCATGCGAATGATTATGATTTTAATGATGCTCTGCTATCACTTGGGGCAAAATTCTGGGCGCAGCTTGTTCAGGATAGGCTGCCGCAGAAAAAACAAACTGGACATAATTGATGTATGCGTCTCGGATTCAAAAATTTTGCCAAAGACTGTCTGAGAAGAATGTCGATGTGGCTTTGGTTACCGACGAAGACAACATTTATTACCTAACGGGGTATTATGACTACCTTCACATGGAGTTTGGCCGCCCGACCATTCTTGTTATTTCACAAGATGAAAACAGCCTGTTGATTACCCCAACTATTGATCTCAATACGGCCAAAGCCTCTGCCAAGGTAAAGCAGATTGCCGCTTGGAATGATGGGATGGGTCACGAGTGGCGTGAGGAATTGCCAAAAGCGGTTAAAGACGCAAACTTCGTTGGGATAGAGCCAGATCATATGCCCCCGCTTGTCCGCCGCTATGTAGACAACTTGCTTGATACGAGAACGGTTTGCAGTGTCTCTTCCATCCTGGCTGATATGCGAATGATAAAATCTGCACAAGAGCTACAGCTCGCTCGGGATGCCGGTCAGGTTGCAAATGCTATGATGCTTGCAGGCCGCGCTGCGATCAAAGACGGGGTCCCAGAGTATGAGGTTGCGATTGCCACTTCGCAGGCAGGAACCCGAAAAGCCGCAGAATTGCTCAGCGCGAATTATGAAGACACCGACATGTCTCCAAATACGCATTTCTTGCAAATTATGGCTTCTGGAAAAGAGATTACCAAAACCCATCACCGCGCAACAACACGGATTATGAAAACTGGCGAACCTGTATTTCTGTGCTTTTGCGGCATGACGAATTTCCACCGATTTAAGTTGGGTTTTGATCGCACCTTTTGGATCGGAGAAATAGCAGATAAATCGCAAGCGGCAGTTTATGAAGTGGCTGTTGAAAGCCAAAAGGCTGCACTTGCTGTTTTGCGCCCGGGGATTACTGCAGAAGCTGTCCACGCGGCCTATGCCAAAGTCATTCAGGACGCTGGATATGATTATCCCTTTCGATGTGGCCGCGCCACGGGATTTAGCTTTCTTGAAAAACCTCAGCTTGTCACCGGCGATAAAACACGCCTAGAGCCAGGAATGGTATTTGCCGTGGACGGGTCGGTGACAGTTGATAATTTCCGTGCCCAAGTTGGGGATAGTGTCATAATTACAAAAGATGGATATGAACCTCTTACAAACCACCCGAAATCGCTAAAAGATGTTATAATTTAACACCGCCTGTCGCAGCATAGAATCGTCGGGAAAATGTCTTTGCAGCAACAATTTAAGGCCCCAAGAAACTATTCCGGTGCGTACTCATCCGGTTTTAAACGATCTGGACGATCTGACATATATAGCGTGGAAACGCTTGGGGTGGTTTGAGCAATTAATTTCCCCCTTCGAATGACTGAAAGACGAGTTGGGCGCAACCTTATGGCTTCGATTGGATCTTTTGCCTGAAGAATTACCATATCGGCATAGTTGCCAACCTCCACACCATATTTTTCTAACCCCATTATTTCTGCTGAGTTTTTTGTAACTGCGTCAAAGCACCATCTCATATCCGCCCGGCTAGAAAGCTGGCCAACATGAAGACCCATGAATGCAACATCCAGCATATCGGCTTTGCCAAGAGAGTACCAAGGGTCCATTACGCAATCCGACCCAAAGCCGACAGTTATACCTGCATCGCGAAGTTCTCTGACGCGGGTTTGTCCCCGGCGTTTGGGATAACTGTCATGGCGTCCCTGCAACATGATATTGATCAGCGGGTTCGGGATTGCATGTACACCCGCCTCTGCAATCAAAGGGATCAATTTAGAAACATAGTAATTGTCCATTGAGTGCATTGATGTAAGGTGCGAGCCTGCGACCCGTCCCTGTAGGCCAAGCCGTTGGGTTTCAAAGGCCAAAGTTTCAATATGGCGACTGTGTGGGTCATCACTTTCGTCGCAGTGCATATCAACCATAAGACCCCGTTTTGCAGCAATTTCACACAGCGCGCGAACAGAGTTTGCACCTTCGTCCATTGTGCGCTCAAAATGTGGGATGCCCCCAACAATTGATACGCCCATATCAAGCGCTCTGTTGAGGTTAGTTAATGCGGTTGGGTCGCGAAAAACGCCGTCTTGGGGAAAGGCAACGAGTTGCAGGTCAAGATAGGTTGAAACTTGTTTTTGCACCTCAAGTAGGGCCTCTACGCCCTTTAAAGTGTCATCACAAATGTCAACGTGGCTACGGATTGCACCAAGTCCCATGGAAATAGCCAGATCACAGTAGCGCATTGCGCGCTCAAAGATTTGCTCGACGCTTTGTATTGGTTTTAGTTCGCCCCATAAGCTGATCCCTTCAAGCAATGTTCCCGACACATTCATTCGGGGTGTACCTAAAGAAAGAGTTGCGTCCATATGAAAATGCGGGTCAACGAAAGGTGGAGAAACAAGATTGCCGCAGGCATCAATAATCTGGCCAGCTTCTGCGGCCAGATCCTTTTCGATGGCTGTTATGGTATCGCCCTTGCACCCAATATCAACGCCGCTGTCCCCGTTCGCAAGGCTAGCATTTTTCACAATCAGATCAAACATGATGACTTCCTTATCGTTGACCTTTGAACCATGGGGTCAGCAGGGCGCGCGGGTAATCTGCACGGCGTGCTGCTATCACAAGTGCTAAAATGGAAAGTAAGTAGGGCGCCATTAAGAAAATCTGTCCAGGCACCAAGGCACCTACTTCGGTCTGAAGCCGAACCTGAAGCGCATCAAAAGCACCAAATAGCATTGCTCCAAGCAGGGCCTTTCCGGGTTGCCAGCTGGCAAAAATCACCAAGGCGATACAAATCCAACCACGCCCGTTGACCATGCCAAAAAAGAAAGCGTCAAAAGCCGACATAGTGAGAAACGCACCGCCCAATGCCATTAAAGAAGAGCCTGCAACAACTGCGCCAATGCGTAATGCATACACGGAAAGCCCCTGCGCATCAACGCTGTCTGGATTGTCGCCAACAGCACGCAACGCAGAGCCAAGGGGTGTGCGGTTCATCACATACCAGATGACAGCAACCAAAAGTAAAGCCAGCCATGTAAGGGCCGTTTGCTGGAATAATACCGGCCCAACAAAAGGCAAGTCGGAAAGGATCGGGATATCAAGTGCCCGAAAGGGCTCTATGCGCGGCGGAGAAGAAACAGCTGGCAACGAGGTGCGATAAACAAAATAACTCAACGAGGTGGCAAATAAAGTAACACCAAGCCCTGAAACGTGTTGAGAAAGCCCTAGGGGCACTGTTAAAATTCCATGTATTAAGCCAAGTGCTGCCCCAGCAAGCATAGCAAAAAATACTCCACCCCAAAGACCTGCACCAAGCCAAACAGCCATCCATCCTGCCATAGCACCGGCAACAAAAATGCCCTCGATACCAAGGTTTAGAACGCCGGCACGTTCACACAAAAGAGCGCCGAGAACACCAAAAATTAAGGGTGATGCTATCCGAAGCGAAGCCGCCCAAAACGATTCGCTAAGTAAAATATTCAAGATATCAATCATCCATTGTCTCCGGGCTGTCTTTTAGACCAGACTATTCGAAAGCGAGTCGCAAAGCCGCCGACCAGGACAGACAATAATGATAATGCAACCACAAGGTCTGCTAAATAAGAAGAAACGCCCATAGCTCGGCTCATACTATCCGCCCCGACAAAAACCGATGCAATAAATATAGCCGCCAAGACAACTCCAAGCGGTGACAAGCCTGCCAGCATAGCCACGACAATCCCAGTATAGCCGAAACCGGGTGAAAGGTCGGCCGTGAGATACCCCTTTAATCCGGCAACTTCGGAAACGCCCGCCAAACCGGCCAGAGCACCTGAGAAGATAGCGACCATGAAAAGCGAACGATGAACGGGAATTCCAGCGTATTTTGCGGCTACAGCGTTTTCGCCCACAGCGCGTACGCGAAAGCCCCAGACCGTGCGAGACAACATGAAATGCACGACAACAGCGCACACAATGGCCAAAATCAGTCCCGAGTGCACCCGCATGCGAGGTAACAATTTGGGCAGCATCGCTTCTTCCACAATTGGAGAGGATTGCGGCCAACCTAATCCCATTGGATCTTTCAGCGCGCCTTCAAGCATCATTTGAATGAAAATTAAAATAACGAAGTTCAGCAAAAGTGTTGTGACTACTTCATCTGCCCCAAAGCGAACTTTCAAAAAAGTCGGAACCGCCATTCCAACCGCGCCAGCCATTGCGCCGCATAGGATAATAACCGGTGTCAAAAGCAATGGCGGCAGATCAAAATATCCAGTTCCGACGACCACCGAAAGCAAAGCTCCTAGATAAAGCTGCCCCTCTGCCCCGATGTTCCAAAGACGCGCTCGAAAGGCGAGAGCCGCCGCTAAGCCGGTAAATATTAAAGGTGTCGCTCGCGTCAGCATTTCGGAAAACGAGAAAACAGAACCAAAAACACCAAAGAACATTTCTTGATAGGCTTGCAGTATATTCGCTCCTGCAAAACTGATCGGGATCGCCGCAATCAGTAGAGCTGCGAAAGATGATAATATCGGAACTGAGATGATAAGGGTTTTTGACACCTTTGAGCGAGGTTCTATACGCATTACGCTGCTGTCCCTGCCATGAGCAAACCAATTTGAGCGCGGTCACGTGTTTCTGCTGGAATTAAATTTCCATCATGCATCACAAGAATTCTGTCAGACAGAGCAAGGACCTCATCTAGATCTTCAGAAATCAAGAGGATTGCAGCACCGTTTTTTCGAGCGTCGAGCAGTCTACGCCGAACCTCTGCGCTAGCCCCCATGTCTAAACCGCGTGTAGGTTGGTTTGCCAAAATTAATTTGGGGTTTTGTTCAAAGACCCTAGCAAGGATCATTTTTTGGATGTTACCGCCTGAGAAAAGTCTGGCTTCTGCGTCAACGCCAGGACCGCGCACGTCGTAGCTTTTGCAAAGGTGGGCCGCGTTTGTTTTTATTTTGCTTCGTTTTAAAATGCCAAAATTTTGTATTTCCTGATCATCGAGTTTTTCGATAATCAGGTTATCAGCCAAATTCATTGTTCCAATGATACCTTCATGATGGCGGTCCTCAGGAATGCGGCCGACGCCGGCCCCTATCATTTTCTTTGGCGTTGGTTTTTCAATTTCACTACTATCTATCAAGATTGATCCATTTTCGGGCACTTCTAACCCCGCAATTAAGCTGGCAAGAGCCGCTTGACCATTGCCAGAAACGCCCGCGATCCCGAGAATTTCATGTGCGCGGGCTTCTAGTGATTGGTCAAACAAACTGTCTCGTTTAGACCGGCCAGTGATGCTGACTTGGTTCAGTTGCAAAACCGCCTTACCGGGGGTGCAGGTTTCACGTTCGGCACTCTTGACACCGCCGCCAACCATCAGATGGGCGATTTCACTTTCATTGGTCTTATTGGTAACCAATTCACCAACTTTTTTACCCTGTCGCAAAACAACAATGCGCTGAGAAAACGAAAGAACTTCACGCAGTTTATGCGAGATAAAAATAACTGATAAACCGCTTTTAGCCATAGTGTTGATATTGTCGAAAAGGTCATCGGCCTCTTGCGGTGTGAGCACCGCAGTTGGTTCATCAAGCACAAGAATGCGCACATCTCTATAAAGGGCTTTCAAGATTTCTATTCGTTGTCGTTCTCCGACAGACAATTTTCCAACAGAAACATCTAGGGGCGCAAATAAGCCCGTTTCATGCATAATCTTTTCTAATTTTTTCAGTGCAGACCCTGTATTTCTTTTAAAAGATATGAGCGGTTCGGTTCCCAAGACTATATTGTCCAGTGCATTAAGGTTTTCAGCCAGCGTAAAGTGCTGGTGCACCATTCCAATCCCTTTTGTGAGTGAAATTTGAGGATGCCCCAAGGTGAGTGGTTGCAATGAGCCTTGCCTATCTGCGACATCTATACTGCCGGTGTCAGGCAGATAATGCCCAAAGAGCATATTCATCAATGTGGTCTTACCAGACCCGTTCTCACCCAGAAGCGCCAAAACCTCGCCCTTGTTGAGGTCAAGGTCTATTGCTTCATTTGCTTGCACAGATCCAAATCGTTTGGATAGGCCTTTAAGCGCAAGTACTTTGCCCACCTAATTTTTACCTTTTATAAAAACTGGCCTGCCGGATGGCAGGCCAGTGCAGGTTTCAATTAATTGTCAGAAACAGGACGGGCGTCGTTAACGTTTACACGGAACAGCCCATCATTTATTTCAGTTTCTCGAGCCGTGACAAGTTCCACAACATCGGCTGGAACCAAGGAACTGTCCAAGACCAGTGATCCACCACCATAGGCCATAAAGCTGTATTGACCATAATCAGCGGCTTCAAAACGTCCATCGGCTACATTGGAAATGGCTTTGTCGATAGTTGCTTCCATATGCCATAGCGCAGAGGCAAGAATTGTGTCTGGATAATCAGCAGCCGTATCAATCACATTTCCGATCGCCTTTACACCGCGTTCTACTGCTGCATCTGATACGCCAAAGCGTTCAGCATACATGATGTCTGCACCTGCATCCATCATAGCAAACGCACTTTCTTTTGCCTTGGGCGGATCATACCAACTGTCGATAAAGTTGACCATAAACTTGACGTCAGGATTGACCTCGCGTGCACCATCCATAAAGGCATGCATTAACCGGTTAACTTCTGGGATTGCGTAACCCCCAACCATCCCGATTACATTCGATTCTGTCATAGAACCAGCCACGATACCGGACAGATAGCTCGGCTCGTGAATCCAGTTGTCAAAAACCGAAAAGTTCGGTGCAACTGGACCAAAGGAAGACCCCATCAGGAACGCCGTATCTTGATAATCTTTCGCCACTTTTCGAGCGGCTCGCTCTAAGCCAAAGACTTCACCAACGATAAGCTGCTGACCTTGCTCTGCATATTCCCGCATCACACGTTCATAGTCATTATTCGCAACATTTTCGGAATAAAGATATTCTATTTCACCCCGATCCTGAGCCGCATTCAACGCTTTGTGAATCCGGCTAATCCATTGCTGTTCTACCGGAAGTGTATAGATTGCTGCCACTTTTATTTTTTCGGCAGCGGCCACACCGCCGACCAGAGATGCACCCAAAGCGAATAAAGATGCTATCGCAATTCTGCGATTTATTTTGCTAAGAATTTTCATAGTTTTCCCCCATCTGGAACGTGATAAACACTGCATTACTTTTTACCAAGTGGTCAATATAATTCTGATACACTTGCTTTATATGATGAAATGACCGAGCACTTTTTCGACCCAATTTCCAGAAATTCAGTCACATGCCCAAAAACATGTTTTAGGGGTTTTGGCATTTTTTATCTGGATAAAGCACCTCTTTGGTTTAGGTGCGCAAAAGAACCTGAATGATTTTATCTGCAGCAGACTCAATATCCATCTGGGTTGTATCAATTTTGATTTCTGGGTTTTCGGGTGTCTCGTAAGGGCTATCGATGCCGGTGAAATTCTTCAATTCGCCAGCGCGGGCCTTGGCATATAATCCTTTAACATCCCGCTCTTCGGCAATGTTCAGCGGAGTATCAATGAAGACCTCAATAAATTCACTCGGCTGCATCATCTGGCGTACCATATCCCGCTCAGCACGAAAGGGTGAAATGAAAGCAGTGACAACAATTAGTCCTGCATCTGTCATTAACCGAGCCACTTCGCCCACACGCCGGATGTTTTCAATACGGTCAGCTTCGGTAAAGCCCAGGTCTTTGTTCAAGCCGTGCCTTACATTATCGCCATCCAATAGAAATGTATGGCGGTTCATCTGTGCTAGTTTTTTTTCTACCGCGTTGGCAATCGTTGATTTTCCTGATCCTGAAAGCCCAGTAAGCCAAAGCACTACAGGTTTTTGATTTTTTAGATTTGCGTGATGTTCACGATTGATATCAGTTGCTTGCCAGTGGATATTTTGGGCACGCCGAAGAGCAAAATTGATCAAGCCCGCAGCGACCGTCGCATTGGTTATTTTATCAATAAGGATAAAGCCCCCAAGCTCACGATTTTCAGAGTAAGGTGCGAAAGGGATTGCCCGGTCAGTGGTTATATTTGCCACACCGATTGAATTAAGGTCCAAGGTCTTTGCCGCGCTATGATCCAGCGTGTTCACATTGATCTGGTATTTTGGTTCTGCAACAGTTGCCGAAACTGTTTGTGCCCCGATTTTCAAATAATAAGCCCGTCCCGGCGTTAGAGCCTCTTCTTCCATCCAGATCAAAGTGGTTTCAAATTGATCGGCAACTTCCAGCGGTTCTTTGGCTGCAGTGATAATCTGCCCGCGTGAGCAATCAACCTCATCGCGCAGGGTTAAGGTGACGGACTGGTCCTTTTGTGCAAGGTCCAAATCCCCGTCTTGGGTCACAATACGGTCAATATGTGAGGTCTTTCCCGAAGGGAGAATACGGACTTCATCTCCTGGGCGGATCTGTCCACTGGCAATTTTACCGCAAAACCCCCGAAAATCTAAATTAGGTCGATTAACCCATTGTACGGGCATACGAAAGGCTTCTTGGTTATCGTGAGGCTGCTCGAGATTTGCCGTTTCCAAATGATGCATCAACGTTGGACCCGAATACCACGGAGTATTGGTAGATAAAGCCGTGATATTATCACCCTTAAATCCCGAGACTGGCAGAGCCTCAA
>CABXKH010000018.1 GCA_902512685.1 Paracoccaceae bacterium | reverse complement strand
GTGGCAGCATGACATCAGGTACACCTAAATCCAGCCGTTCTGCACATGACTTACTGCAACCGGTCGCCGGTACGCAATCCACACTTGGAGAGCTGTTTTTTATCCCGATTGTTGCGGTTGTTCTGGCATTGCTGCTGAGCGCTTTGATTATGCTGGCGACCTCGGTAGAGCCGGCAAATATCGTCAAAAGCTTTGTAGCGCTGGCCTATGGATCGGTGGGCTCACTTGCGGCAGTTTCCGAAACCCTGACCTCCTCCATTCCGCTGGTGATGTCGGGGCTTGGCATCGGGCTCGCATTTCGCGCCGGGCTGTTTAACATTGGCGCCGAGGGGCAAATTGTGATCGGCGGTCTGGCCGCGGTTATCGTCAGTTTTGCTATCACTGGGCTGCCGTTTTATCTGCATCTGCCGCTGGTGCTTACGGTGGGCATGATTGCCGGGGCGCTTTATGCAGGCCTTGCCGGGTTTTTGCGTGCCGCAACCGGTGCGCATGAGGTGATTTCCACTATCATGCTAAATCTGATTGCATTTCGGATGCTGGATTATGTTTTGCGTCAACCCTTCATTCAAAAGGAAGGTCGCTCTGATCCAATTTCAAAAGCGGTTCTGGAAACCGCTGAACTGCCGCGTCTTCTGACGTTTATTGATCCAAATCTGCGTGTCCATGCGGGCCTTATGATTATGCTTGTGAGTGTTGCGCTGATCTACTGGTTGCTGTTTCGCTCAAAACTGGGCTTTGCATTTCGCGTGTCAGGCGAAAACCCTGATGCCGCTAAATATGCCGGCATCCGCGCAGGGTTGACCATTGTGCTTGCCATGGCCATTGCCGGCGGATTGGCCGGGCTGGCGGGTGCAACTCAGGTCACCGGCGTTTTAGGGCGCGCCTCGCCCGGATTTTCCGCGGGCATCGGCTTTGATGCGATCGCCGTGGCGCTGCTTGGGCGATCACATCCGGTGGGTATTTTACTTGCCGGGCTGCTGTTCGGGGCCCTTGAAGCTGGTGGGCGCCAAATGCAGGTGGATGCAGGGGTGTCGATTGATTTAATCGGTATTGTGCAGGCCCTGATTATTGTATTCGTCGCCGCGCCACTTCTTGTGAAGCAAATATTGCCATTCGGTTTCAGCGCTATAAGCAAAAAGAGTGTAAGTGATGACCAACCTTAACCAATCTGCACATCAAAGCCTTAAAGCGCCCGTTCTGCCGCTTGATATGCGCACTGTGATCACCGGCGGGGCATTGGTTGCGCTGTCGCTTGTTGTTTTGTTTTTGCTTGATACTGGCATTGACAGCCAATCCACGTTCAAACTGTCCCGACCGCGTGATGTTTGGGCCATCGGCAATCTTGTGGTGCCCAGCTATTGGGTCAACCTTGCCATCACGGCCGTGCTTGCGTTCTTAGGATTTCGGCAATTTGCGAAAGGCGGCGCCAAATGGCGCACGCTGTCATTGGCTGGCGGCCTGACGCTGTTCGTGGTCGCCTTTCTGGTTTGGGCAACCGCCGATAAATCCATTTCTTTGACCGGCATGCTGCAAGCCACTGTGGTGCGGGCCACCCCGATTGCCTTGGCCGCGCTGGCAGGCATATTCTGCGAGCGGGTTGCCGTGATCAATATCGGCATTGAGGGCATGCTGCTTGCCGGTGCATTTTCAGGCGCGCTTTTCGGCTCGCTTTTGGGGGGCTGGGTTGGCATAGCCGGCGCTATTTTAACCGGCGGCGCCTTGGGGTTTCTTTTAGCTGCGCTGGTGATCACCTATCGGGTGGACCAGATTATTGCCGGCGTGGTCATCAATCTTTTCATCCTTGGGCTGACCTCATATATATCGAGCCAAGTGTTTACCGAATACCGCTGGCTAAACAACACAACGCCGTTTCGGGCGATTAAGATCCCCGTTTTGGGCGATATACCGGTGCTTGGACCGTTGTTGTTTAATCAGACCATTTTTGTTTATGGCGCCTTTATACTGGTGGCAATCTCAACATATTATCTATTTTCCACCCGCCATGGCTTGCGCGCGCGCGCTGTGGGCGAGCATCCAAGGGCCGCCGATACACTGGGCATTGATGTAATCAGGACCCGCTATTCGCATGTGATTGTTGCCGGAATGATTGCCGGTTTTGGCGGCGCTTGGTTTACCTTGGGTACAGTTGGCCAGTTTGATGAAAACATGACCAATGGGCGCGGGTTTATTGGCTTGGCTGCCATGATTTTCGGCCGGTGGCATCCGGCAGGCGCCTTGGCAGCGGCGCTCATTTTCGGCTTTGCAGACTCGTTGCAGCAAAAGCTATCTATCTTAAATACCCCCATCCCCTCGGAATTCTTGGCAATGGCCCCATATTTGGTGACAATTATTGTGGTTGCAGGACTTGTTGGCCGTGCCCGGCCCCCCGCTGCGATTGGAAAAGCCTATACCAGCGAATAAAGCCCTGCCCATGGGCCGCAAAAATAAGTCCAGTTAAATAATTATATAAGACCTGCGTGCTGCATTGCACGCAGACACCTTGCAATTGCAGCATACTGTAGTTTAGAGGATGATATGCAAATTTACCTTCCTATCGCAGAAGTTTCTGTCAACGCGTTCTTGTTGCTCGGCCTTGGCGGGCTTGTGGGCATTCTGTCCGGCATGTTTGGTGTCGGCGGCGGGTTTTTAATGACCCCGCTGCTGTTTTTCATCGGCATCCCGCCCGCTGTGGCTGTGGCCACCGAAGCCAACCAGATTGTTGCTTCGTCGTTTTCGGGCGCTCTGGCGCATTTTAGACGAAAAACCGTCGATCTGAAAATGGGCGGCGTGCTGTTGATCGGGGGGCTTATCGGGGCCGCTTTGGGCGTGGTGGTGTTCAACTATCTTAAAAGCATGGGGCAGGTCGATCTGTTGGTCAAGCTTTGCTATGTTGTGTTTTTGGGCATTATCGGCAGCCTGATGTTTGTGGAAAGCCTGCGCGCTTTGCGCCGGGCGCGTTCGGGCGATACGCCTAAGTATAAACGCCGCCAGCGGGGCTGGGTACATAGCCTGCCTTTTAAAACAAGGTTTCGCACTTCGGGGCTCTATATTTCGGCAATTCCCCCGGTTTTAATTGGATTATTTGTCGGAATTTTATCCGCAATTATGGGCGTTGGTGGCGGGTTTATTATGGTTCCAGCCATGATCTATATTCTGGGTATGCCCACCAAAGTTGTGGTGGGAACATCGCTTTTTCAAATTATTTTCGTCACAGCCTTCACCACCTTATCGCATGCTACGACCAACTACTCTGTCGACATTGCCTTGGCAGTCTTGCTGTTGGTGGGAGGGGTGATCGGCGCACAGGTCGGCACCCAGATCGGCACGCGCATGCGCGCCGAGCAACTTAGAATTTTGCTGGCGATAATGGTTTTGGCGGTCTGCGGTAAATTGGCGTTTGATTTGCTGGTGCAACCTGCTGAGCTATACACCATTGGCGCGGTAGGGGGCCATTGATGCGCGCCTTTATCCTTGCCCTTTTGATGCTGATCAACACAGCGCCGGTTGCCGCCGAAGAGGTTGTCTTGGGGATGAGCCATGATGAGGTGGCGATCACTGCTACATTCGACGGCTCGGAAATTCTCGTGTTTGGCGCGATTAAACGGGAAACCAAAATTTCACCGGTTCCCTTGCAGGTGATCGTTGCAGTTTCCGGCCCGTCCAAGCCGCTTTTGGTACGGCGCAAAGAGCGCAAGTTTGGCATCTGGGTAAACACCGACACGGTTGAGGTGGACTCAGCCCCCAGCTTTTATGCCATTGCCACCAGCGCCCCATGGGATCAAGCGGTCTCTGATACAGAAGATTTGCGGCATAAAATTTCGATCAACCGTGCAATCCGATCCGTTGGCGCGCCAATGCACATTGAAAATGCCCAGAGTTTTAGCGATGCCGTAATGCGCATACGCAAGAAAAGCGGTCTTTATCAGCTGCGCGAAAATACTGTGGCAGTAGATCAGCAAACGCTGTTTCGCACCTCGATTGAAATGCCGGCAAATCTAACCGAAGGCAATTACAAAACCCGTATTTTCCTCACCCGGAACGGCCAGGTGGTAAGCGACTTTGAAACCGATATTGATGTGCGTAAAGTTGGACTGGAGCGGTTTTTATTCGCTCTTTCGCGCGAAAATCCGCTGGCCTACGGGCTGATGTCGCTGGCGATTGCAATCTTTGCGGGATGGTCAGCTTCGGCTGTGTTCCAGTTTATCCGTTCGCGCTAATGCGCACTTAGCGCGGTGCCATGCGGATGGCCCCGTCAAGCCGGATAACCTCACCGTTGAGCATGGTGTTTTCCACAACCTGACAGACCAGTTTTGCATATTCATCGGGCGCACCCAGCCGCGCAGGAAACGGCACTTGCTGGCCAAGAGAGGTTTGCACATCTTCGGGCAAGCCCTGCAGCATCGGGGTCAGAAACAGACCCGGGGCAATGCTGCACACCCGCACGCCGTTTGGCGCAAGATCACGCGCCATCGGAAGCGTCATTCCAACAATGCCCCCTTTTGAGGCCGCATAGGCCACCTGCCCGACCTGACCTTCGTATGCCGCCACCGACGCCGTGTTGATAATCACACCCCGTTCGCCGTCTTCATTCAGCGGATCGGCCGAAACCATCAGCGCCGCAGCCTGCGAGGCGCAATTGAACGATCCAAGTAAATTCACGCCAATGACCTTGGCAAAAAGCGCCGGATCATGCGGCACGCCTTTGGAAACGGTTTTGGATGGTGTTCCGATGCCAGCGCAATTGACCAAAATATTCAGCGCGCCGTGGCGGTCTTTGATGTTTTTAAGGGCCGCACCCACCTGCTCTGGATCGGTAACATCCACAGCGTCAAAGTGCCCGCCAAGATCAGCGGCCAATGCTGTGCCCAGATCCTTGTTCATATCAAGAATGGCAACCTTTGCGCCGCGTGCAGCCAGTGCCCTAGCCGTGGCAGCCCCAAGCCCCGAAGCCCCGCCTGTGACCGCCGCAACTGTTGTTTCACTAATCTGCATACCCGATCTCCCTTTTCCGTTCTATGTTGGGAAAATCGACGCCAAGGTCAATTGCGAAACCCAAATAACCCTGCGTCCGGTATCATAGGCTTGATTTTAGTATTGTGTTGTGAACAGCTTAGCAAAACGTAAGGATTAATCGATGCCCCGCACCCTGCCAGCTTTGCGCCAAGCCTATTTTGATTTTAGCACCCTGCCGACCCGCTGGATGGACAATGACCAATATGGCCATATGAACAATATGATCCATTATTCGCTGATTGATACGGCCGTGACCAATTGGCAATTGCAGCATAGGGTTTTTGACCAGAGCGGCGATGATATTCGCTTTTTGGTGGTTGAAAGCGGCTGCATCTATCACGCCGAGGCTGGATATCCCGATCTTATCCATGCCGGTCTCAGGGTGGGCCATATCGGCACTTCATCTTGGCGTTATGAGGTCGGGCTTTTTAGAAATGATGAACCGCACGCTTTTGCAGAAGGTTTTTTCAGCCAAGTGCAAGTTGATGGCCAAAGCGGCAAGCCAATCGCGCTATCTGCTGCCTACCGCAACCAGCTTAGCCAACTGATCCTGCCGGGTTAGGCGCAGTATTGCCTTAGCGCTCACGCAGGGCTTCGCGGGATTTGTAAAGTGGTTTGAGCAGATAGCTCAGAATAGTTTTTTCGCCCGCGTGCAATTCGGCCTGCACCTGCATGCCGGGACGGATGTTAATCTGGCTTTTGGTTTGGGATAAGTCGTCTTGGTTTAGGGTAATGCGTACCCGGTAATGCGGCTCTGCTTCGGCGCTGCTGATCTGTCTGGTTTTAAACGTATCTGCTGAAATCACCGCAACCCTGCCCTTTAGTGTACCATAAATCGTATAATCATAGGCGCTGAGTTTAATTGTAACGGTCTGACCGGGACGGATGTTGGCAATATCTTCGGGTTTGACCCGAGCCTCAATAAAGAGCGCCTCATCCAGTGGTACGATCTGAAGTATTTCTTCGCCTGGGCGCACAACCCCGCCAATGGTTGTCACGGCCAGCGCATTGACCACGCCCCGCATGGGACTGATCAAAACAGTTCGGTTGAGTTGATCTTGCGCCGATTTTAGAGTCTGCTTTAAAGTGGCCAGTTCCTTAAGAACATCAGATAGGGCTTTGGCGCGCTCTAACTCTGTACCCGTGACAATTTCATCAAGCTTTATGCGCGCGTCTGCCAGAATTTTTCGCGACCGCGTTACCTCAATAAGCGCCACAACTTTTTTTTCCAACATTTGCTCTAAAAGTTTGGTTTCCTGCTTGGCTTGGTCCAGAACATTTTGCGCCCCTTGGCTACGGCTGACAAAATCCATTTGCCGGGCGCGCAGCAGGGCTTGCTCTGAGGCGGCAATATTGGGGCTGCTTGAAATATGTTTCGGCAAAAGATCCATCTCGAACCTGCCCGCCATTTCCGCCTCAAGCCGCATTTGGCGAATTTCCAGAGCACTGATCTGACTTTCCAATTCATCCACGGTGCTTTGAAACCGCGTGGCCTGCAGGCGGGCCAAGGTATCACCTTGCTCAACCACATCGCCTTCGGCAACATGCAGTTCTGCCAATATTCCACCTTCGAGGTTTTGAATAATTTGCGGCCGAGAAGAGGAAATCACCTCGCCCTCAGAACGGACGATTTCATCCACCCATGCCAAAGAGGACCAGATTAGAAAGACCCCGACGACCACCGCACAAAGCCAGATGGTCATGCTTGATCCGCGTAGTCCCGCGCTTATTCGTTCCATCGCAACGTTGGATAAGGGCCAATCCGTCATACCACACCGCTTGCATTTTTCTGGACGGCGCTGAGCCTTAGATGTTCTAAAACCGCTTCACGCGGCCCATCTGCAGCCAAACGACCATTTTGTAAAATCATCGTGCGCTCGGTCAGTGATAATATCCCGACACGGTGGGTGGCAATGATCGCCGTGCGCCCATCAAACCAGTTCCTTAAACGACTGATCAAGGTGGTTTCAAGTGTTTGGTCAAGTGCGGCCGTTGGCTCGTCAAGCAAACACACTTTGGGATCCTGAAGCCATAAACGTGCCCAGCCAATTGATTGCCTTTGGCCGCTTGACAGGCCTTGGCCCCCATCAGATATCTTTAAGTCCAAGCCTTCGGGGTGCCCATTTATAAACGGGCCCAATCCGGCAAAATCAAGCGCATCAGATAAACGCTGATCATCGTTTTCAAATTGATCGAGATTTAAGTTGTCGCGCAGCGTGCCGCTAAACAATTTAACTTCTGGACCTAAGTAGCCGATCAAACGGCGCAGATCTTTTGCGGCAAGCTGCCCCATATCGGTGCCATCCAAAAGTACCGATCCCTGTGTCGGCGCATAAAGCCCGCTTAGCACTTTCAGCAAGCTTGATTTACCCGCTCCATTGCTGCCAAGAATGGCGCATGTCTGCCCCGGTAAAATGCGCAGCGCGGAAATATCGAGTACCCGGCATTCATTTCCCGGATAGCGAAATTGAAGTTCGCGGATTTCAAATCCACCTTCGGTTTTTTCACGCCGTAAATAGTTGCGGTTTGGCTCTGTATCTTGCGGCGCCTCGGCGATCTGGCTGAGACCTTCAAGCGCAGATTTGACATTGCTCCAACGGGCTAATGTTGCAGAAAGTTGGGTAAGCGGCGCTAAGGTCCGACTGGTCAATATTCCAACAGCAATAATAGAGCCGACACTAAACTCGCCAGCAAAAACCATATATGTGCAACAAATCACTGCGGTTATATAGGTGGCCTGCTGCACAGCTTGGCTCCAAAATGTCAGCGCCGAGGCCAATTTACGCTGATCTGAAGACTTTAGCGCCGGCAGAGCGATAAGCTCACTCCATATCCGTTGGAACCGGGCTTCGGCCCTTTGGGTTTTGACCGTGTCTAGCTCTGCAATGGTTTCATGCAGCAACCGATTGGTATGCGCAGAAGCGCCTTACATTTCGCGCGTAATTTTAACCATACGCCGTTGCAAAAATATCCCTGGAAGCACCATGATGACCGCGCCCAGCACCAGCACGAAAACCAAATTTCCGGCAATCGAATACACCAGTAAAAGAAAAACAAAACAAACGGGATATCCGCCAGACTTCCCAGAGACGTGGCGGTGAAAAACTTGCGCACCGAGCTAAATTCGCGCATTTCAGAGAAAAGCTGATTGGGTGCACGCTGAGGCGCATCCGAGCGCATTCCCAAAAGCCGGCCCATAAGTAGTTTTTGCACCGCGACCTCAATCTAGCGCCCCGCGCCATCAACAAGCCGGGCACGCGCCAGCTTGAGAAGTGCCTCAAAGCCAATGGCCATCAGTGCGCCAACCGCAAGCACCCAAAGCGTTGCCTGTGATTGATGTGGTATCACCCGATCATAAACCTGAAGCGAAAAAAGCGCCACGGCCACAGCCAGTATATTGCCCACAAGCGATCCGAGCGCCACTTCGCCAAATTGTTTGTAATAGGGGCGAAATGCAGACCAAAACCAATCTTCAGATCCCTGCTGAGGACCATGTTTTTGTGAAAGTTTCGGCTCGGATACTGCAGCGCGCAACAAAATGCCCCCAAAGAATGGCTCAAATTCTTGCGCTGACACGATAGCGCGCCGATCTTCGCAGGTTTCATCATAGATGATAAAATCGCCGTTTTCTTGACCCATGACCAAGATGTGTTGACCACTGGTCATTTGTGCGATGGCGGGCCAATGCTGAGCCTTTAGCGCCTTTGTTTCGCATATATCCGGAGTGAGTCCCGAAGCTTTAAGGCCGATGGCCAAGGTCTTTATGGAAATTCGTGCAGAGCCGACAAGATCAGACCTCAGCGCCACGGTTATGTCATGCAAAACCGCACGCTGGCCCAATAATCCAGCCAAAACCACGATGAGTTTTGCCCTTGATTGTAACATTTTGGTGGTCACATCAGCGCCAAAAACTTCTGGCTGCACCACAGGTTTTTTTTTGCACAGGCAAATTCTTAGGGGCGGTTATGTTCAACCGAGCATCAATATTCAAATTTTCGCTCCATCTGCCAGCAGACCCAAATCACGCGCTATTTGCAATTTAAATTGAGCAATTTGATATTTGAGCTCAAGAAGCCGACGTTGTTGGCGCGCGTAGCTTTCATAAACCCCAACAACATCCATGACCTGACGTTGACCGGCTTCGTACTGGCGGCGAAACAGGGTAAAATTATTCCACGCCTGCTTGCGCAAAGCCCGCGCCTCGGACAATTGTTGCTCGGCAGAGGTCAAATCTTGCAAATAGGCTTGCATCCGGCGATGGGCTGTTTCCTTTGCTTGTTCAACTTGACGATTTGCGACAGTTTGCGCGGCTTTGCCCGCGCGCAATCGCGCTGAGGTACCGAAGTCAAAAAACCGATCGGATTTCACCCCGACCTCAAGCGAAGGATCGCTAGTGCCGCCAGATGCACGGGCAACCAAACCGGGTAATTCATTAGATCGATCTATTTTTGCAGAGGCTATATCACGGCGCTCTGCAGCCTGTGCCTCAAGCACACTCAAAGGGACGACCTCAGATCCGATAATCTCTATTTCTGTTTGCCCTTCAATAGTGTCCAGAGGTCTTGCCGCCATTGCTTGCAGTTCTGCCAAGGCACTTCGTTGGTTTTGCCCGCCCCTGCTACGTTCGGCTTCTATCTCGGCAAGCTTTTGATTGAGAATGTTCAGATCAGACATATCTGAAACACCGCCCTTGACCCTTTCGTTCATAATCCATTGGAATTTTTTCATCTCTGCCAAAACAACATCCGATTGATGTGCTATCTCGCCGCCCTTCTGAGCCTGCAGGTAGAGATTCAGCGCTTGATAAACCCGCGCATTGATATCAAGCGAAAGTGTTACAGCGGCCATCTCGACATCTGCTGCAGCAAACGCGCGCTGTGCTTTAGCGCGCCCATTATCGAACAAAACTTGATCCAGGACCAAATTGGCCACCAAATCACCAAGCGATGTAAGGCTGATCACTGACCCCAAGCTCGGCAGCCAGTTTTTGGAAGCGGCTTGCGACCGTAATTTAGCGGCACGCAATTCCGCTGCGGCCACCTGCGCATCTGATGCAAGAACGGCCTCTGCCACTTGGGCATAACTGCTGTCAGGCGGTAAAACCGACCAGCGGCTTTGAAGCTGGTCAATGATCTGTGATTGGCTTGACTTGGATTTTGAGGCGGCATCCTGCGTTGTGTGCCCGTACGGCAATCCAAGCCGGCTGGCCGCCGAGCCAAGGCTGCCTTCAGGCATTATACACCCTGCGATCAAAGGCAGGGTGCAAATCAAAATCGCCGTTCTGAGCCGAGTAAACCGCATCTTTTCCTGCTCTTCTTGACCGCTTCTTGCCGGTTCTTTTTCTAAGGCTGACTTTTGGTGTGTATTTAGGTTGAAATAATCAAGTCATCATCGGCCAAAATACGTGCCTCATCACCCATAGTATAAAGGGTGAAACCGTCTGTAACCGTCTCGCCCTGAGTTGCGCCCGTCAGCACCAATTTATCGCCAGCATTACCATAGACTTTAACCGTATCGCTCAACGAAGACAGGCCCAACACCTGCTCTTCGGTTAAGGTCACTTCGGTGTCATCTCCCCATTCCAGGTCAATCGCTGTGATTTCATAGGCATCCAAATCAAAACCAGTGAGATCGTGACTGGACCCAGAGCCGACATCCAAGATCATCAAGGCAGAGTTGCTATTGCCCGCACTATCTTTTGCAGTCACCCCCAAAGTTGACCCGTCTGGAACCGGTGTTTGAAAGTCTATATCGGTTCTGCTGTTGACCGTATCATCGGAGCTTGTGATCTGCAAAGATTGCGCAGTTCCGTCACTATTGACCTGATCAACTGTGAAATTTTCCTCGGTTTGTCGAGAAAAACTGACCCCTACGGTGGTGTTATCCGCTGAAAGCGGTTGTACGCATTACAACTTTTGGCGCATCAGGACTGGATCGATCGACTTTAATGCTGTCCTGTAGTGTGGCTGTATTACCAGCAGCATCCGTTGCCTGCACGTTAAAAAGCGTTGTATATGCGCCTTCTTTAAGAACCTGATTTGGAATGGTGACCGACCAAGCCCCACCTGCGGTCACTGAAGCGTTATAGTCGATATTCTGAAAGTTCACAGATACCTGTGATCCCGGCTCGACCTGACCTGACAAAGGCAAACCAGACTGTAACTCGGCAGAGTTGGCGACGTTATCATCCCCTGTGACATTTTCTGTCACCGTCAGCTGATTGACCACCTTATCAACCGCAATTGTGCCATTGGCGTCTGCCGTGTTCCCTTGGGCATCTGTGGCCTGCGCCGTGACAACAAGGCTATGTTCGCCCACAGGTGCAACGCTGCTTGGAAAGTCAACGCTCCACGCTCCATCACTGCCAACCGCTGCCGGCAGACTTGTATCTCCTATCGTCACCAGGACAGAAGCGCCGGGATCGGTTTTCCCTGTGACCGTAAAACTGCCATCCGCCAACTCACCAGCACTGATAATGCCATTGGTTTCAACAAGATCAGCTGCAATTGATACACTTACATTGCTAGAGGCCGATGGAGTGTTTGCCCCCGGTGTTTGTTCAACCGTCTCATTCGAGGATTGCCCCGAGCTTAGGGCACTTAAAGCCGCTGCGCCGCCTGCTGCCAACGCGGCAGGTGCTGCCGCACCGGTCAGTATAGACGGTCCCAAAGCCAAACCTGTGCCCAGCATCGAAACAGTTTCGTCTTCATAACCTCCTGGAGCATTGGCTAGCCCCATTGGTTCGGGCTCATCGTAAAATAAAAGATCATCTGATGGGTTCCATTTGCCCCAGGATTCTTGACCTTGGTACTCTGCAATGAGTGTGCCTTCGGAACCCGCTTCAAAGTTTATCTCGGATATCTGTCCGTTCGAGCTGATGAACAGCCTGTTCGAAGCCGTTCCGCCTAAAGAGAAGAAACTCTCAATCTCAATGGTTCGGCCATCGGCTAAAGTGATCCATAAAGATGAACCATCGCGGTTAAATTCAGTCACTTGATGGCGTGCCAAATGCAACGAGACATCCCTAGGCACACCTAGCGCCACCGTTCCATCCGATGTTAATGAAATTTGCCCGGTATCGACTTGATTCAAGACGAGACCACGCTCATAGTTACCCGCACCCCGGCGGACAACGAACTTAATCGCCTGCATAATATTATCCACTCTACCTCGAGCAACCATCTGTGGGCTGCATTTTTTTATAATGTCGAGAATATAGAATTTATTTTTCTTTTTCCACCCTTTTTTGCTATTTTTAATCCTTTTGGATATCATTTTTTTGAACGGCGCTATAATCATTGTTCTTTTCGCTACAAATTTATTTTCCTCTTAGGGCAGTAAACGCTTCAATAATCACACTTTATTTCAAATTCTAAATCTGGCGATATCCCTAGGCCCATCTGGGCAGAGAAGACGAAAAAAAGATGCAGCATATCCCAAAAAGCGCGGCTATTTGGCCACAACCCAAGTTGCTTTGGTGCTTTTGACGTCCCATATTACAAAGTGGACGAAGCAATTTAATTGATCTTTGGGAGCCATTTTTTCGCATCAAATTATGTATAATTTTCAGGTTCGGCTTTGCTCTTTAGATTAGAACCGCTAATTAACAATCAAGACCAAAGGGCCTGCAAAGAACAGCAAAACACCGATTGAACCAGGAGCAAAAAGTGATGCAGCGCGTTAAGCTATCCCCGCAGCTTGAGCTATCCCGGCTGGCCTATGGAAAATGGCGCCTCACGGACGACCAAAATATCAGTGCCGAGCACATTCGAAACAAGCTGGGCGCCTGCCTTGATCAAGGGATCACCACGATTGATCAGGCTGACATCTATGGAGGCTATCGGTCCGAGGAAGTATTTGGGAACGCGCTGCACGGTACGGCGCTGCGCAATCAAATCGAAATTGTCACCAAATGCGATATCATTGCCCCAGTTGGACGCCACCAAAAGG
Source organism: Paracoccaceae bacterium (assembly GCA_902512685.1). Classification (GTDB taxonomy): domain Bacteria; phylum Pseudomonadota; class Alphaproteobacteria; order Rhodobacterales; family Rhodobacteraceae; genus CABZJG01. The sequence goes on along the minus strand of CABXKH010000018.1, from coordinate 24,828 downwards.
CACGGGTGAAATATTATGACACCAGTCGGGCGCATATACTGTCCTCGGTCGATCATTCTTTGCGTTTGATGGCTATCGATCATATTGATCTATTGCTCCTGCACCGGCCCGACCCGTTAATGAACCATTTTGAAACCGGCGCGGCCCTAGATGAATTGGTTGTCAGCGGCAAGGTCCGCGCAGTTGGCACGTCAAATTTTCGCCCGCATGATTGGCAACTTCTGCAATCGGCGATGAAAACCCAACTGGTCACCAATCAGATTGAGCTGAGCGTGATGGCGCATCACCCGCTTACCAACGGTGATGTTGCCTTTCACCAAATGAACGCCACCCCGATCATGGCTTGGTCGCCGCTGGCAGGGGGGGCTTTATTTGCAACCGAGAACCAAACCCTTCTCAACCTTTTATCCCGGATCGGTTCAAATCAGGGCGTTGATGCCGCGGCCGTTGCAGTGGCATGGCTTTTAGCGCACCCGGCACAGATCATCCCGGTGATGGGCACCAATTCGATCACGCGGATAAAATCCCTATCGGATGCGCTATCTGTCTCGATTGACCGGCAAACTTGGTATGAAATATATACCGCCGCGCTTGGCCAAGAGGTGCCTTAATAGTCAGATCAAGCAGGGCACATAAAACGACAGAAACTGCCCTAGCGCACATACATTTGGGGAAGACTGGGCACTTTTTAACTGACGTAACCGTGGTCACCTGTCAGCAGCAAAGGCCAACCTTTGGTGGTTCGCCAAGAAACGCCTCATGCTTTGCTCTCATAATCGGTTTTTTCTCAATTGTTTCTTCAGGTCAGCTGGGTAAAAATCAAATCCACAATAAGATTTTCATCAAAATCTGATTAATACTCAGTTGCATCAATCAAAATGGGGTGCGAAACTCTCTTTAAAGCTCTGCCATCTGTTGCATTGAGCCCTTCGATCGTTACTATCTAAACGGATACAGCCACACACGGTAATCATCGATCAACTCATGCGCCTTTTCAATCTGTTCTTGGGTCATTTTTTTAACCACCTCTTCTTGGCTGATCGCTGCATCAGGGTCTCCGCCAATCGCGGACAGAACATACCACATATAGGCGCGCATCAAATCCGGCGTTGGCATGCCAAGACCAACTTCGTAATACCAGCCAACACCAGATTGCGCCCCCGGATGACCTTTCATCGAACTGCGAAGATACCAGTCGAACGCGCGTTGGTAGTCCTGTTCAACCCCCAAACCCATGGCATACATCACACCGATCAATTCTTCGGCATCCGCATTGCCAGAGCGCGCGGCAGGCCAAAGCAACTCGCGTGCTTCCACAAATCGGCCCTCTTCCATCAAATCGCGCGCCTCTTCTATTTCGGCAAACGCTGCTACAGCCCACAGCATCAATACCGACGCAATACTGATGTAATACCGCATATATTTTTCCTTGGTCTATTGTGCATTACAATATTAACGGCTGGGGTCGGATATGGCCAGACGCCGATACTGTCAAAAGACCAATTTCAACCCACGCAACCGGATAAAGTTAAAATCGGCCAGCTGCTGTTTTACGACAAAATCTTATCCGGCAACCGCAATATAAGTTGTGGCACCTGCCATCACCATGATCATGGGGGCAGCGATGGGCTTAGCTTGGGTATCGGCGAAGGTGGCAGCGGTCTTAGCATCGCACGCACCGCCGGAACCGGGGATGACCGCATTCGCAAACGCATACCGCGCAATGCCACATCACTTTGGAATCTGGGGCATAAATCCATCACCGTTGTCTTTGTAGATGGCCGCTTGGAAATTAGCGATCTTTATGGCAATTCGTTCAACTCTCCTGCTGAAGAATGGTTGCCATCGGGTCTTGATACGGTAATCGCTGCGCAGGCGGTTTTTCCCATGGTTGCGCAATTTGAAATGGCCGGTAATCCAAAGGAAAATGAAATCGCTGGGGCCGTGCACGACCGCATTGATGCCTCTTGGCCAATATTGGCAAAACGGGTCCGGATTATTCCCGAATATGGCGATATGTTTGTTGCAGCTTTTGATAACATCGACAAACCTGAACAGGTTTCAATCGTTGAAATTGCAGAGGCTCTTGGTCAGTTCATCAATCACGAGTGGCAAAACTTTGACAGCCCCTATGATGCCCTTCTTACAGAGGGCATCGCGCTTGAGCCAGCCGCCGAGCGCGGTCGGCAGTTGTTTTTTGGCCAGGCCAACTGCAGCTCTTGTCACAGCGGCCCCTTGCTCAGCGATCAAAAATTCCACGCGCTCGGCCTGCCGGCGTTTGGCCCCGGGCGAACCCGCCGGTTTGACCCGATGCCCCGCGATGTTGGAAGGATGGGCGAAAGCGATGCGCTTGAGGACGCCTATCGGTTCAAAACCCCAAGGCTGCGCAATATTGCCCTGACCGCCCCCTATGGTCACAATGGCGCCTACCCAACACTAGAGGGCATTATCCGGCATCACTTGAACCCAGCGAAAGCCCGCTTAGAATGGACACGAGATATGTCCAACCTACCCTCAGTTCCATGGCTTGAGGACATTGATTTTGTCATTCAAAGCGACAAACTGGAAATGGCGCGGCAAGCAGAAAAGCTGGATATCGAACCGGTTGACCTTGCGGATCACGAGCTCCGCGATCTGGTTGCCTTTATGCATGCTCTCACGGGAAAAACGGCGCTGACGCGGCCCTTAGGCGCACCCGATACAGTGCCAAGCGGACTACCGGTAGATTAGACTTTTAGTCAGGCCCAAGGCGCTTTGCTTTTGCTTAAAAAGGCGTCGATACCCGCTTTGGCTTCAACGCCTTCCCATGTATCTGCAAGCTGCTTGACCGTCTCTTCAATCACCTCAGCATCAATCCGCGGCCCCAGCGCACGCGCAAGCGATTTAGATGCTGCAACCGCGCCCGGGGCAACTTTGAGATAAGGCGCAATTTCAGCTTCAATTCGGGCCTCAAGTTGCGCGGCAGGCACTTGATCCGTTATTAAATCAAGCGCTTGAGCCTCAGCAGCTGAAAATATCCGCGCTGACATAAATACCCGCCGGGCTTTGCCTTCACCCATTCGGGCAATCACATAAGGGCTGATGGTTGCCGGAATAAGCCCAAGCCGGGTTTCGGTCAGCCCAAATTTAGTGCCACTTGCGGCAATCACCACATCGCAGACGCAGGCCATACCGATCCCACCGCCAAAGGCGCCGCCATGAACCGCGCCTATCATTGGAAGCGGCAGTTCATTCATCACTTGCAGCATATGCGCCAGTTTGCGCGCTTCAGCCATACGCCCAGCACGATCCGCATTGATTTGCAGCTTCATCCAGTCCAGATCGCCCCCGGCGCAAAACACATCCCCCGCCCCGCGCAGCAGCACCACCCGAGCAGATTTTTGGCGATCAATGGTTTGCGCAAATTCGGTTAATTCGGCAATCATCTGCGCCGATAGAGCATTTTTCTTTTCCGGCCGGTTGAGGGTCAGATGCACCACCCCACGGGTGTCAATTTCCGTATTGATGGTGGTAAAATTATCCATTTCAAGTCCTTAGTTCTTTGGCAAAATCAGCCGCGTTCTGCAGCCTTTGCACGTCAAGCCCGGTGTCTAAACCCAGAGTGGCAAGGCGCTGAGCGACAGCTTCGGTGGCAACATTGCCCTTGGCACCCGGCGCATAGGGACAGCCGCCCAAACCACCAACGGCCGCATCAAACACCCGCACCCCCCGAGCCAGAGATGTTTCGATATTAGCCAGTGCCTGCCCGTTGGTGTCGTGAAAATGACCAGCCAGAACGGCAGCGGGCAAGCGCTCTAAAACCGCGTCAAACACGCCATTGATTGTTGTGGGGGTAGCCGCGCCAATTGTATCGCCAAGGCTGATTTCATAACATCCCATATTGAACAAATCTTGCGCAACCGCCGCAACCGTATCCGGGGGCACAGCGCCATCATAGGGGCATTCGGTGATGCAGGATACATATCCACGCACCGGAATATTTGCCACTTTAGCAGCCTCAATGATCGGCACAAAGCGGGCAAGGCTTTCGGCGATTGAGCAATTGATATTGGCTTGGCTAAAGCCTTCCGAGGCGGCCCCAAAAATCGCCACCTCATCAGCCTTGGCCGCCACCGCGTCGGAAAACCCCCGCGCGTTTGGCGTCAAGGCGGCATAGGATACCCCTGCGCGGCGCTCGATTGCATTTAAAACCTCTGCGGCGTCGCCCATTTGCGGCACCCACTTGGGGCTGACAAAACTTGTCACCTCGATTTTTTGAAACCCACAGGCCGACAATTCGTTGACCAAGTGGATTTTATCTTTGGCAGGAATGGATCTAGGTTCGTTTTGAAGCCCGTCGCGCGGGCCTACTTCAAACAAAGTGACAGCGTCAGCCATATGATATCCCTGTTTTTGCCATTGCGCCCATAAGGCCTAAACCTGTGGGCCACTCTAAAGCTCGCCCAATAGAAAGTGCAAGCCAACTGTTTTAATTGTGGTTGCCGCCCGCACCAGAATTGCGCATTAATGCGGAAAAGATGAAATGACGGATGATACGCATGCTGGAAAACACTCCTGGGTTACTGAGCTCTGTTCGCGATCGATTTGCCCATATCGATGCCTGCCCCTTTGAAGGCAAAAGGGCTTTTTTTGAAAACGCCGGTGGGGCATTGACACTGAAAAGTGTTGTGGACACCTCGGCCAAGTTTGCTGCCATTCCCGACAATCAGGGGCGCGACAATCCCGCCAGCGCAGCACTGATGAACATCATTGCCAAAGCCAAAGCTGACATGCAGGTTCTGTTCAACTCTAACGGCGGGCAGTTTTTTGTTGGCGAAAGCGGCACCGAGCTTTTATTCAGGCTGATTAGAAATGCAATCATGGCCGCCCCGAAAGACGGCTGTGTGCTGGGCTGTTCGCTGGAACATCCGGCATCGCGCAGCGCTGCGCAGCATTGGGCCAAGATTTCCGGCAGACCTTATGTCAATGTGCCCCATAATGTGGAAACCGGCAGCGTGGACGCGGCTGATTATGCTGCTTTGGTCACTGCTGATACCCGCGTTGCCACCATTTTGCATACTTCACCTGTGACCGGCATGGGAGTTGATGTGGCCGCGGTTTCTAAAGCTATTCGCGCTGTATCGCCCGACTGCTATATTATAGTGGATGGCATTCAGCACGCGGCCCATGGGGCCATTGATCTCGATAGCTACAATGTCGACGGCTATGCGATCTCACCTTATAAAATGTTCTCGCGCCATGGCTATGGGCTTGCTTGGGTTGCAGATCGACTGACCGATCAACCGCACGAACAGCTCATAGGCGGCCCAGAGCAGGCTTGGGAATTTGGCACCCGCGATACCGGTGCCTATGCAACGCTTTCGGATGTCGTTGCGCATTTTGAATGGCTCGGGGGTCAATTTACCAGTTCAACGGACCGGCGAGACAAGATTGTTGCGGCGGGTCAGGCGATCCATGCCCACGAGGCTACGCTGACGGATGCCATGCTTTATGGCACCGGAAATTTATCCGGACTGAGCGAATTGCCCGGGGTTGAGATCGTCGGCGGGATAGATAACCCCCGACGCGAGGGACTGGTATCGATGCGGATAAAAGGATGGGCATCAGCTGATCTGGTAACCGCGCTGCGCGGCTTTGGCATCCGCACCCATACCCGCAAGGATGACCATTATTCCGGCAATATTTTAACCCCTATGGGGTGGACAGATTGCGTGCGAATTTCACTGTGCCATTACAACAGCCTGAGCGAAGTGAGTGCGCTGTTGTCCGCTGTTGCCAAGCTGACACAGAAAGCCGGGCATGCGACGCAATAAATGACGCGTTAGGCATGTCAGAGTGTTTTTACCTGCAATTGCGATTCTGCAAAGGCGCAATTGCTCAATCTTTATTGCCCTGCACGATAATAACCCTTTCCTGAGGCATGAAGTGGTATAGGATACAGTGACGCAGCCAGCTGCATTATTTTTGGAAGACCCTTTTTTCTATGACGCTACGGGAGTTTATTAAGCCATGTCACTTTACCCACCGAGGTGAAGGCCCAAAATATTTACAACTGCGCAACTTAATAAGAAAAGCAATTCTGTCTGGTGCCTTAGAGCACAGTGATGCCCTACCAGCCGAACGAGATTTAGCAGGATTTTCCGGTTTATCCCGGGTCACTGTGCGAAATGCTATTAAACTTCTTGTACGCGAGGGAACTCTTGTCCAACGAAGAGGCTCGGGCTCATTTGTATCCGCTTCTCCCAGTGACATGCAGCAATCAACGACATTGCTTGCCTCTTTTTCCACCGAAATGGCACGGCGGGGCCTAACTGCCCGATCAATCTGGATAAAAAGAGGCCGGTTTTATCCATCGCCAGATGAAATTTTTGCCTTGGGCCTCTCACAAAGATCCATGGTATCGCGTTTAATGCGTGTGCGCTATGCTGATGATCGTCCGATGGCTGTTGAGCGCGCCACCCTTCCGGTCGCAATATTGCCAGATCCTAATGTGGTTAATGAGTCACTCTATGCAACGTTAGAGAACATGGGCAATGCACCCGTACGCGCTTCCCAAAAGATATCAGCGATTAATCTAAAAAAAGCAGATGCAGAATTATTGAAAATTCCCGAAGGGTCTGCCGGGTTGAAAATCGAACGGGTCGCCTATCTTGCCAATGGGATTGCATCGGAATTCACCCGTTCGCTGTATCGCGGTGATGCCTATGAGTTTGTTGCAGATCTGACACCAAACGAAATTGACAAGAGGTAGAGCGTCTTAAATAACCATCCCCAGGCGCGATGGCTCTTTGGCAAATGAGCCTTAAAACCCGATCAAAATAGTTTATCACCCGATTGCAATAGCTTTCACATCTTCATCAATAAACGGCACATATTGTTCAAAATTATCGGCAAACATTTTCACCAGATTTTGCGCCTGCGCCTCATAGGCCGCTTCGTCAGCCCAAGTCCTTTTGGGGTCCAGCAACTGCTGATCAACGCCCGGCGCGGTCATAGGTACATCAAATCCAAAGTTCATATCTTTGCGAAACTCAACTTCTGACAGGGATCCATTCAGGGCCGCTGTCAGCAGCGCACGTGTGGCTTTAATTGGCATCCGCTGGCCCGTGCCATAGGCGCCGCCTGTCCAACCGGTATTGACCAACCAGCATGTTGCGCCATGACTGGCAATCTTTGAGCGTAACAAATTGCCATAAACTTCGGGGCGGCGCGGCATAAACGGCGCGCCAAAACAGGTTGAAAAAGTTGGCTCGGGTTCGGTAACCCCGCGCTCGGTTCCGGCCACCTTTGAGGTAAATCCGGACAGGAAATGATACATCGCCTGCGCCGGCGAAAGCCGCGCGATTGGGGGAAGCACACCAAAGGCATCGCAGGTCAGCATAATGATATTTTTTGGATGACCGCCCAGCGCCGTATCCGATGCATTGGCTATATACTCAAGCGGATAGGCACAGCGCATATTTGCGGTCAGGCTATCATCATCAAAATCAAGCTCTTTGGTATCTGCATCAAACACCATGTTTTCGATAACGGTTCCAAACTTACGGGTTGTCGCATAAATTTCGGGCTCTGCCTCAGCGCTTAAATTGATCGTCTTGGCATAGCAGCCGCCTTCAAAATTAAACGTGCCACGATCCGACCAGCCATGTTCGTCATCGCCGATTAAAGTGCGCAGCGGATCTGCCGAAAGTGTGGTTTTTCCGGTGCCGGACAAACCAAAGAACACCGCCGTGTCCACCGGGTTTCCAGTGGCGTGGTTGGCCGAGCAATGCATCGGCATGATGTTTTTTTCAGGCAGCAAATAATTGAGCAGAGTGAAAACAGATTTTTTGTTCTCGCCGGCATATTCGGTCCCGCCGATCAAAATGAGCTTTTGATCAAAATTCATCGCAATAACCGTTTCACTACGGCAATCATGGCGTGCGGGGTCCGCTTGGAAACTCGGGCAGTTGATCACTGTAAAATCGGGCAAAAACTGATCCAGTGCGGCACGCTCGGGCCTGCGCAGCATGTGGCGAATAAAAAGTCCATGCCAAGCCAATTCGGTCACCATACGCACATTGATAGAGACCAATGGGTCGGAACCGGCAATCAGATCCTGTACAAAATAATCTTTGCCGCACATATGGCCCAGCATGTCATCGCGCAGCCGATCAAAGCCCTCTGGGGACATTTTAGCGTTATTATCCCACCAAATGTGATCGGCGACTTTGTCGGTATAGACCACATGCTTATCTTTGGGGGAGCGGCCGGTGAATTTTCCAGTGCTGACCAAAAATGTCCCGCCCTGTCCCAATGTGCCCTCATTGCGCTTGAGCGCGGCGGCAATCAAGTCTGGTGCAAAATCGTTATAATAGACATTCCCTAACCCGTTAATCCCCTGATCTTCTAGTTGATATTGCGGGTTTACCCGTCCAAATGTCATCATATCGCTCCTAGCGCAAATTTTGCGCATTGAATTTTTCACCCAAAGCAAAAGGCATTTCTACACCGCTCTGATCTGCGCACTTTGCCGGCGCAGATGCACTTGGTTTAACATGTTGTTTATCAAGATGAATAGAGCGCAGCACGTCCGTTAGCGCAACCATTTTAGAGTTAGCGCCATCATGTTCACTATGAGAAACTAGGATGCATAAAATTGCCGCATTTCTGCCGTCAAATTTCGCAGTTTCCGGGCATTTTACAACAAAAAGAGGCGAATCACGTTTTGCCATTGATTAAATTCATAGGACAACGGCATACTCCAAGCAGTTTATGCGGATATTTAGGAAAGAGATTTTATGTCAAAAATTGCTTTGGTGGACGATGACCGCAACATTCTAACATCTGTTTCAATGACATTGGAAACTGAAGGCTTTGATGTTGAAACCTATACCGATGGGCAGTCTGCGTTGGATGCGTTTAGCCGCTCAATGCCTGGTTTGGCAATTTTGGATATTAAAATGCCCCGCATGGATGGTATGGATTTGCTTCAAAGGTTGCGCCAGAAATCTTCATTACCGGTGATCTTTCTAACCTCAAAAGATGATGAAGTAGATGAGATATTGGGCCTGCGCATGGGGGCTGATGATTATGTGACCAAGCCATTTTCCCAAAGGCTTTTACTTGAGCGCATCCGCTCATTGCTGCGCCGCAAAGATGCCAATGAAGGAAAACTCGTCGGCGAAGAAAGCGAAGATACAAAAGTTTTGGTGCGCGGCGAGCTTTCGATCGATCCCTTGCGCCATTCTGTTACATGGAAAGGCCTGAATGTAACCTTGACAGTGACCGAGTTTTTATTGCTGCAAGCGCTAGCGCAACGACCGGGATTTGTCAAAAGCCGTGATCAGTTGATGGATGTAGCATATGACGAACAGATTTACGTTGATGATCGAACGATCGATAGCCATATTAAACGTCTGCGAAAAAAAATGCGAAGCGTTGATAACAGTTTTTCCGCCATCGAAACCCTCTATGGGATTGGGTATCGTTACAACGAAGAATAAGTATTATGCCCGGTATTGACCCGATCAAACATCACGATGACCCAGCGTTGAGAACATCTGCAAAAATGTTTAACCAGCAGCGTCGAAATAGCACAAATAGCCCCAAGGCAAAAATGGCCATCCGGCATTCGCGCGGTGGATTTTGGGCATTTTGGCATTCTGCTTTGACCCGTAGAATTGTGATCTTTAACCTGATTGCTTTGAATATTCTAATCGCGGCCGTGCTGTATTTTTCCTCTGCTCGTGACAGTTTAGTCTTACAGCGATCGCAGGCGATGGTTGTCGAAGCCGAGCTAGCAGCAAATATAATTGCCTTTCGGATGGGAAATAACCAAGAAAACCCATCTACACTCAACGGATTAAACGACACGCTTGAAGGGCTCAGATTGAGCTATGGATCATCACTTTATGTCTTTGCCGGAAAAGGCGCACTGATTGGCAAGATTGAAAGCATGAACCGAATAGCAATAGAAAATCTGCCGTATGACCAGCCGCCCCGCACACCGATCACTGACGGGCTAAGTGCCCTTTGGTCGGCCTTTAAAAGACTGAACCCACAATCCACGGCGGCAGAGTCCAAAGCCGATGACAAAGAGGCGCAGGCGCGCAATCTCATTGGCCCCACGCTTTTAGGCCAAACACAGTTGATCCACCATCAAGCCGGCAAAGGCGGCGGTCATGTAACGGCCTTGGCACCTATTTTTCAATCGGAAACTGTGGTGGGGGTTGTCGCCTTGGTTAGCCCTGCAGGTGAAATTGATGCCTTGGTCAAATCAGAGCAAGAACGAACATTGCAACTTATGTTAATCGGAACGCTGTTTTCAATCGTGTTAAGCATTATCCTTGCATCCTCAATTTCCACCCCGCTTCGTGATCTGGCAACCGCCGCTGAGTTGGGGCGGGAAAAAAATGCAAAAAATGTCAGCCGCGGACGCATCCGCATCCCTGATCTATCTGACCGAACCGACGAAATTGGCCGACTTTCCTCTGCCCTGCGCGGCATGGTTGAAGCGCTTTATGATCGCATTGAATCCAATGAACAGTTTGCAGCAGATGTAGCTCATGAAATCAAAAATCCGCTGGCCTCGCTGCGCTCTGCAGTCGGCACGTTGCAGCGCAGCAAACGCGACGATCACCGCACCAAACTGCTTGAAGTGATTGACCATGATGTGCGGCGCCTGGACCGATTGGTCAGCGACATCTCAAACGCATCGCGCTTGGACAGTGAATTGGTCAAAGAAGATCAAGAAACTTTCGATTTATTGGCTTTGGTTCGAAACCTTGCAGAATACCTTGGCGCCGAAGCTCAGGGCAAAGGGATTGATTTCATTTCCGACTTTCCCGACAAAACAATTTTTGTAAACGGTCTTGAAGCCAGACTAGCCCAGGTTTTTGTAAACTTGATCAGCAATGCAACTAGTTTTTGCCAAGACGGTGATGCGATCCGCATCTGGGTGCGTGTGCGCGAAAACCGGGTGTTGGTGGTGGTCGAAGATACCGGCCCCGGAATTCCACAAGAAGCGCTGAGCAAAGTATTTAATCGGTTTTACTCTGAACGCCCTGCCAGCGAATTTGGAAATAATTCTGGACTTGGATTGGCTATTTCAAAACAGATCATCGAAGCGCATGATGGTGTGATCTGGGCGGAAAACATTCACCCGACTTTAGCGGATGCTGACTCTGAACCTCTGGGCGCCCGTTTTGTCGTGGGTTTGCCAATTTAAAATGGGGCGCAGTGAAAGTGCAACTTGATAATGAAACTGTTTTGCTTCATGCCAGTTGTGTTTCGGTCAGCGGAAATGGCGTGTTGATCTGTGGGCCAGCAGGCAGCGGTAAATCCTCTTTAGCGCTAAATTTAATTGCACTCGGCGCTGAACTGGTGGCAGACGATCAAACGATTATCAGGCGCGAAAACACGGATTTGATTGCGCGCTGCCCTGAAACAATTTCGCATCTTATCGAAGCGCGTGGCCTTGGGTTTTTAACCCCGCCAACCCGTTCGGATGTCGCGCTCACCCTTGTGGTTGATTTAGAGACCGCTCAAACCCAAAGAGTACCAAGACCGGAAGCCTATGAGCTTTTCGGTATCACTTTACCGCTATTTAGGCGCGCCCCGCTGGACGCATTTCCCGCCGCCCTATATATCATGGCAAGGGATGGGGTGCGACACGACGTGTGAAAGCGGATCAATGCAGGCAAGTTCCACAATGAAATTGGTTTTGGTCACCGGCCCTTCCGGTGCTGGCCGCTCAACTGCAATCAACGCCTTGGAAGACCTGGGGTATGAAGTCATTGACAACTTACCTCTGACATTACTGCAAAGGGTGGTCGAACCCGCCGGCATGACCAAACCGCTGGCCGTTGGACTTGACACCAGAAACCGCGATTTTTCAGTTCATGGCATGCTGGATATGCTGCATGCTTTGAGCCATAAAACAAATGTTGAAACCAGTTTGCTTTTTATCGGATGTGATCGTCATGTGCTGCTAAATCGCTTTTCTGAAACCCGACGCCGCCATCCGCTGGCGCCTGCAGAAACCCCCAAGATCGGTATTGATCGCGAGTTTGACCTTTTGCAGCCAATTCAAGCACGCGCGGATATATTGATCGACACATCAGAAATGACCCCGCATGAATTGCGGGCTGATATCGAACGCTGGTTTTCAACCTCCGCTTCCAAAGGGCTGTCGATTTCGGTGCAGTCCTTTTCATATAAACGCGGTTTGCCGCGTGGGGTGGACACATTGTATGACTGCCGGTTTTTACAAAACCCCTATTGGGTTGAGGCCCTTCGCGAACAAAATGGCACCCATAAAGCCGTTCAAACCTATGTTCGAAAAGACCCGCGATTCGCAGAATTTTTTGAAAGATTGCTTGAATTAAGTTGTTTTTTGCTGCCAGCATACACCGATGAAGGGAAAACACACTTTTCCATCGGCTTTGGCTGCACAGGCGGCCAACATAGATCGGTTGCCGTTACGGAAACTTTGGCCGCAGCCCTTGCAGAGCGCGGGTGGCAAGTGTCAATTAGGCATCGAGAACTGGAAAGAAATTCTACCAACCATGACCCATAAGCAGTTTGGTCGCAGGGAGGCACGAGCGTGATAGGTATCGTAGTCGTCGCGCACGGCGGATTGGCAAAAGAATACCTTCATGCGGTTGAGCATGTGGTTGGCCGGCAAGCGGGCATTGTGGCTATTTCGATTGAACCGGACCATGATCGCCAACAAAAACAAGATGAGATTTGTGACGCCGCAAACGCCGTGGATACAGGATGTGGTGTGGTGGTGGTGACTGATATGTTTGGCAGCAGCCCGTCGAACCTATCGCTGCGGGCCTGCCAGCCGGAAAACCGCAAGATTATCTATGGCGCTAACCTGCCGATGCTGGTCAAATTGGCCAAATCACGGCATCTTTTGGTTCAAGAAGCTGTTTCCACGGCGCTTGCAGCGGGCCGTAAATATATTGATAGCTGCGACGGCTAAGGAGTTTAAATGAACGGCAAAGTCACCCGGGTGTTTGAGATTGTGAATGAAAAAGGTCTGCACGCTCGCGCTTCGGCAAAATTTGTTGAAACCGTTGAAGCCTATGATGCCTCAGCCCAGGTGATGAAAGACGGCCTAGGGGCCTGCGGCGATAGTATCATGGGGCTATTGATGTTGGCCGCATCGAAAGGCAGCACGATCGAAGTCACCACGCGAGGAACGCAAAGCCTGGATCTTGCAAATGCCATCGGCCAATTGATTGCAAATCGCTTTGGTGAGGCCCAGTAAATGCCCCAAAGGGATCATTGAGTGATCGATAAATTGCGCCATAAACCTTTGTCCAGTCTTGCGGGGGCACCGCCGCCATTAACCCTTGCCGAAGCGCCATATGACAGACAACGCCTGTCATACGCATCAACGTTCACCAATCCAACTCAACGCATTACCATTCAGACTATCGAGTACCTGACTGGCAAGCTGCGGTTGCTGCGTAAAATCCGCCAGTTCGAAGCGATGGGGGTGCCGCATGGGCAGGCGTTTTGGAAGCAAGCACTTGATTTAATCGGGATCGACTTGAAAACTCCTCAAGAGCAAATTGACCGCATCCCTAAAGATGGCCCTTTGATTATCACCTCTAATCATCCTCATGGATTGGTTGACGGTATGGTTCTGGCCGAACTTATCGGCCGGGTTAGAACGGATTATAAAATTCTCACCCGTTCATTGCTTACCGGAATAACCGAAATTGATCAGTTCATGATCCCGGTGCCGTTTCCGCATGAAGAAAACGCGCTGGAAAAAAATCTTTTGATGCGCAAACAGGCCATGGGCCATCTTAAAGATGGTGGCGTTGTGGTGTTATTTCCCTCTGGCGTTGTGGCGTCGTCTCAAACAATGTTTGGACCGGCAATCGAAGACCATTGGAACCCCTTTACGGCCAAAATGATCCAACGCTCAAACGCCAAAGTATTGCCAGTGTTCTTTCCTGGTTCGAACTCACGATGGTATCAGATCGCCAATCAAATTTCCCCAACTCTACGTCAGGGCCTTTTGCTTTATGAAGTTGTGCACGCCATGAACAAACCCCAAGCCCCCAAAGTTGGTGCGTTGATTGATCGCCCGATAATCCAGGATTGGGTTGATAACCCACGCGGTTTCGTCGCTTGGTTGCGCGAGGAAACCCTAAAATTAGGATCACCTTCTAACGGGTAGGGACCGGCACATCGCCGCGGTAATCGTAAAACCCGCGCTTTGTTTTGCGCCCGAGCCAACCGGCTTCGACGTATTTGGTCATCAGTGGACAGGGCCGGTATTTGGTATCTGCCAGCCCGTCATGCAGCACATTCATAATTGCAAGACAGGTATCAAGCCCGATAAAATCGGCAAGCTCCAGCGGACCCATCGGATGATTGGCACCCAGTTTCATGGACTGATCAATAGACTCGACCGACCCAACGCCCTCATAGAGCGTATAAACAGCTTCATTGATCATCGGCATCAAAATTCGATTAACGATAAAGGCCGGGAAATCTTCGGCGCTGGCCGGTGTTTTTCCCAGATTTTCCACCACAGCGCGGCAGGTATCATAGGTTTCTTTATCTGTGGCAATGCCGCGTATCAATTCAACCAATTGCATCACTGGAACAGGGTTCATAAAGTGAAAGCCCATGAATTTTTCAGGCCGCCCAGTACGGCTTGCAAGCCGCGTGATTGAAATCGACGAAGTGTTCGACGTCAGGATCGTATGATCCTGAATATGCGGAACTAAGGCATCAAAGATAACTTGCTTGGTGGGCTCATCCTCGGTCGCTGCTTCGATCACCAAATCGGATTGCCCGATGTCAGCAATCGAAAGTGTCGTAGTTATCCGAGCAAGGGCTGCAGCTTTATCCGCTTGTGCGATTTTTCCACTTTTGACTTGCCGCATCATATTTTTGTCGATCCGCGTCAGTGCCTGCGACAGCACATCTTCGCTGATATCGTTCAAACACACGTGATATCCGGCCAATGCCATCACATGGGCGATGCCATTTCCCATTTGGCCAGCGCCAATCACCCCGATTTTAGTTACATCCATGCCAAAGCCCCTTGCCGATTTTCCTGCACAATACGCCTCAGCCAAGCCAAGGTGCAAGGGCAGGTCGTGAAAACTCTAATCAAGTTTTCATTTTAGGACTTTGGCAAGGGAATCAGTGCATCTTGAAAGTGGGATTTAATGGTGGTGAGATATGACCTACACAAAACTCGGCCCTCGGGCTTTGGATTACACACTTTGTCAATATGGCGTATCGCGGAATATTTTTCGCGGTCCGCGAAAATCTTTTTGTAAGCCTTACATTGCTTGCCTCGGGGGCAGCGAAACATTTGGCCAGTCGGTGCCTGCCCCGTTTCCAATTCTGACCGAACGATTGATCGGTCAAACTGTTGTCAACATGGGCGTCACTCATGCTGGCCCTGATTTGTATTTAAAAGATGAGGCGGTGATTGACATTGCGCAAAACGCACAGTTTTGCGTTTTGCAAGTCATGGGGGCCCATAACATGTCCAACCCCTATTACAAGGTACATCCGCGCCGCAATGATCGGTTTATCAAAGCCCTGCCGGCATTGGTTGATATATTTCCGGAAGTGGATTTCACCGAGTTCCACTACACTAAACATCTGCTGCACCATCTTAACCTGATGGATTGCGATCGGTTTCAACTGATCAGTACCGCGCTCAGGACTACCTGGTGCGATAAAATGAAACGCTTGCTTAACATGATCAACAGACCCACTGTTTTGCTTTGGATGCAAAATAAATCCAATTCTTTTTCATTCGACAGCGACCCATTGTTTATAACCGAAAGCGATATTTCATCGCTCAACTCACAGGTTCTTGGCATCAGTAAATACCGACGTTGCTCAACACCAACGGCCTATTCAAAATATCAGTTCTTTGATGTACTTGATCAAGATTGCCACGCCGAGATCAGCATGCGGTTGGCAACCGATATCCTCGTGCATGTGGCATAGGCTGGGCACAAAAAAGCCCCCTAAAGAGAGGGCTTTTTAAAAATATTTGTAAAAGGTTTAAGCTAGCTTTTCAGTCAGCTCAGGCACGGCATCAAACAAATCCGCAACCAATCCAAAGTCGGCCACTTGAAAAATCGGCGCCTCTTCGTCCTTGTTGATTGCCACGATGATCTTGCTGTCTTTCATGCCTGCAAGGTGCTGAATAGCGCCAGAAATGCCCACTGCGACATAAAGATCAGGCGCCACCACCTTACCGGTTTGACCCACTTGCCAGTCGTTTGGCGCATAGCCGCTGTCAACCGCAGCACGGGACGCCCCTACCGCCGCATTCAACGCATCGGCCAGCTTTTCTATCAGCGCAAAGTCATCTTCGCTGCCAACGCCGCGGCCGCCTGACACAACAACGCCTGCCGAAGTCAATTCAGGCCGGTCGCTTGCTGCAACTTTATCTTCAAGCCATTCTGACAGACCAGGATTTCCAGCCGCCGCAATTGTGTCAACCGCAGCAGAGCCGCCTTCACCCGCCGCATCAAAGTTTGATGTACGGATTGACACCACTTTGGTGGCATCAGACGATTGAACCGTTTGCAGCGCATTGCCTGCATAGATTGGCCGCTCAAAGGTATTGCCATCAATGACGGCTGTGATGTCTGAGATAACCATCACGTCAAGCAAGGCTGCTACGCGCGGTAATATGTTCTTTGCCGAATTGGTGGCCGGGGCGATGATATGTTCATAATCACCTGCCAGCGAAACAACCAGATCAGCTACAGGTTCAGCAAGACCATTGCCATAGGCCGCATCATCTGCACATAAAACTTTGGCCACGCCGCTGATACCAGCCGCGGCGCCTGCCGCACCGCTGCATCCTGCAGCCGCGCAAAGCACTGTGACATCGCCCAATTGTGTCGCTGCAGTCACTGCTTTGGCTGTGGCATCAACCGCCAGTTCGCCGCCAGATATCTCTGCAATAAGAAGAACTGCCATTAGACTGCCCCCGCTTCTTTGAGTTTTTCAACCAGCTCACCCACTGAGCCCACCTTGATGCCCGCTGCGCGGCTTTCAGGTTCGGTTGTTTTTACAATGCTCAACCGCGCGGCCGGATCAACGCCGTAATCCGCCGCTGTTTTTTGATCGAGCGGCTTTTTCTTGGCTTTCATGATATTCGGAAGTGACGCGTAACGCGGCTCGTTCAACCGCAGATCAACGGTCACAATGGCCGGCATCTTAACCTTGATGGTTTGCAATCCGCCATCCACTTCGCGGGTGACCACGGCACTGTCGCCATCCACCTCAAGCTCTGAGGCAAAGGTCGCTTGTGACCAACCGAGCAGACCAGCGAGCATTTGCCCAGTGGCGTTCATATCATTATCGATGGCTTGCTTGCCGCAAAGCACCAAACCGGGCGCTTCTTCATCCACCACTGCCTTAAGAATTTTGGCAACAGTCAACGGTTCGATATCAGTGTGCACATCATCGGCTGAAACCACTAAAATAGCGCGATCAGCCCCCATCGCCAGTGCAGTGCGCAGTGTTTCCTGTGCCTTTTCAACACCCACTGAAATGGCCACCACTTCATCGGCTTTGCCTGCTTCTTTTAGACGGATCGCTTCTTCTACCGCAATTTCGTCAAAAGGGTTCATCGACATTTTTACATTTGCCAGATCAACACCGGACCCGTCCGCTTTCACACGAACCTTCACGTTATAGTCAATCACGCGCTTGACAGGCACCAATACCTTCATGAGCGTAAGTCTCCTTTGTTGCGCCGCAGCTGCGACCGTGAATCAAATAATGCGTGATTGATATATGCTTGTTTGGCCTTGCAACAGTGCAAAATCGTCACGGTAGCGCTAAAGGACGTCGCGTTTGATGAAAATTACCCGCTTTTTTTCACCTGTTATCTCCAGGCACCCATAAAACATCATCCCTGCCGTTGCTGTTGGCCACCCGTGCAGCCACAAAAAACCAGTCACTCAACCGATTAAGGTATTTTACGGCATGATCATTGATGGTTTCCATTGTCGCCAATTCGACACAAAACCGTTCAGCCCGGCGCGCCACGGTGCGGCACACATGCAAATGGGCCGACAAGGGCGAACCCCCTGGCAAAATAAAACTGCGCAGCGGATCAAGCCCGCTGTTCATTTTATCAATCTCGCTTTCCAAGCGCGAAACTTGACTGGCAACCATGCGCAGCGGAGGGTACTCGGCATCGGCATCGCGCTCAATATCAGGGCGGCATAAATCAGCGCCGAGATCAAAAAGATCGTTTTGAATACGTGCCAGCATTTCGTCCATGTCGCCCGAAGCCTGCAAACGCGCCACTCCGACAGTGGCATTCAGCTCATCCGATGTGCCATAGGTCGTCACCCGCAGGGAATGTTTGGCAACGCGCACCCCGTTGCCCAGTGCGGTTTCGCCGGCATCACCGGTTTTGGTGTAGATTTTATTCAAAACGACCATCTTATCCCCCTTGCCTTGTGAAAAACACAAAGAGCAAAATCAAAACCACGGCAACAAACTGCGCGGCAATACGCAGCCGCATTATTTTATTGGCATATTTACGGTTAAACTCGCCACCACGCCCAAAGCCGCCGATACCGATCATGAGTATAATCGCCACCGCTGCGAGAGACACGACCATAATTACAAATAAGGGATCTTCCATGATTCTTATGCCTTCTTTCCAGCCTAGTTTGGTATCTAGTCGGCTTCGCAGCAAAAGCGAAGGGATTTCGCTTTTTGAGGCAGAAATTTACCCTGTTGTTAACTTAGAAGCCTATCTTGCATCCGTATCGGTAAAATGCGCCGTATCGCAGCCGCGGCATAGGTCGGTACAGTTATATAATAGCAAGGTTTTGGCCGCTTGGCCTCTAATGCGTGCAGCAATTTGTCGCTGACCGCTTTGGCCGGCAATTCATACCGATCCGGCCCGCTGCTTTCATAAAGCCGTTTCATCAACCGTTTGCGATAGTGATCCGCGCGCGGCGAGGCTTTCCAGTCGATCCATTTCTCAAAGTGCGGGATTGAATTTTGCCGGATTTTCGAAGTGATCGGGCCCGGCTGTATGAGCACCACATCAATCGGCGTGTCGCGCATTTCGAGCCGCAGCGTCTGGGTGAGCCCTTCAAGTGCAAATTTGCTAGCCACATAAGCTCCGCGCCAAGAGGCTGGCACAAACCCCAAAACTGATGAGCAATTTATAATCCGGCCATGGCCTTGTGCACGCATGGCCGGAATGATTTGCCGTGTCAGATCGTGATAGCCAAACACATTGGTTTCAAACACTTCGCGCAGGGCGCCGCGCGGCAAATCTTCAACTAAGCCGGGGCAGGCAAAGGCTCCATTGTTAAACAGTGCATCAAGCCGCCAATCTGTGGCGCCCAGCACCTCAGCCACTGCAGAGGTGATGCTGGCTTCATCAGCATAATCCAAAACAAGGCTTTCAAACCCCTCGGCCTGCAGCCGTTCGACATCTTCGGGGGCGCGGCAACTGGCAAATACACGCCACCCCTGCGCCCGCAGCCGAAGGGCAGCATCATAGCCGATACCGGATGAGCAACCAGTGATCAAAATTGTTTTTTGCGCCAACTTAAACTCCTATCGGCCAACCCGCATTTATACGAATAAAGGTCAGCTTAGGCGCTGCGCCGCACAGCCACAACCATCAAAGACGAAATTAATCCGCTGGCCGCTTTACCTGTCTAGCTGCACAGAGTATCACATCATCTATGACTGATTTGATTGACGACCCCAATATGAGCGGAATTTCGGCCGAACCCCTGCGGCGGGCCATTGGCGAGCGCTATCTGACATACGCTCTTTCCACAATTATGCACCGCGCCCTGCCCGATGCCCGTGATGGGCTTAAGCCAGTGCACCGGCGCATCCTTTATGCCATGCGCGAACTCAAGCTCAATGCCAGCGGCGGGTTTCGCAAATCAGCCAAGATTAGCGGCGATGTGATGGGCAATTACCACCCGCATGGGGACGCTGCGATCTACGATGCCATGGCGCGCTTGGCGCAGGATTTTAATGTGCGCTACCCGCTGGTCGACGGTCAGGGCAATTTTGGCAATATCGACGGCGATAACCCCGCCGCCAGCCGCTATACTGAGGCGCGGATGACCGCCGTGGCCGAGGCGCTGCTGGAAGGTTTAAATGAAAATGCCGTCGACTTTCGCGATAATTATGATGGCACGCTGACCGAACCGGTGGTTTTGCCGGCCAGTTTTCCCAATCTGCTCGCAAATGGATCAAGCGGCATTGCCGTGGGCATGGCCACAAATATTCCGCCGCATAACATCGCCGAGCTCTGCGATGCCTGTCTGCATTTAATCAAAACCCCCGAAGCGCGTGATGACACGCTGCTTAATTTCATCCCCGGACCTGACTTTCCCACCGGCGGTGTGATGGTGGAAAGCCCCGAGGCCATCGCAAGTGCCTATCGTACGGGGGCGCGGATCGTTTCGCTTGCGCTGCCAGTGGAGCGTCGAAGATCTGGGCCGCGGCCAATGGCAGATTGTGGTCACGGAAATTCCCTATCAGGTGCAAAAATCAAAGCTGATCGAAAAAATTGCCGAAGTGATCCAGCTGAAGAAAATTCCGATCCTTGGGGATGTGCGCGATGAAAGCGCCGATGACATTCGTTTAATTTTAGAGCCCCGCTCGAAAAATGTGGATCCCGAGGTCCTGATGGGCATGCTGTTTCGAAATTCGGACCTTGAGGTGCGCTTTTCGCTCAACATGAACGTACTCATAGATGGCCTAACACCCAAAGTCTGCAGCCTGAAAGAGGTGCTTAAAGCCTTTCTTGATCACCGCCGTGAAGTGCTGCTGCGCCGCAGCCAGCACCGGATTGATAAGATTGATCACCGCCTTGAGGTGCTCGAAGGCTTTCTGGTGGCGTTTCTTAATCTTGATCGGGTCATTGATATTATTCGCTATGACGATGATCCCAAAGCCGCGCTGATCGCCGAAGATTGGAGTTTGTCGCATCCAAGGGCAATGAACGAAGGCGATTATGTCGGGCCGGATATCACGCAAGAAGGCGAATTAAGCGAGCTTCAGGCGGAAGCTATTTTAAATATGCGTCTGCGCTCGCTGCGCCGGCTCGAAGAGCTTGAGCTGATCCGCGAACGCGATGCGCTGATGCTGGAACGGGCCGATCTGCAAGATTTGCTCGATCACACCGACCTGCAATGGGACCAAATTTCCGAGCAGTTGAGAGCCACCAAGAAAACCTTTGGAAAAGACTATGAAGGCGGCGCAAGGCGCACGATCTTTACCGAGGCCGGCGAAATAGAAGAGGTGCCGCTTGAGGCGATGATCGACCGTGAACCGATCACCGTTGTCTGCAGCCAGATGGGCTGGATACGGGCGATGACCGGACATATCGACCTGACCCGTGAGCTCAAGTTCAAAGACGGGGACGGGCCGCGGTTTATTTTCCATGCCGAAACCACCGACCGATTGTTGGTGTTTGCCAGCAATGGGCGGTTCTATACCCTATCGGCGGCCAACCTGCCCGGCGGGCGCGGCATGGGCGAGCCACTAAGGTTGATGGTGGATTTGCCCAACGAGGCCGATATTATAGATATTTTAATCCATAAACCCGGACGCAAGCTATTGGTGGCCTCAAGCGCAGGCGATGGCTTTATCGTGCCCGAAGACGATGTTCTGGCCCAGACCCGCAGCGGCAAACAGGTGCTGAACGTGCGCGCAGACGTGCGCGCCAAAACCTGTAGCCCAATCCAAGGCGATCATGTGGCTGTGGTGGGGGAAAACCGCAAAATGCTGGTCTTTGCGCTGTCCGAGCTGCCCGAAATGGGGCGCGGCAAAGGCGTTCGGCTGCAAAAATACAAAGACGGCGGCATGAGCGATGTTGCAACCTTTGCCATGGCCGCAGGGCTTAGCTGGCTTGATCCAGCGGGCCGCACCCGCACTGAAACCGAATTGGCCGAATGGACATCGAAACGCGCAAGCGCGGGTAAAATGGCGCCGCGCGGTTTCCCGCGCGATAATAAATTCACCTAAATTAATATAGATATCAAACAGCAAAAAGCGGCGCTATTTAGCGCCGCTTTTTGAATTTATAAGGCTTTAGCCGCGCCCTTTCCAGGGCACCATGATCCGCTCGGCCCAGCGCATCAGCATATCAATGCCAAAGCCGATGATCCCAATCAGTATAATGCCCAAGATAACGATATCTGTCTGCTGGAATTTTGACGCCACCATGATCATCATGCCTGCACCTTTTTCCGCCGCAACCAGTTCGGCCGCAACCACAGTGCCCCAGCATACACCCATGGCCACCCGCGCGCCGGTAAAGATTTCCGGCAGGCTGTTGGGGATAATCACATAACGCATAATCTGCCATTTGCTTGCGCCCAGCGAATAGGCCGCATGGACTTTGGATATCTTGACCCCAGACACCCCGGCCCGGGATGCAATGGCCATAATCCAAAGCGCGGCAAGAAACAGCAAGATCACTTTGCCGACCTCGCCGATGCCCGCCCAAATAATCACCAATGGGATCAAGGCAAGCGGCGGCACAGGCCGCATGAACTCGACAATCGGATCAAACCAGCCGCGAAACCAATCGGATAGGCCCATGGCGTATCCCAAAGGAATGCCAACCAGCGCTCCGATGAAAAATCCGACGACAACCCGGAAGAGTGAAAAGCCCAAATGTTCGAGCAGCGGGAAGTTTTTGAACCCTCCGGTTGATATCTCGATGAGCCGTTTCCAGACCGCTTCGGGGGATGGCAGCCAGATCGGCTCCATCTGCCAGCCTTTGTTGGGTTCGATGTTCAATGTGCCTTTGGGCGTCACTGCAACCCTCAAGTCATCAAGATAGACCGACGTGCCCGCTGCAACGGGTTGGCCATCGATCGCAACAATCTTGACCCCCATTTTGCGGTTTTCATCATCATTTGTATCCCATTTCAGCAATTTTGTGCGATAGGCTTTAACCGCCAAAACATCGTTTCTAGCAAACCCATCACCGGGGTCGATATCCGGTAGTTTTACATCTTCCCCGATGCCATGCACGATGACCTGAACAGTGGCATCATCGCGCAGGCCACTTTCGTTTTCCGCCGTATAGGTAAATTCAGCCTCACCGCGAAACGCGCCGGGCACATGCATAAAAGACGGCAGGATTTTTGATCCGGTAAATGATCCCCAAAGCACCAAGATCAGCACGATGGACACGACCGAGGCTGCAAAATTCGAACTGACCGCACTTTCATCCCCGAAAGTCACGGTTTTCAATGAGCTGAAATCCTGCTTGGGCGTCAGAACCCGCTTTACTAATCTCCAAACAAAAAGCGTGAGCAGAATAAGACCGATATAGCCGGCAATATACGGCACAGCCGAGGCAAGAATAATCAGGATTGAACCCAGTTCTTGGGTAAGTTTGACCAATACCTCCATCAGACCGGTGCCTCCGTACGTCCCATGATCTCTTCTTCCATATTCCAGATCATTTCCAAAATTTCTTCGCGTTTTTCGCCATATTCAACGTGCTTTTTAATTTCGCGCAGATCTGCATCGACGCCAAGATCGGCAAACGGCAGGCGGTATTCGCGATGAATACGCCCCGGGCGCGGGGCCATGACCAAAAGGCGCTCGCCTAGCAGCAAAGCCTCTTCCACCGAGTGTGTAATCAGAATAATTGTTTTTCCGGTTTCTTTCCAAAGCTTCAAAACCAGCGACTGCATTTTTTCACGCGTCAGCGCATCCAGCGCGCCCAAAGGCTCATCCATCAAAATAACATCTGGGTCATTGGCCAGACAGCGGGCCAAAGCCACCCGTTGCTGCATGCCTCCCGATAACTCATAAACTGCTTTATCTTTAAAATCCTGAAGCCCGACCACATCCAACAGATGATCGACTTTTTCGCGGGCTTGCGCAGC
Source organism: Paracoccaceae bacterium (assembly GCA_902512685.1). Lineage (GTDB taxonomy): Bacteria > Pseudomonadota > Alphaproteobacteria > Rhodobacterales > Rhodobacteraceae > CABZJG01. Next base: position 922 of record CABXKH010000018.1, on the reverse strand, counting down.
GCTGATCCCTTTCATCCGGGGGCCAAAGCCAACGTTTTCGCGCACATTCATCCATTCAAATAGCGCGCCTTGCTGAAACACCATGCCGCGCTCGGCGCTGGGGCCGACCACCTTTTCACCATTCAGCAGGATCTCGCCCTGTGTCGGTGCAAGAAATCCGGCAACAATATTAAGCAATGTGGTTTTGCCGCAGCCCGATGGACCCAAAACCGACATCAATTCACCCGCCTTTAGATCAAGTGTGACATCCTTAAGCGCTTGGACCCATTCGCCGTTTGGCAAATCAAAGCGCATCGAAATATTTTGGATGGACAGTCCAGACATGGCCGCCTTTCTCTTCTTGCTTTTAGTGGAGACAATTTCAAATGAAACGAAACATTGGGTGCATCCCGCGGGCCGGCGAACCGGCCCGCAGTCGTTTACTTACATACCGTTTGCAGCTTCCAGCGGGCCAGTGTTGACATTGCCAACATAGCTATCAAGTGCTGAATCGATGCTATTGGCGTTTACAAAGACGTCTGCAACGCCTTTCATGAATTCCTGTGCACCGCCGCCAAGCCAAGTTGCTGACAACTGGCTTTCGACCGTTGGGAACACAAAGGTTGCCATTGTGTCCGCAGTTGCAGCCTCATCCATACCGGCATCCTTTGCAATCGCAGGAAGCATCATTGCATGGTTGGCTTCATCTGCCCACATTGCGTTGGAATCGGCTGTCACCTTAAGGAATTTGGCAACTAGATCGCTGTTTTCAGCAACCCAGCCCGCAGGGCCAGAGGTTACGTCAAACACCAAAATACCAAGTTCAGTTTTCTCGGCACCAGTCAAAAGGATATTGCCATGCTCTTTGGCGCGGCGCAGCGAACCACCCCAGCCACAGAACATATCTACAGCACCTTGAGCAATCGCTGCAGCACCATCAGGT
>CABXKH010000017.1 GCA_902512685.1 Paracoccaceae bacterium | reverse complement strand
AATGGTGGATGAAAATCAGCGGCACAAAGCAAAAATGCAGAAGATCAAGGCTGCACGTGATAAAATAATGCAGTCAAAGACCAAAGAAAAAGGTCTGATTATGGTGCATACGGGCGCGGGCAAGGGTAAATCTTCGTCTGGGTTCGGCATGATCATGCGCTGTATCGCGCATCAAATGCCCTGTGCAGTGGTGCAGTTCATCAAAGGCACTTGGGTCACTGGCGAAAGAAAATTACTAACTGAACGGTTTCAAGAAGAGTGCACATTTGTGGTCTCTGGCGAAGGTTTTACTTGGGAAACCCAAGACCGCGAGCGTGATATAGCAGCGGCGCAAGCCGGTTGGCAGCGCGCAAAAGAATTAATCAAGGATGAAAAGTTTAAATTTGTACTTTTGGACGAAATTAATATCGCCTTGCGCTATGGTTATATAGATATTGATGAGGTGGTGGACTTTTTACTGGCTGAAAAACCGCACATGACCCATGTCTGCCTAACCGGGCGCAATGCCAAGCCAGAATTAATTGAAGCTGCGGATTTGGTTACGGAAATGACTTTGCTAAAACACCCGTTTAAAGATGGCGTTATGGCGCAATTGGGAGTGGAGTTCTAAAGATGCCCGCCTTGATGGTGCAGGGAACTGGATCAAATGTGGGAAAATCCCTTCTCGTGGCAGGGATGTGTCGCGCGCTTTATAAACGAGGGTATAAAATAGCCCCTTTTAAGCCGCAGAATATGTCAAATAATGCGGCCGTGACCTCGGACGGCGGAGAAATTGGCCGTGCTCAGGCCTTGCAGGCGCAAGCCTGTGGTCTTTCGCCAATATGTGATATGAACCCGGTTTTATTAAAACCTGAAAGTGAAACAGGCTCACAAGTGATTGTACAAGGCAAACGTTTTGCCACCAGTAAGGCCCGTGACTACGCAGGTCTTAAGCCAAAATTATTGCCTTATGTTCTGGAGAGTTTTGAACGTCTGAAATCAAATCATGATTTGGTGGTTGTTGAAGGTGCGGGCAGTCCAGCAGAGATTAATCTGCGAGCTGGTGATATTGCTAATATGGGATTTGCTCGCGCTGGCAACGTACCCGTCCTTTTGACCGGTGATATTGACCGCGGCGGGGTCATTGCCCAATTGGTGGGCACCAAAGCCGTTCTTGATCCGGAAGATGAAAAGCAAATCATCGGGTTTTTGGTGAACAAATTTCGCGGTGATCCGAAATTATTTGATGACGGATATAAGATGATTGAACAAAAGACTGGCTGGTCAGGCTTTGGGGTGGTTCCATATTTTTCAGATGCTTGGAAACTTCCTGCAGAAGATGCTTTGGATATTTCGACACCTCAAAGGCTAGGCAAGCCCCACATTGTGTGTCTGGGCCTGTCGCGCATAGCGAATTTTGATGATCTTGATCCTCTTTCAAATGATCCGGATTTAAGGGTGACTATTTTAAAAGCGGGCCAAACAATTCCAGTAGATGCAAGTTTGGTGATTATTCCGGGCAGCAAATCAACAACGGGTGATTTGAACTATTTGCGCCAGCAAGGATGGGACATTGATCTTATGGCTCATCACCGCCGTGGTGGATACATATTGGGTATTTGCGGCGGCTATCAGATGCTTGGTGCATCGATTGATGATCCAGAGGGCATAGAAGGCGCAAATGGCGCTACAGAAGGTTTGGGTTTGTTGAAAACAAAAACCGTTATGAAACCCAAAAAAGCGCTAACGGAAGTTGTCGCGCGGCATCAAGACACCGGCTTAAACTTCTCAGGGTATGAGATCCATATCGGGCAGACGAGCGGTCCGGATTGCGCGCGCCCCTTTGCATGCATCGGGGATGTTAATGAGGGCGCGATCAGTGAAGATGGCCGCATTTTTGGTAGCTATTTACATGGAATGTTCTCAGATGATGAATTTCGTAGGTCCTTTCTGGGGCAATTGGGTATTGCGGCAAGCCAGCTATCATATGCGGAAAGTGTTGAGAGGACATTAGATGATCTGGCAAAACATATTGAGCTTTATGTCGATTTGGATCATTTGGTAACTTGTGCTCGGTAAGCTTAAGACTGTTCTAGTGCTTTATGAACCGCTGTTCGCATATCTTCAATAAGCGGGACGCCACTTCCAATAAATTGGGACATAATTACGCCGGTTAGCTGTTCTTTAGGATCAACCCAGAAAAAAGTGTTGGCTGCACCAGCCCAGCCAAATTCATCAAAATTACTAGGGGCAATGGCTATGCTTGGGTCGAGCATAATGCGGCCGATTAAATTCCAGCCATAGCCAAGCAAGGGCCAATAAGAAATGCGCAAAGGCAATTCGTTTTGCGGTATTCTGTTCGGACGCATCATTTTCAACGTTTCAGGGGATAAAATAACTTCCCCCGATGGGTCTTTGCCGTCTAATAGCATTCTTGCGAAAGACGCATAATCACTCAAGGTGGAAAACAAACCATAGCCGCCGCGGCAGAATTTCTTTGACCCTATGGGATGTTTCTCACTCACGTCTATTGCTTTCAATACATGCTTCGGAGGGGTAATAGGCGGAAGGCTTTCCAGATCGCTGGTTCCGTACATACTCATAAGGCGCGGCAAATCTTTTTGTGTGAGATGGAAACTGGTATCCACCATTTTGAGCGGCGCAAAAATCATTTTGCTCAAAAGAGCTTGAATTGATTTGCCTGTTGCCCGTTGAATAATATGTGCAAGCACATCTGTTGAAACACTATAGCGCCAGGCAGATCCAGGGTGAAAGGCAAGGGGTAAGGAACATAATGCGTCCATCATGCCATCCAGATCGCGCTCTGCATTACCCATAATTTCTGCCTGTCTGTAATAAGGAGATATATGACAGCCCATGATGAATTCATATGAAAAACCGGCGCGATGGGTCAGCAAGTGTTCAACAGTGATTAAAGTTTCTGCAGGCTCGATTTTACCACTAGCATGCAGCACAGCCATTGAAGAAAAACGCTCGTCATAAACCGCAATAGGATCGGTTAAGTTAAATGATCCTTGTTCAATCAACTGCAATGCAAGCACGGATATTATGGGCTTGGTCATAGAATAAATTCGATAAATTGCAGTTTCGGGAATTGGCGTTTTCTTTTCAAAATCCGCAAATCCAGCCCGGCCGCGGTGAAAATAGGCCCCATTCTTTTCTATTTGCCATTCAATTCCAGAGAATTTTTTCTTAGATACGTAATTGTCTGCAATTTTTTGCAACGGATCAGCCATGCGATATTTCCACCTAAATACTGCCAAGTTCAGGAACGAATTGTATTTACCGTGATAAATCCGAATTTTCCAAAATAACAGTTTTTTCCTTTAACCAGCAAAGAACTGTGAGTTGCAAGATGCGATTTTTCTGTTCTTTTGGGTAAATTGAATTTAGCTAAAATAAATGCACTGGAATGGAAAAAGATGCAGTTTTTTAGTTTCATAAAGAATAACCTTGCTTGGCTTGGGGCAGGCGCATTGCTGGCCTTTCTATCCAGCTTTGGACAGACTTTTTTTATATCAATTTTTTCAGGCCATATTCGTGCAGAATTTGGGCTTTCACACTCGGCTTGGGGTGGAATTTACTCTCTTGGTACAGGGGCTTCTGCGCTTGTGATGATTTGGGCCGGCATTACGAGCGATTACATTCGAACGCGCACCCTTGGAACAGTCGTTATTATCGCGCTGGCCCTATCGTCTATCGCGATGGCAAATCTGTATATGGTCGCTTTATTACCCGTCGTTATTTTCGCTCTGCGATTGTTGGGGCAGGGGATGTGCTCTCATTTGTCAGTTGTTGCGATGTCACGGTGGTTTGTCGTTAATCGAGGCCGAGCCTTATCAATTGCCGGGATGGGATTTTCTTTAGCAGAGGCAAGCTTGCCTGTATTATTTGTATTTTTAATGGGCTTTATGCATTGGCGCAGTTTGTGGTGGATTGCTGCATTTGTTCTCATTTTGGCGACCCCAATGTTGCGATTTTTGCTCAGCAAAGAGCGCGCGCCACAATCTGTGGCAGAAGAAGCAATGTCTTTGGGGATGAAAGATCGCCATTGGACACGTTCTGAGGCGCTGAGACACCCTTTGTTTTGGTGTATGGTGCCCGCACTTCTAGGCCCAAGTGCGTTCTCAACAGCGTTCTTTTTCCAACAAGTACATTTTGCCGAGATCAAAGAATGGGACCACATAACGCTTGTAAGTTTTTTCCCATTTTTCACCGGAGCGTCAGTTTTGATGATGGTTCTATCTGGATGGGCCCTTGATCGGTTTGGCACAGCGCGGCTTATTGCTTTTTATCAATTGCCTATGACTTGTGCCTTTTTATGTTTTGCACTTGGCAACGGGCTTGCAGTTTTTGTGTTTGGATTGTTTTTTTTATCAATGACTTCAGGGTCCAATGCCACTTTACCCAACGCTTTTTGGGCAGAGTTCTATGGAACCAAGCATCTGGGCGCTTTAAAGGCCATGGCTGCTGCGATAATGGTGTTGGGATCAGCAATTGGGCCCGGTATCACGGGGGTTTTGATTGACTATGAAGTTGCTTTGGAAACCCAATATCTCTGGATCAGTTGGTTTTTTATTTTTTCAACAGTCTTTATGCTTGTCGGTATGATGCTTTACAGCAAGGATGTAGGGGTTAAATTTCTCCAAGAAAGCTAACGCAACCGTTGAGAGCAGCAAAATCATCGTCGATAATGTGAACAGAGAATTCAGCGTTAAAATCACTGAATCTTCCCTTGTCACAAAATCCAGAAACAAAATTTTGCGCGTTCAAAAACGGAAAAACTGCGCGGGCAACCCCACCGATTATGTATATTCCACCAAAGGGGAGAGTAATAAGCGCTAGATCTCCAAGAATCGAGCCCATGAATGACCCAAAAACATCAACCACTTCCTGTGCATCTTTGGCGCCATCTGCAGCGGCTTCAATGATGTCTTTGGCCGTGCGAGGCGCGTGGGGGCAGAAAAAATTATTTAATTCGACCAATCCATTTCCAGATAAAATATTTTCGACCGAGGCAAAGCCATACTTGGCCTCAATCATTTTGACGATTTCTTTTTGCTGCTGATTGGCAGCGGGCAGTCGGTAATGACCAGCTTCAGCTGGGGGGGCTATAATTCCATTTGAAGACGAAATAACCGTACAAGCATTAAAGCCCGTACCGATGCCGCAAACAAGTTTTGTTTCTTTTGAGCCGGCAACCCGGTTACCAGAAACCGGCAGCAACTGATCATCCGATAAATGATCCAAAGCATGTCCCTGAGCTTGCAAATCGTTTAATAGGCCGATGGTTTTTGCGCCGGTGGCGCGCGCCAAGCTGTCCTTTGTAATTTCCCAGGACAAATTGGTCATTTTAGCAATATCATGTCGCACCGGTCCGGCAAGCGCTACGCAGGTGCCGGAAACAGTATCCAAGTTTTGCTCACTGAGATAACGCTTTAGTATATCTTCAAGTGATTTGGCGTTGTCATTGGGGAATTTTTTGATGCTCTTACGGATTAGCTGAGAGTTTTGTGATAGGCCAACACGGGTGTTGGTCCCACCAATATCAGCCACCAATTCCAATTTTTCACCCATCGTCCACTCTTATGCTATCGCGGTTTGAACGGCGTAATATGATGCTTTCGGTCTACGCTCAAGCGTAGAATAATCGACGTGTATAAGCCCGAAGCGTTTATCATAACCAAATGCCCACTCAAAATTATCCATCAGTGACCACATATAATAACCTTTGAGGGGTACGCCACTTTTGATTGCCTGATGCGCCGCCCCTAAATGTGCATCAATGTAAGAAATACGTTGATGATCATTCAGTTTCTGGTGTTCTGTTGCTTCTGATGTTGCCGCTCCATTTTCAGTTACAAACAAGGGAATACCTTTGGTTATTTTTTGGTTCACCCACATTAGGAAATCACTTAGACCCTTAGGGTAAATTTCCCATCCCATATCAGTTTTCTCCAACGGCCCAATTTCATCCCGCACATGCGGCCATTCTAAGCTTGCATCATGCGCTACGCGCTTGCAGGTATAATAATTTATTCCGCACCAATCCAAAGGGGCTGATATGATTGATAAATCCTTTTGCCAGGATGATGGCAAAAACCTCTCTATGCCTTTTAAAACCGGTTCTGGATATTCACCTAAAAACATCGCTTCTAAAAAGAACCGATTATAAATGGCGTCATATAATTTTGCAGCCTCAATATCCTGTGCTGTTTGGCTGGCTGGATGGCTCCATTCCAAATTGCATACACAGCCAAGATTTGTCTGATTTTGTCCACGCAGAACTTCAACAGCACGCCCATGTGCTAAAAGCACATTATGCATGGACAGAGCAGCCAGTTTTAAGTCCTGCTTTCCCGGCGCATGATGCCCCAGCGCATGCGATAACCAACTGACACACCATGGCTCGTTAATGGGGGCTATTGAGGCCATACGATCCCCCAATTTATGACCAATAATTTCTACAAATTCGCCAAACCAGCCCGCAATTTCCCGATTGGTCCACCCACCTTTTTCGGCTATGGCTTGTGGCAATTCCCAATGATACAGGGTTAAATGCGGCTTTAAATCACGTTCAAGTATCGCATCTGTTAAGCGATCATAAAAGTCTAACCCTTTAGAGTTTACGGCTCCGACACCCTCTGGAATGACACGGGCCCAACTGGTTGAGAACCTATAGCTGTCAAAGCCTGCAGCTTTTATATGGTCAAGGTCTTCTTCGTATTTATGATAATGGTCACAGGCAATTTGCCCGTTATGCTGTTTCAAAACACGCCCGGGAAGTTTTGCAAAGCTGTCCCAGTGGGTTTCACCCGCTGAGCCAAAGGCATGGCCTTCGATTTGGTAGGCAGAGCTGGCAACGCCAAAGTCAAACCCATTTGGAAAATCACTGCGCTTAAGCGAGAGTGGCTTCATTATATTTTGAACCTTTTTACTTTCAAATCTAGCCACTCCCTTATCAGCTCTTGTTTGGAGCAACGAGCGGAAATTTGGATGATTTTACCTACTTATAAAATCTTATCACTAGGTTTTGCACACAAATTAATTCAAGAGTATTTTCCTCTATAACTTTAGGTTAAGCCCAGAAGCCATGTTCTTCCTATGTTCTCATTTTTTTATTGGAGACTCTTAACAAAAGGTTTATCTCTTGCGTAAGCAATGAGGGTATTTGATGGCTGACCTAAAGTTTATTGAAGTTCGCGGAGCGCGCGAACACAATTTAAAGTCTATTGATGTAGATATTCCAAGAGATCAACTTGTTGTTATTACAGGATTATCGGGATCTGGAAAGTCATCATTGGCTTTTGATACTATCTATGCGGAAGGTCAGCGCCGTTATGTCGAATCGCTGAGCGCCTATGCCCGTCAATTTTTGGATATGATGGAAAAACCCGATGTGGACCACATATCAGGTTTAAGCCCCGCAATTTCTATTGAGCAAAAAACAACAAGTAAAAATCCCCGCTCAACGGTTGGCACCGTCACCGAAATTTATGATTATATGCGATTACTGTTTGCGCGGGCAGGGACGCCCTATAGCCCGGCAACGGGTCTTCCGATCGAAGCGCAGCAAGTGCAGGATATGGTGGATCGCGTCATGGCTATGCCAGAGGGTACGCGAGCCTATCTTCTGGCTCCTATTGTGCGCGATCGCAAAGGCGAATATCGCAAAGAGTTTTTAGAATTACGCAAACAGGGATTCCAGCGCGTTAAAGTAGATAGTCAATTCTATGATTTAGAAGACCCTCCTGTTTTGGATAAGAATTTTCGCCACTTTATTGATGTGGTTGTGGATCGGATTGTGGTTCGAGAAGGAATTGAAGCGCGGCTTGCCGACAGCTTTCGAACCGCGCTTGATTTGGCCGATGGCATTGCAGTTTTGGAAACCGCCCCAACGGATGAAGACACAGAAGCTGAGCGGCACACTTTCAGCGAGAATTTCGCCTGCCCGGAAAGTGGCTTTACAATTTCTGAAATTGAACCGCGTCTCTTTTCGTTTAATGCGCCCTTTGGCGCTTGCCCGGACTGCGATGGGCTTGGAGTAGAGCTATTTTTTGATGAACGGTTGGTCGTTCCAGATCAAACCTTAAAAATCAGAGACGGCGCACTTGCCCCCTGGCGCAAGGGGAAAAGTCCCTATTTTCTGCAAACCATCGAAGCTCTTGCAAATCATTATGGATTTGCGGCGGATGCAAGATGGAAAGACCTGACCAAAAAGGTTCAAGGTGTTTTTCTTTATGGATCAGGTGAAGAAGAAATACTCTTTCGCTATGATGAGGGTGGGCGTGTCTATCAAGTGCGCCGCGTGTTTGAGGGTATTGTCCCCAACATGGAGCGTAGGTACCGCGAAACGGATAGCAATTGGGTACGCGAAGAGTTTGAAAATTATCAAAATAATCGCCCATGTGGAAGCTGCGAGGGATATCGGTTACGGCCCGAAGCCTTGGCTGTAAAATTGGCAAAATCGCATGTCGGACAAGTTGTAAACATGTCGATAAAAGAAGCCTTTGAATGGTGTGCCGAATTACCAAGCCAATTAAGTGCTCAGAAAAATGAAATTGCGTCGACTATTTTAAAGGAAATTCGTGAACGATTGGGATTTCTGAATAACGTTGGCCTTGAATATCTAACCCTAAGCCGGAACGCCGGCACATTATCAGGCGGGGAAAGCCAACGCATTCGGCTTGCCAGTCAAATTGGAAGTGGGCTTACAGGTGTGCTTTATGTTTTAGACGAGCCATCCATAGGGTTGCACCAGCGCGATAATGGGCGGTTGCTCACCACGCTTAAGAACCTTCGAGATCAAGGTAACACTGTTATTGTTGTTGAGCACGATGAAGAAGCTATCCGAGATGCGGATTATGTTTTTGACATAGGACCGGGCGCCGGTGTTCATGGCGGTGAAGTGGTCAGCCATGGCTCACCCGATCACGTTGCTGCTGATGAAAACTCGATCACAGGACAATATTTGAGTGGGCAAAAGAGCATACCTTTTCCTGGTGAGCGCCGAAAGGGCAATGGCAAATCTATAAAAGTGGTCAATGCCTCGGGCAATAATTTACAATCGCTTACGGTTGATTTTCCTTTGGGTAAATTTGTCTGTGTAACGGGCGTGTCAGGCGGGGGTAAATCCACCTTGACAATTGAAACCCTATTTAAAACTGCCTCGATGCGTTTAAACGGAGCAAAGCAAACTCCTGCACCCTGCGAAACCATTAAAGGATTGGAGTATCTTGATAAAGTCATTGATATAGATCAGCGTCCAATTGGTCGAACACCGCGGTCAAATCCTGCCACCTACACAGGAGCCTTTACGCCGATACGCGAATGGTTTGCCGGGATGCCCGAGGCGAAAACACGTGGTTATAAGCCGGGCCGGTTTAGTTTTAATGTGAAAGGGGGCCGATGTGAAGCTTGTCAGGGTGACGGTGTTATCAAAATCGAAATGCACTTTTTGCCTGATGTTTATGTGACCTGCGAAACCTGTAATGGCGCGCGTTACAATCGAGAAACCCTTGAGATTAAATTCAAAGGTAAAAGTATTGCTGATGTGCTTGCTATGACGGTCGAAGAGGCACAGACTTTTTTCCAAGCTGTTCCATCAATTCGTGAAAAAATGGATGCTCTTTTGCGGGTTGGTTTAGGCTATATTAAGGTTGGACAACAAGCCACCACTTTATCAGGGGGCGAGGCCCAGCGTGTAAAGCTATCAAAAGAGCTTTCAAAAAGAGCAACCGGAAGAACGCTTTATATTCTTGATGAACCAACCACAGGTTTACACTTTGAAGATGTTCGTAAGCTGCTCGAGGTACTGCATGAATTGGTTGATGCCGGTAATTCAGTGGTCGTGATTGAACATAATTTAGATGTGGTGAAAACCGCTGATTGGATAATCGATATTGGCCCCGAGGGTGGTGATGGTGGGGGTCAACTCGTCGGAGTAGGGACGCCAGAAACGCTTTTAAAAAACGAACAAAGCTATACGGGTCACTATCTTAAAGACATTTTGACGCCTAAAAAAGTGGCGGCTGAATAAAGCCATTAGCTGAGTGATGTTTGGCAATTTGCCTGAATTCGAGTTTACACATTTTAAATTTTATTGAAAAATAAAAAAGCCCGCTGCAACAGCGGGCTTTTCATAATGTGCAGTAGTTTGATTATTCGATGATAGTGCCTTCCCAAACGCCGTCTTTCACAACATTTGCTGAGAAGTAACCTAAAACATCACCATTGGCGTCAAAGTCTTGTGGACCAGCTGCGCCATTATAGTGGATATCTCCACCAGCCGCTAAAATCGCTTTTGCTTTAGCAAACTCACCAGCTTGAATTACTTCACCTGGAGCGTTGGCGATTGAGCGAAGTGACGCAGAAATTGCGCTACGATCAGCTGAACCCGCTTTTTCGATCGCCAGTGCCATCATAAATGCGGCGTCATAAGAGTTTGCCACAAACGGAGAAGCTGATGGAACGTCGGCAGCCTCTGCAAGTCCTTTAAACGCTGCATAGCCTGCTGTTGTCAGATTTGGAGTGGATGTTGTAAAGGTTGCGCCGCCAAGGTTTTCTGCACCGATCTGATCAATCGTTTCTTGAGCAAGCATACCATCCGCACCTATGAATGTGGAAAATGCGCCAGTTTCCAATGCATTTCGCATAATGGTAATACCGCCTGATCCATAATAAGCGAAGAGTGCGAGATTATCACTTCCTGCACCCATTGTTGCGACTTCAGCACGGTATGAAGCTTTATTTGGTTCATGTGCTTCGTTGGATGTAACTGTTCCGCCCATCTCAGAGAAAGAATTTACAAATACTTCAGCGATCCCAGCGTTATAATCGTCGTTTGCATAGGAAACTGCGATATCCATAATTCCCTTTGCAATTGCTAGCTCTGCAAGCGCAACACCTTGATAGGCGTCAGATGCTGCTGACCGGAATACGAGGTCAGTGCCTGACTCCATGTTTGTTATCATCGGTGAAGAAGCTGAAACTGATAAAGTTACAACTCCAGCTGGGATTGAAACAGAATCTGCTTGGGCAATCGTTGCGCCTGAACAGACTGGACCAACAATTGCAGTGACCATGCTTACGTTGATTAGTTTAGTGACTGCATCAACTGCCGCAACAGGATCACACTGACTGTCCGCTCTAGCAATGACAAATTTTTCGCCACTTGCAAACATACCGCCTTGAGCATTTACATGTTCGGCGGCCAAATCGACAGCCAATACCATTGGTGCAACAAGATCTGGGATTGGACCTGTTACTGCCATTGGATTCCCGACGACAACATCTGCACTTGCAGTTGTTGCCATTAAGTAGCAGGCTAAGCCTGCAGCTATTTGTGGTTTCATTGTTTTCTCCCTCTTTTAGAGTTTAATGCCAGATGGCACAGGTCTTGATTCAGGCATTATGCCATCAGGATACTTCTGTAAGATGTATTGTAGCAAGAGCCCGATAACCACCATACGAAGATAACCAGCTCGTGTTTTCAATAGACTTATATCCATACTTGATATCATTTCACCAAAGATGTGAAGTCCGGAATTGATAAATATTTCGCTTGCAGACCAGATTGTCCAAACCAAAAAGGCCCCAAAAATTGCCCCCCGATTATTACCCGAGCCGCCTGCTATTAACATAACCCAAACCAAAAATGTCATTTTTGACGGGTCAAACGTGTTGGTTGGGTCAATTAAGCGCAAATGCTGGGATAAAACTGCGCCGGCCAAACCCATGACCATTGCGCCAATCACAAATGCTTCAATGCGGCGCCGTGTTACATCTTTACCTGCTGCATGTGCTGCGTTTTCGTTCTCTCGTATGGCTGTCATCATGCGGCCCCAAGGAGATCGTTGGGCAGTTTCTAAAAGTTTATAGATAACATACACGATCAACAGGATTGTTGCGCAAAAAAATGGTTGCCACCACCAAATGGGAAGAGAGTCAAAGAACTGTTCCCAGCCCTGCGCATCATTAAACCAAGACATAGGAGATTTTGTGTAAAACCTTTCTTCTGTCAAATGCTCCCATACGCGTGGTATCTTATTGATCCCACGTGGACCATTTGTCAGTTCTGTTTCGTTCTTCAAAAATAACTTGATGATTTCAGCTATGCCAATAGTTGAAATCGCGAGATAATCAGATCTCAATCTGATACAAATAAGCCCTATAAAGAAAGCAACAAGTCCGGATAGGATCATTGCGCAAAATATCGCCAAGGGCAGTGGTAAGTCCAACCCACCAAAGTGATATGATGAAGGCGCCGTTGTCATTAGCGCGAATGTATAAGCGCCAATGGCAGCAAAGCCTGCAATACCAACATTAAAAAGGCCGGCGTATCCCCACTGAATATTAAGACCTAAAGCAAGAATTGCATAAATTCCACCTACAGTGAGCAATGAAATCGCGTAAAGAGAATATCCAATAAGCATATCCATTAGAATAACCGCCCTTTAAATAGCCCACTTGGTCGTACGACCAGCATGATCACCATTATTGTGAAAGCAACGCCTGTTTTATAGCCGGGGCTAATCAAGGAACCATCCCCTAACCAAGGATAAACTGATAGTTCTTCCGCCAGTCCGATCACCAGCCCCCCCACCACAGCGCCGAATGGCCGACCAATGCCGCCTAATATCGCAGCAGCAAACATCGGAAGTAACATACGAAAGCCCATGGTGGTTTCCAGCATCTGTAAGTCCATTGCCAGAAAAACACCTGCAGCCACAGCGCAAAAGCCGCCGACGCACCAAGTTGCTTTAACAATAACCTCTACATCGATGCCCGATACCTTGGCCAACTCTGGACTGTCAGAAACAGCGCGCATACCTTTGCCAATCTTTGTTTTGGTTAATAACCAACTCAGCGCAAGCATAATCACGATTGTGCCTGCAATAATCCAAAAATGCTTATTTGGAACCAGAATCATCATATCTACGGATGCCGTCAGATTTTTGACCAATTCGTTTGGCTTGGCAATTCCGGGAACAAAAGTAAGTTGATTTGGGCCCCATACGGCTTGAACAAAGCTTCTAATAACAAGCATCATACCAAAACTTGCCATTACAACACGAATGGCTGGTGCAGATCGGAATGGTTTATAAAAATACCTATCCACAAGAATAAATAACGCAATCGCCAACATAACAGCTGGAATGGCTGCTATAATTGGGTGAAGGGGTATCCCAAATAGGTCATTTGACAACACCATAGCTGTCCAGGTGAAGTACCCGCCGATCATCATAACCTCACCGTGGGCAAAGTTTGCAAATCTTAATATGCTAAAGGTAAGCGTTATTCCGATAGCGCCGAGCGCATAGATGCAACCCAATACCAATCCCGGTATGAGATAAAAATTCACAAATTCGAATCCGAATGTTTCCCACATTTGTCAGTCTTTACTTCCTAAGAACATTCTAGCTACGTTTCGATCGTTAATAAGGTCTTGGCCTGTGCCCTCTACCTTATTTGCCCCATCCACTAGAACATAGCCTTTGTCAGCGATTTCAAGTGCTTGCTTGGCGTTTTGCTCTACTAAAAGAATTGGAATGCCGTTTTCGTTGATTTTTTTGACAGTTTTGAAAATCTGAGCCTGAAATTTTGGTGACAAACCAGCTGTTGGTTCATCAAGCAGCATTATTTTCGCTTCTACCATAAGTGCTTTAGCCATTGCTACCATTTGCCTTTGGCCACCTGAAAGGGACCCAGCTATCTTATTTCTTTTTGTTTTAAGGTCAGGAAACAGATCAAACATCTCGTCAATGCGCTCGGCAATACCATATTTTCGTGTCCACGCACCCATTTCAAGATTTTCAGTGACAGATAAATTGGGAAAGACGTTATGCGTTTGAGGGACATAACTGATGCCCTGCCGGACCGCCTTATCAGGGGCTATCCCAACAATATCGACGCCATTCATCGAAATACTTCCGCTAATCACGTTCAATAAGCCCAATACAGATTTTATGACAGTAGATTTCCCGGCCCCATTGGGACCAATAATTGCAACTGTTTGCGATGGTTCTACACTTATATTGATACCTTTAAGTATTTCGGTTTCACCATACCCTGCATGAAGGTTGGTTATCTCTAACGCAGTTAGCTTGCTCAAGCCTCGGCACTCCCAAAATAAGCATCAACGACTTTTGTATTGTTACGGATTTCTTCCATAGATCCCTCTAGAAGAATTTGACCTTCTGCAAGCACTATGATGCGATGACAAAGGCGCTCAATCAATTGCATGTCATGCTCGATAAGACAAAACGTATAGCCGCGGTTTTGATTGAGGTCGATGATCATGTCACCGATTTTTTGCATTAAGGTCGGGTTTACACCGGCACCCGGTTCGTCCAGAAGAATAAGCTTGGCATCGGCCATCATGGTTCTGCCTAATTCCAGCAGTTTTTTTTGCCCGCCTGATAGGTTCTCTGCCAATTCGTCCGCAACATGGGTCAAGCCCAAAAACTCTAGTGTCTCTTTTGATTTTTGAACAACTTCGGTCTCACGCTTGTTTACAAGCTTGGGATAAAGCCAGTTCATCAAGATGTTTTCCCCAGGTTGTGATTTACAGGCAACCATTAGGTTTTCCAATGCCGTCATTTTGGGGTATTCTTGACTTAATTGGAACGTTCTTGAAAGCCCCATATGGTAGAGTTGCTCTGTTGACCGCCCAGTGACCTTCACGCCTTCTAGGAACACCTCGCCAGTTGTTGGCTTTTCTGCTCCTGCAATTGTATTAAAAGAGGTGGTTTTGCCTGCACCGTTGGGGCCTATTAAACCCACTATCTCTCCGCGATTAATAGAAAAGCTAAGGTCATTTACAGCCCTAACACCACCATAACTTTTTCCAAGATTTTGGACTTCAAGTATTGGCTTGGTGTTCATGAGCGCTTTCCCTTAAAGCTAAGTAACTGCATGCATGCTATCCCTTAAAGGATCGAATGGAATCTTTAGGTGCGTATTTCTTATTTGAAACGACGGGTCAATAAATAATTTATTTAAGTGGCAAAAGTTAGAGGCTGAAAGAAAGTCATAATTTGGCGTAAATAAAATATTTTTCTGAGAATGCGTTTTTGAATTTGATAAAGGTTCTTAAGGCATGCTTAATTGTACTTAAGCTTGATTATTTATACCCGAACAGAATGACTGCCACGCTCGCGATAAGGCGTAGTATTATAATGCGCGCGATAACACTTAGAAAAATGTGACGGTGATGCAAAGCCACAAGCCAAGGCAACATTGATTACGCTCATGTTGGTCTGCATTAAAAGGTTGCGGGCTTTTTGCAGGCGCAGTTCCATGTAGTATCGTTTTGGACTGCGATTAAGGTATCGCCGAAACAATCGTTCAAGTTGGCGGGTGGACATCCCCACATCCTTGGCCAGTATTGCCGGACTAATGGGTTCTTCGATGTTGGTTTCCATCATTTGTATGACGTTGCTTAATTTTGGATGGCGGACACCTATTCGTGTTGGCACAGAAAGTCTTTGGGTATCTTGATCTGTTCTTATTGAGCTGTAGATCATTTGATCTGCAACAGCATTTGCCAGCTCTTCTCCATGATCATCGGCTATAATTTTTAGCATCAAATCAATCGAGGATGTCCCGCCTGCTGTAGTCATGCGCAATCCGTCACTTATAAAGACTGACTTTGTTAGATCAACTTCGGCAAATTCTTCTGAAAAGCTATCTTGGTTTTCCCAGTGAATTGTGGCGCGTTTTCCATCTAAAATCCCCGCCTTGGCCATAGGGTAGGCGCCAGTACAAAGCCCTGCGATAGGCAAGCCCCGCCTTGCCTCACGGCGAATCCAGTTCAAAATTTTCTTTGAGCTATGGTTTTGTATATTAATGCCGCCACATAACATTATAGTGTCGTCTCTCTTTAGCTCGATAAGGTCACCATCAAGCTTGAAAGAAGTACCGGCTGAACAAGAGATTGTGTCTCCTCCTTCGCCCATGAAAAGCCAAGTGTACAGCGTGGTTTCTGCCATTCGATTGGCAATTCTCAAGGCATCAACGGCCGAGGCAAAAGATAGAAGAGAAAAGTTTTCTATCAATACGAATGCAAATCGCCGTGTCTTAATCGGCGTCAGTCTTGAAAGAGTTGTTTGGGTTTGACTGCTCATAGGGCCACATTCCGTTAAATCTAGTTGGCGCATTACATCCAAAAGCATGACTTTATCAACACAATTGTTCAAAACTATTGCGATCCGTCAAGAGAGTTGAAAAACATATATGGTTCTTTCAAAATCTTTCTCGTATAGAGTGTGAAAATATTAATAAGTTGTCTTGGAGTACATAATGTCTGATTGGCAAAAAACTGATTGGCGGCAAAAGCCCCGGGTGCAGATGCCCGAATACATCGATCAGGGTACACTTCTGAAAGTTGAAGGCCAGTTGTCGAAGTATCCACCTCTGGTTTTTGCAGGTGAGGCGCGCAATTTAAAGGCCAAACTGGCTGCGGCATCTCGCGGTGAGGCTTTCTTACTTCAGGGGGGCGACTGCGCCGAAAGTTTTGATCAATTTACTGCTGACGGGATTCGCGACACATTCAAAGTTCTTTTGCAGATGGCGATGGTGCTTACTTTTGGTGCAAAAGTACCGGTTGTTAAACTTGGGCGGATGGCAGGGCAGTTTGCCAAACCCCGCTCGGCGCCCACAGAGGTGCAAAATGGCGTTGAGTTGCCAAGCTATCGCGGCGATATTATAAATGAACTGGCCTTTACTCCCGAGGCTCGCATCCCAGATCCAAAAAAGATGCTGCAGGCTTATACACAATCGGCGGCTACCTTGAACTTGTTGCGCGCGTTTTCCACTGGTGGATACGCAGATATGCATCAGGTCCACAGTTGGACACTGGGCTTTACTGAAGGCGAAAAAGCAACCCAATACCGTCAAATGGCACAGCGTATTAATGATGCATTGGATTTCATGAGCGCGGCTGGCATTGGATCTGACACTGCGCAAGAATTGCGAACCGTTGACTTTTTTATCAGCCATGAGGCCTTGCTTCTTGAATATGAAGAAGCGCTTACACGTTTGGATTCCACATCTGGAAAATGGCTTGCGGGTTCCGGGCACCTCATTTGGATAGGAGATCGCACCCGGCAGCCGGATGGAGCCCATGTTGAGTTTTGTAAAGGCGTGCAAAATCCTATTGGCTTAAAGTGTGGACCGAGCACCTCGGTTGAGGATTTGAAGGTTTTGATGGAAAAGCTGAACCCGCAAAACGAAGCAGGGCGATTAACTTTGATAGCGCGATTTGGCGCTGGCTCTGTGGGGGATCATCTGCCGCGCCTTATAAATGCAGTTAAAGAAGAAGGCGCAAATGTTTTGTGGACCTGCGATGCCATGCACGGCAATACGATTAAATCTTCCACCGGGTATAAAACAAGACCTTTCGACAGCGTGTTAAGAGAGGTTCGTGAATTTTTTGCTATTCACAGTTCCGAAGGCACAATCCCGGGCGGTGTACATTTTGAAATGACAGGGCAGGATGTGACCGAATGCACAGGTGGCGTCAGAGAAGTTACCGAAGAAGATCTTTCAGACCGCTATCATACGGCCTGCGACCCACGTTTGAATGCAAGCCAATCGCTTGAACTGGCATTTTTGGTAGCAGAAGAGTTGGTGATGCATCGTGAGTCGCAAAAAAGACAATCAGCGGTATCCCTTTAGAGACGGCATGGCCTTAAAACGAGGCGCGTTCGTTAACTTGGCTTTCATCTCTGGCTTTGGCTGAATGAGCGCCATTGTTTATTTAAGGCCAATGTTTTAGTCTTTTCCGCCCATCTGTAAATTCTGGCGCCATCGGTTTTAATAGCCCCGATGGCTTTCGTAGATTTTCCATACCTATCCAGAAGAGGAAACAAACCAAGGTTAATCAAAGGCGTTTTGAAAGCGCTTGAAGCATAGGGGCGCAGCATTAATTTTTGTGGGGCAGAGCTTGTGAAAATTTCAGTCATGCAGGTTTTAAATCTTGGCTGAGTGTCGGTATAGACGCGGTTTTTGAGCGGCGTATGGATCGACAGTTCTTCTAAATCCAACTTTGCAGATGCGCCGATAAACCTAAAATAGGCGTGATTTTCGGATACCAAGTCAATCAGAAATAAAAAAGGTAACATATCAATCAATTTGGTTGGGCAAATTTGTGTACGCCAAGGCGGTTTTTTACCGTTATGCATTCTTTCCCAGTAAACTTCCAATTGCTGAATTTCTGGGCAAGGATTTGCTTCAATTTTGGTGTCGAAGATGTCTTTTTGATATGTTCTAAATAAAAAAATATTACTCATAATCTCAAATTGCCAGTTTAGCTGACCATAGAACTTAGCAGATCAAAAGGCACAGCTTTGTTTTTCAATATCCGAGTTTTGCAAAACGTCTCTGTCCTGCATTCCTTTAGGCAATTTATTATAAATTTGAATTGCTTTTAATACTAATCTTAATAAAGGGTTAATGGAGTAATCTAATCCACTGACATCCCAGACAAAATAAGCTATCTAGGCTTTATTGGAAAAGGAGAAGAACTTGGCTCAATCAATGACGGGATTTGGCGCTGTGACGGGTGAGAATCAAACCCATAGCTGGGCGGCAG
The DNA here is from genome assembly GCA_902512685.1 of Paracoccaceae bacterium. Taxonomy (GTDB): domain Bacteria; phylum Pseudomonadota; class Alphaproteobacteria; order Rhodobacterales; family Rhodobacteraceae; genus CABZJG01. Next base: position 20,560 of record CABXKH010000017.1, on the reverse strand, counting down.
AGTTGCGCAGTGTGAATGGCAAAGGTCTTGATATAAAGATCAGGGCCCCGGATTGGATTGACGGTCTGGAAACTGCAGTTCGAGCACGATTAAAGCAGTTGATAAAACGCGGCAATGTCACGTTAACAATCAAATTGCATAGCGATGAAAATGATCAAGACCGCAGCCTATCGATTGATCAAGATATTTTAATTAAAACCTTGAATAACATCACAAAAATTGAGCAATATGGAATGGATCATGGCATATCATTTGCCCCGTCGAAAGCCGCAGACCTTTTGACTCTAAAGGGCATTATGGGCAACAAAATTTTGTCTAAGGATGCGCTTGAAACACTTTTTAATGAAATTTTGACGTCCCTAGAGCCACTCTATGACACGTTCCTAAAGTCGCGGTCATCCGAGGGTAAGCAGTTGGTTGATCTTCTTATATCTCAGTTGGATGCCCTAAAGGTTCAATTGGAAAATGCCAAGATTCTTTTGGACGCGCGGAATGACCATATGCGTAGTCTTTTGAAAACTCAGCTGGCAAAAATTCTTGAAAATTCAACACAATTTGATTCACAGCGTATGGCACAAGAGGTGGCCTTGATCTTTGTAAAGTCAGATGTAACAGAAGAGTTAGATCGTTTGGCTATCCATATTCAAGCTGCCTTTGATCTGATGAATGCTGGGGGCGCTATAGGGCGCCGCATGGAGTTTTTGATGCAGGAATTCAACCGAGAGGCAAATACCCTTTGTGCAAAAGCCCAATATTCGGAATTGACCAGCATCGGGCTTGAAATGAAGGTCATAATAGATCAAATGCGAGAGCAAGTTCAAAATCTGGAATAAATGAATGAGCGAACTGACACGACGTGGACTATTAATCATACTATCTTCGCCCTCGGGCGCGGGAAAATCCACTCTCGCGGCGCGATTGCGTGACTGGGATAGTGATATCGAGTTTTCCATATCCGCCACCACCCGTACGCCTCGAGAGGGCGAGAGGGATGGAAAAGAGTATTACTTCCATGACCGCAAGACATTTGAAAACTTGGTGTCAGAGGGGCAAATGCTTGAGCATGCCGAGGTGTTTGGCAATCTTTACGGCAGTCCAGAAAAACCGGTGCGTGATGCCATCCTTGCGGGCAAGGATGTTTTATTTGATGTTGATTGGCAGGGCGGCCAACAGATAAAAAATTCAGCGTTAGGACAGCACTGCGTTTCTTTTTTTATTTTGCCACCCTCCATCAGAGAACTGGAAAAAAGGTTAAAGACACGCGCCTTAGACACGCCGGAGATAATCGAGGCACGGATGCTAAAATCAAAAGATGAAATTAGCCATTGGCCAGAGTATGATTATGTTTTGATAAATGATGCGCTGGATGCCACGGAGCAAAAGCTTCGTACAATAATCTCTGCAGAGCGCATGCGACTGTCTCAGCAACCAAATATTGTTGATACTGTGCGTCGGTTAAATGTCGAATTTGAGGATCGTAAATGACAATATATACGCTCGGAAATAAGACGCCAAAGATTGCCAACACTGCGTGGGTGGCACCGGATGCCAATGTGATTGGCAATGTGGAACTGAAAGAGAAAACATCGGTTTGGTTTGGTGCGACCTTAAGGGGCGACAATGAATTAATCGATATTGGTGCTGGATGTAATATCCAAGAAAACACAGTAATGCATACAGATATGGGGTTTCCTCTTCGTATCGGAATGAACTGTACAATTGGCCACAAAGTCATGTTGCATGGATGTGAAATTGGCGACAATTCATTGATCGGTATGGGCGCAATTGTGCTCAATGGTGCAAAAATTGGTTCTAACTGTCTGATCGGTGCTGGTGCATTGATCACAGAAAACAAATCTATTCCAGATGGATCATTGGTCGTAGGCTCCCCCGGTAAAATAATACGCTCTTTAAGCGATGAAGAGATAAAGTCACTTGAGAAAAGCGCCCTACATTACCAACAAAATGCGGCGCGCTTTATGGCTGATATGAAAAGGATTGATTGAATTGAAACCTGATGCTGCAACATTCATTCGCCCGGTAGAATTTCCCAAAAGTGCCAGCCGCCCAGTTGTGACACCACTGTCGCCATCGGTGGTTTACGCTTCAGATAGCCCTGACATGCTAGATGACCAATACAATGGCAAACTATCTGGTTTTACCTATGCGCGTGAGGGGCATCCAAACGGTCAAGCCCTTTCCCAAATTTTGAACCGGTTGGAAGCGACGGAAAATGGGATTGTTACAGGGTCGGGAATGGCAGCCGTGTCGAGTGCGGTTATGGCAATACTATCAACCGGAGATCACATAATCGCTGGGGATCAGCTTTATGGTCGCTCTTTACGGTTGATGAGCGAAGAATTGCCGCGGTTGGGCATCTCAACAACTCTTGCGAACGCATCATCCAGCGATGATATTGCCCAGGCAATAAAGCCAAATACAAAAATGGTATTGATCGAGGGTATTTCTAATCCGACCTTGCGGGTTGCTGATTTTCACGGAATTTCGTCTATTTGCAAAGAGGCGGGGATTATTTTGGCTGTTGATAATACATTTACAACGCCCAAAGTTTTTCAACCTTTGAAGCATGGCGCTGATATAGTTATCCATTCAGTAACCAAGCTTTTAGCAGGGCACTCAGATGTCACTTTGGGGTATGTAGTTGCTAAAGATTCTGCATTGAACAAACGCATCTATGATTTCGCTGTTACAACAGGTCTGACCGCCAGTCCTTTCGATTGCTGGTTGGCTGAACGGGGTTTATTGACTTTTGATTTAAGATTCGAAAAAGCCCAAAAAAACGCTGAAAATTTGGCAGATGCATTGGCCACACATCCAAAAATAGCTCGGGTTTTATACCCGATGCGTAAAGATCACCCTGATCATGAGCTTGCTAAAAAACACTTTAAGGGTAACGGTTGCAATATGGTTAGTTTTGAATTGACTAACAAAACACGGGCTGCGGCAAACCTGTTTACACAGTGTTTGGAGGGTATTGCTTTTGCTCCGACCTTGGGTGATGTGGGAACTACGCTTAGCCACCCTGTAAGTTCATCACATAGATCTATGGAAGCTCTAGATCGTGAAAGAAATGGAATTAGCGAGGGCTTTTTTAGGGTTTCCGTTGGCTTAGAAACCCCAGAAGATTTAATTTTGGCCTTCAAAAAGGCATTAGATCAGATGTGAGGGGGGAAGTTTTGCAGTAGTAGTACAAGCCCCATCCGTGCTCTTTGTCCTGGCCGCTGCTATAAATCTTTCTTTTGATAGATCTCAACATTTCAAAATTTTAGTTACTGAGAATTTGGGTTTGTCCAATTCGTTTTTGGATATAAGTAAAGCGAAAGAAGTCGCCAAAACGCGTTGGAAAACAGCCAAAGATGATTGAAGCAAGCAACTACTGGACAGTATCATGCGCCGAAGATTTCGCTGCGCCAAAACTTAACGAAAACCTGTCCGCAGACCTTGTGGTCATCGGGGGAGGGTATACAGGCTGCTCTGCGGCTCTAGAGGCTGCAAAGTTAGGATTAAACGTTGTTTTGCTTGAGGCAAATTTCTGCGGTTTTGGTGGATCTGGCCGTAATGTTGGATTGGTAAATGCAGGATTGTGGCTGCCACCCGATAAGGTCGAAGAAAAAATAGGAAGCGCGAGCGGTGAAAAATTAGTTGATGCGCTGTCAAAAGCTCCAGAGCTCGTTTTTGATTTAATTAAAGAAAATCAAATTCAATGTGAACCAAAGCGAAATGGAACAATACATTGTGCACATAATCAAAAAGGTTTGACGGATTTAAAACAGCGCAGGGCTCAATGGCAGGCTCGAAACGCACCAGTGGAGTTGCTTAATAAAGAACAAATCGCCAAACTAACCGGAACCCATGCTTTCCAAGGCGGGTTAATAGATCATAGGGCAGGGACCATACAGCCGCTTGGATATTTACGCGGTCTTGCACGGGTAGCCCAAGCAAAAGGGGCAAAAATATTTGAAAACTCCCCTGCTATTCGCTTAGAGCGGGAAAAAGGATCTTGGTCAGTTATCACACCAAACGGCGATGTTGCTGCAAAAACAGTTCTGTTCGCGCAAAATGCCTATGCAGAAAAAAATGTTGGGTTGACGGCATCTAAAACCGCCATCGTAAATTACTTCCAAGCGGTTACTCACCCTTTGTCCGATGAGATTTGGACATCTATTTTGCCGCAGGAGCAGGGGTGTTGGGATACTGCACCGATTATGACATCAGTGCGAAAGGCCGGTGGAAACAGATTGCTGATAGGGGCGATGGGCCGACCTGAGGGCGTGGGACGGTATATCCATTTGCGTTGGGCTGAGAAAAAAATATCTCAACTGTTTCCCAGGTTGAAAACCGCAGGGTTTGAAGCGTACTGGAGTGGGAAAATTTCGATGAGTTCAGATTACATCCCGAAAATTATGCGCCTAGATTCTGACCTATACGGTATTTTTGGGTATTCTGGGCGGGGTATAGGACCAGGAACCTATTTCGGCACAAAGTTTGCGCAATACCTTATATCTACATCCCAACAAACTTTACCTGTTGAGTTATCGGATTCATATAAAGATCGATACCACAGGATAAAGAGCGTTGTTTTTGAATTGGGGGCACAGGTATCGCATTTATGACAAACATATACACAAGGGTAAGGTTACCTATTGTTTTTAGTGTGCAGTCTGTTGAATATATCCCTTTAAAATCTTGATAAATGCACATGGGGCAGCTTTTGTGCTTAATCAAACTAAAAAGTCCCGCCTTGACCAAAAAGGTATTATATTACAGTGTTGTAATGGAGCTAGATAAAGAAATCGGGGAATCCCTATAGTAATGTGCAGTGCTAAAGCAGGCAATATGAATGGGTGGCAAATAAGTGGATTACAAAGGGTTTGATGTAACTGAGAAATACTTGTTAGATGAATATTTACTGTCTCTTATGGACGTTTATCTTTCGCATTTCCGTAGACGTAGCCTGGTGGATAATACTTCAAAATTAGTTCTTTGGGTGCGCTCAACAATTCAGCGAGATGCTTTTGCCATGTTAATGATCCGAGGAAGAATTAAAGATGAAGTCTACAGCGCGTCGGAAATTGTCGAGGATATAAAAATAAGCCGGCAAGCCATTTATCAGATGATAAAAGATTGTATTCCTGAGGGGTGGATTCGGATTTACTGTGATGACAAAGAAATAGATCCAGCAGAGGTAGATGCTTGTAAAGGCGTCATTAAGTATTGTGCAGGGGATGAAATGCTTCAGCTGGGGCGCGATTTTGTTAAACTCCATATCATCAAGACAGACGAGACCTTCTTAAATGCAAAGTGGGACGATTTAATGGCCTTTCAGCGGGTCAAAAATAAATTAATAGTGTAAATATATAACACTTTATCCAACTTTCTGGGTTATGAGATGTAATTACGCTTGTCATGGACAAGGAGAGTGATGTTAGGCATTTTGGGGGTAGGGTGTGATTTCTTAATAGGGCAGATGGGTAATCTGGTGTAGGAAAATGAAGGAATATTACAAAACGACCTTCACTTTCCATATGCAGTTAATACTGCCAATCACACAAATAGAGATTACCGATTTATTATTTGGAAACTGTTTTAAAAAGTATCCTTTTTTTAAGCGAGATATTCTGACCATATTGAAAGACATTCTAATTTTGAAGGTCTCGAGAGTAATGCCAAATGCTATTACACTTTAAAACAGAGATTGATTTCAATAACATGTATTCCAATTGCAATCCGGGAGGGTTGGGTAGTCAAAAATTATGGAACTTCTTGATTGGACTGATTCCAAAGGGAAAGCTAAAAAGAGCCCATCACAAATACCGCATAATATATATTATGTTAAAAAAAATATACTTATATTACTCAAATCTAAGTTTTTACATGTATTTTTCAAACATGTTTACAAAGTCTTATTCTAGTTTGTGCAGGTTATTTATTAAGAAATTAAACGAAAGAAACGCAATCTATATATCTACCAGGGAAATAGGATTTTGAACTCTGATCTTACATCCTACGTCACCGAAATGACGAATGCTCAATCAATTGAACAGCTCTGGGAGATGCATGTTCAAAAAATGAACTCCTACGGGTTTGATCGTATTATTTATGGGTTTACTCACTTTTCTACCCCAAAAGGTTTCGGCGATCCTGATGATTTTATCCTTTTAACAAATCACAGTTCTGAATATGTTGATGAATTTGTTCATGAAGGATTGTTTTTAGATGCTCCTATGACCAATTGGGCTTTTGAAAATGAAGGAGTCTGTAGTTGGCGAATGTTAGAAAATCTTGCCAAGACATCGTCTCTTTCTGTGGGTGAAATGCGTGCTATTGAGTTTAACAAAAGACATGACGCAACATGCGGATATACGATTAGCTTTAATCCTTTGTCAGCGCGATCAAGGGGTGCGATCGGACTGACTGGCCGGGTTGGTCTGACACAAGATGATGTCGATGACATTTGGAAGCGGTATGGTGACGAACTTGTTTTGATAAATAATGTTGCGCATCTTAAAATCATGTCCCTGCCCTATACGACGATGTCCGGTCGCAAATTAACAAAAAGACAACGTGAAGCTTTAGAGTGGGTCGCAGATGGAAAAACCGCTCAACAAATAGCCATGCTTATGGGTTTAACCGCGGCGACGGTCGAAAAACACCTACGCCTTGCAAGAGAAAGCTTAGGAGTCGAAACGACAGCTCAGGCCGTTCTAAAGGCGGCTTTCCAAAATCAAATGTTTGTTGTGGAGCGAGAAACATAATTCAAAAACAACAGCTTACAGATTAATATTTTTGGCTCAGGGTAAGATTGATAGCAAGCATTTGAAATTAAAGGAAAAATAATAATATTTATTTAATGAATTAGAAAATTTTTTGCTAAATATTGCAAGGAACTTAAGAAGGTAAGGAAATCCCTACTTTAAAATGATATCGCTAGGAGCCATTATAATAGGTGTCTGTGAGTAGTGGCTTTGGCCATATGGACTTAAGAAATACTCTGTGCGGCAATTTTCTGTAATTTGAGTGTTTCCCCGAAAGGGATTGCCAGTTTATCGGTTTATAGTCGATCGATAAGCTGGCGCTATAGCTTAAGGCGATATTGTTATTAAATAAAAAAACGATGCGGCAAATACCAGCATCGTTTTTATTTTAAGGGGTAAAGCGACTTTTGCGCAAAACCACCGTTGATTAAAAGCGTTTTAGCTTTGCGCGACTTTGGCCACTTCTGAGGCAAAATCTTCTTCTTTTTTCGCGATACCATCGCCAACTTCAAGTCGCACAAAAGCAGAAATTTCAACCCCTGCTTCTTTTGCTGCCTGCGCAACAGTTAAGTCAGGATTGATAACAAAAGCTTGACCAAGAAGTGTAATTTCACCCAAGAATTTTTTCACCCTACCGACGATCATTTTTTCGATAACGGCTTCTGGTTTTCCAGATTCCCGGGCTTGTTCGGTAAGAATATTCTTCTCACGTTCAAGAACGTTTGGATCCAAATCGGCTTCGGTAAGCGATTGAGGGTTTGCCGCAGCAATATGCATAGCAACTTGTTTTCCGAAGTCAGGGCTTGATCCGTTTAATGCGACCAATACGCCGATCTTACCCATGCCAGGTGCCACAGCATTGTGAACATAGGAATGCACTTCATCGCCTTGAGCTTTACTCATTCTACGCAAAGACATATTTTCACCGATTGTGGCTATCTTAGCGGTCAATGTATCTGCAACAGATTTTCCGTTAACTTCAGTGGCACTCAGAGCGTCGACAGTTTCGACTCCAAGTGCTGCATGGGCAAAAGAAGAAACCATATCTTGGAATTCTGAATTTTTTGCGACAAAATCTGTTTCTGAGTTAACTTCAATGGCAACGCCTTCACCATCTGAAACAGCAACAGCCACCAAACCTTCGGCCGCCACGCGTCCAGATTTTTTGGCGGCTTTTGCAAGACCTTTTGTGCGCAGCCAGTCAATAGCGGCTTCAAAATCACCGTCGGTTTCTATCAGTGCTTTTTTTGCGTCCATCATTCCTGCGCCCGTCGTTTCGCGCAGTTCTTTGACCATAGATGCTGTGATCGCCATGTTAGGCTCTCCTCATTTCTTTGAATTAACGCGAGCGCGGGTATCCCCGCGCTCAAAATTTATAGCGAAGTGGCTAGGTTGAAGCCTCTGCAGGCGCCTGCTCTTCTTCAGATGGGGCCGTAGCGGCGGGCTCTTCTGTTGCAGCCAAAGGCTCCTCTGCTGGGGTTTCTTCTAATGCACCCAAATCGACACCGGCGGCTCCGAGCTGCGCGGACATTCCGTCCAAAGCGGCCCGACTTGCCAAATCACAGTAAAGAGCAATGGCACGAGCAGCATCATCATTTCCTGGAATGATGTAATCTACACCTGCAGGAGGGCAATTTGTATCAACCACCGCAATCACTGGAATTCCAAGCTTATTTGCTTCTGCAATTGCAAGGGCTTCTTTCTTCACGTCTATAACAAACAAAAGATCAGGCACGCCTCCCATTTCGCGAATTCCGCCCAATGAAGCCTGAAGTTTCGACTGCTCACGCTCCATTCCTAACCGTTCTTTTTTGGTTAGGCCATCTGCGCCAGTCGTCATCTGTTCTTCAATGACTGTCAGGCGATTAATAGACTTAGAAACTGTTTGCCAGTTTGTCAAAGTGCCGCCCAACCATCTGTGGTTCATATAATATTGAGCGCATTTTTCGGCTGCTTCTGCGACCGGTCCTGCCGCCTGACGTTTTGTGCCGACAAATAAAATACGGCCGCCTTTTGCAACAGTTTCGCGCACAACATTCAGTGCCGCATCAAGCATCGGAACCGTTTGTGTAAGGTCCATAATGTGAATGCCGTTACGTGAACCATAGATGAACTCAGCCATCTTTGGGTTCCATCTTTGGGTTTGGTGGCCAAAGTGAACGCCAGCTTCTAACAACTGACGCATGGTAAACTCTGGAAGAGCCATGTCTTTTTCCTTTCCGGTTTTCGCCTGGACGGGGGAGTATGAGCCTTTGCTCCAACCGGAGGACGCTTGGGGATGTCTGTCCCAAATGCCCGAACCCCGTCTGCGGATTTCGATATCTGCGTATACTGCCACTATTTTTATGACGCAAGCGAAAAATACCTAGAAGAACGCACTCTTTGTTAAGCCAAAAGAGTGCGTTCTAAAAACCACCAACCGCCAGTTGCTGCAATTAAAAGCGAAGCGGGAATTGAAACCCTTGCTCGAAACCAGTGTTTTTTCCCAAACCAATACCCAAGCAGAATAAAGGCTATCAAAATCACGCTTAACTGACCTAATTCAACGCCAATATTGAAGCCAATCAAAGCTGGAATGAAATGCGTTTCCGGTAAGCCAAAGGCAGAAAGAACGCTGGCAAATCCTAATCCGTGCAATAAGCCAAAAGCGAATATCACTATGGGCCGCCATTTCGACAGACGCTGCGAAAATAAGTTCTCAACAGCAACGAAAACGATTGAAGCCGCAATGAGGGGTTCAATTACTGTTGCTGGCAAGTTTACCAGCCCAAACGCCGCTGCTGTTAGGGTGACTGTATGTGCAAGCGTGAAGGATGTAATTTGCCAAAGCAAAACTGACAACTTCAGACTTAAGAAGTAAAGTCCCAAAACAAAAAGCACATGATCCAAACCTTTTGGTAGGATGTGATCAAAGCCAATGGGAATATACTCGACGAACACAAACCACCCAGATTTTGGCGGTTGCAAATTATCGCTGATGGGGGGGCTTTTCTGGCCAGATGTTAGATATCCTGTTACCCCATTTTCGATGCCCTGTTGGCGGAGAATAATTGAGCCAAGTCTTTTATCCCAAGAAAAAACAATAGGTTCAAAACTCTGTCTGGGTGCTGTGAAAGAGATATCGCTAAAGCGTGGGAGGTCTATATCTCCGACTGGATCAATGCGTATAGCGTTCAAGTTCAATAAAAGATCATTATCAGAATCGGCAGTGCGAATATGTATTTTTTTGGCCAGTTCCGGCCAGTATTGCCTGAAAATCACTTCAAGTTGATCTGGCTTCAATAGCCGAAGTCGATCATATTCCTGTTCATTTTCAGCGCCACTTGTATCGGAAACCGTTTGCAGGTCGATTTCCGCAAGCATGGCTTCTGCCGTAAGTCTGATTTCGACGTTGATTGACTTGCGGTCCAACGTAATATCAGCGATGCTGGGCAAAACCTCATGAGACTGTGCGACATTGCCCGGTAACAGCCAAAACGACAAAGTTAAAATAGTAATGTTAAATATCTGTTTTAGATACGCCATCCGCATTTTTGTCTTTGTCCTTTACACGCTGTTTATTCCAAACTTTTCCCTTGCCCACGAAATGTGGCTGGATACTAAGAATTTCCAACCTCAAATTGGCGATACGGTTGCGATCGAACTTCGAAATGGGCAAAATTTCAAGGGCATAAATCTTTCTTACTTTAAAAATAGAATTGAGAATTTCTTTTGGGAGCTAAATAGCGCCAAAACGGTCGTTAAATCACGGTCTGGGGATATTCCTGCAATCAAGACCCCTGCCCTAGAAAATGGCCTGATGGTGGTGGTTTATCACTCTCGCCCAAGCACGCTTACCTATAAGGATTGGCAAAAATTTGACGATTTTATTCAGCATAAAAATCTAGGTTTAATTGAACAGGTCCACGAAAGTAGAAACTTGCCAAAAACGAACTTTATAGAAAGCTACAAACGTTTCAGCAAAGCGCTGATTGGGATCGGTCCGGGGCAAGGAAACGATCGATCATATAAGCTTGAAACCGAATTTGTTGTGCTGACCAATCCCTATACAGAAGATACTTCAAATGGAATTAAAGTTCTTCTTTTGTATCAGGGCATTCCACGAAAACACGCGCAGATCGAGGTATTTCAACGCTCAAGTTCGGGTGTTGTTTCAGTTTTTTATATCAAAACCAACGCGCAAGGCAAAGCCATTATAGACGTCCTACCAGGGCACGACTATCTTTTAGATGCGGTTATATTACGCATACCAGAAGGCGGCACTGCGCAAAACTCTGGTGCTGTTTGGGAAAGCCTTTGGGCGGCCACAACCTTTTCGATTCCCACAGAATGAGCGCGAATACACAAAAAATTATCTGCATTGGCAGCGTGCTTTGGGATATAATTGGCACTACGAACGCGTCTCTTTCGCGTGCCTCTGATGAGCCCGGACAAATTAAAATGTTACCTGGTGGTGTTGCCTTTAATATTGCACAAAAGCTCTGTATGCTTGGTTATAAGTCCACAATTTTAACTGCGATAGGTAAGGATCCAGAAGGTCAAGCTCTCATCGATAGATGCAAACAGATTGGTCTTGAAGCAAGTTATATTTTCCGCCCTGAAGATTGGCCAACAGATCGCTATATGGCAATTGAAGATGCAGACGGTGTTGTTGCCGCCATTGCGCATGCTCATAGCCTCGAAGCGACCGGTGATCTTATATTGAAGCCTTTGAAAGATGGCCGCCTTGGCTCACTTGTTAAGCCTTTTGATGGAATGATTGTCCTTGATGGCAATCTGTCTGATGAAGTTTTAGAAGAGATTTCAGTCAGTCCATATTTTGCAGCTTGTGATCTGCGCTTGTGTCCTGCATCACCGGGAAAAGGCAAGCGCCTCAAACCTTTTTTTGGAAATAAAAATGCAACCTTCTATTGCAATCTGCAGGAAGCTGAAATTTTGTGTGGAGCGGAATTTAATACTGCCGAGGCTGCGGTTCTTGGGCTTTTGAGCATGGGTGCAAAGCGGGCCATCGTGACCCATGGTGGATTGACAGTTTGTGACGGCAGGGCATTAAAGAGACCAGTCCTTTATGCGCCGCCCAAAATAGAAGTTCAAAGAGTGACCGGAGCGGGCGATACCTTCATGGCTGCACATCTGGCAGCAGAAATTGAAAAACTATCTGCCGAAGAGGCATTAAAGCAGGCTGTTGAGGCCGCGGCAGCATTCGTAAATGGCAAGGACAATGCATGATCGAGATTGACGTAAGCACCGAGGTGCAAGATGCCTTGGACAATTCAAAGCCGGTTGTCGCTTTGGAAAGCACTATTATCACGCATGGAATGCCATGGCCTGAAAATAAACAGGTTGCCTTAAGAGTAGAAAAATCTGTGCGCGATAATGGAGCCGTGCCGGCAACAATTGCAGTTCTAAATGGGGTGTTAAAAGTTGGTCTTTCTCATCAAGAGATTTCTGAATTGGCTGCATGGCAGTCACCGCGAAAATTATCCCGTGCTGATTTGGCAATTTGCCTAACTCAAAAAGCAACTGGCGCAACCACGGTAGCCGCCACCATGATTGCAGCCGCACATGCCGGTATTTCTGTATTCGCAACAGGCGGCATAGGGGGGGTGCATCGCGGCGCCGAGTTTTCCTTTGATATCTCTGCGGATTTACAAGAATTGGCACGCACGCCGGTGACGGTTGTGTCCTCAGGGTGCAAAGCTATTTTGGATATTCCTAAAACACTTGAGGTTCTAGAGACATTTGGTGTTCCGGTGATTGCATACAAACAAGATGAGTTTCCAGCGTTTTGGTCGGCTAAATCCGAATATAAATCACCGCTTAGAATGGATGATTTAAAGCAGATTGCCGAAGCGCATAAAATGCGAGCTGAGTTGGGGATCACTGGGGGTCAGTTGGTTGCCAATCCAATTCCAGCGCAAAATGAAATTCCTCTTTGCGATATTCAGCCAATCATAGATCAGGCGATTGAGAATTCTTTTAATGACAAAATTACAGCTAAAGATGTCACGCCCTTTTTGCTATCTAGGATTTTTGACCTGACCGCAGGAAAGTCGCTAGAGGCAAATATTGCACTGATCGTAAACAATGCGAGTTTGGCAGCCAAGTTAGCGAGTAATTTCACAGATTTCTGACCATAATTTTATTTCTGTTCACGCAATCATTGTGTATTCGACATTATAAGCTTAGAGATGTTGGCTAAGAGAAGGGTATCATGAATAAACCGTTTCAAGCCACACCACCTCCTGTGCCTAGAAAGCCTTTGTTTTCAGGGCTTCGTAACAGTTTCCTAACAGGCATAGTTGTTATTGCCCCAGTTGGTCTGACCGTATGGCTTATTTGGACGGTAATCGGTTGGGTAGATGGGTTTGTGTTGCCTTTTGTCCCCAACTCTTATCAGCCTGAAACTATAATAAAGCAAATATTTGGCGAAGAGAGCCAGATGAATATCCGCGGTCTGGGTGTGATATTCTTTTTGGTTTTTACGACCTTTGTGGGGTGGATCGCCAAAGGTTTCATTGGTCGCTTTTTTATTAGAAACGCAGAAACTTTGGTCCATCGCATGCCAGTAGTGCGGTCAATATACTCTGGTGTTAAGCAGATTGCTGAAACTGTTTTTGCCCAGTCAGATCGCTCTTTTGAGAAAGCATGCCTTGTGCAATATCCTCGTAAAGGGATTTGGGCTGTTGGGTTTATTTCAACGGTCGCCAAGGGGGAAGTAAAATCAAAGGCTGTATCAGAGGGCCAGTTGCTGTCCGTTTTTGTGCCAACAACCCCAAATCCGACATCCGGTTTTTTACTGTTTTTTCCAGAAGAAGATGTCATTCAGTTGGATATGAGTATCGAAGATGCCGCCAAACTTGTGATATCAGCGGGTCTCGTCTATCCAGAAACCAAATTGGTTTCATCGAAAAAGAAATAACTTTTTGGTGGTTTTAAAAGACTTCAATCTTTTGATATTATCCTGTGAATTTCTGCTGAAAATTCTGTGTTGCAAAACCGTGTGAATTTGTTTCCGGATGTCATGGGCAAAAAAAACGCCTGCATAAAGCAGGCGCTAAGTCATTGAGGCAGGTTTCATACAGGCAAGAAACCTATCGAGCAGTGCGATATTTATACAGCTTTAATCATCACTCTCCAAGTCAAAAGTTGATTTTTTTATCTATGCCGGTCATTGAGATGAGGAACTGTCCAGAAGGGTTTTGTTTTAAGTGTTTTCTGCCGACACCTATTTCTTAGCATTAAAAGTGTTCATAAACCTGAATCCGAACCGGCTTTCCTTAATCGCAATCAATAGTTTGTAATACAATGAGTATTGCGCGATAGCATATTAACCCACAGCATTTTGTGCTTTATTTAGATTGTGCTAAGATTACTGTCCTTCTACAAAGGGCTGCAAAAAACAGTGGAGTTTTTGGGTGTCATTTGCATTTTTGAAACGGGAACATCTTTGGATGCATCTCAATATTCGCTTGTTATTTCAGAAAAAGGTATAATAAAAGATTTTACGGTTTAGCTCGAACTATGCAGTTCTTACTCATATTTTTGATATTTTTGCGAATCGCCTTTGATGAAAAAATATAGAGAATTTGACAGGTTTTATAGTGTTGCTGTTCTTTGGCAATATCTGGGGGCGTTTTCAAAAAGCTGGGTTTGACCTGTATTGATCCGGGCGCTAGATGAACTGCTCGGCGGTTGCTTGTGAATAGAGCACTGTTACTTTTTTAAAACTATCAAGTATATGGAAATAAAAAAACTACAGTTTACTGGCTACACAAGAGAAGTTACCCAAAGAATAGTAGCATCGTCTTCACTGATTGAGACAACATTATGACCCATACTGGCATCATAATAGGCACTATCTCCGCGGCGCATCTCAATGGGTTCATAAAATTCTGTATATAAAGTAATGATCCCGGTTAAGACATATAGAAACTCTTCTCCGTCATGGCGAACCCATTCCCCAAACTCTTCAACCCGGCGTGCACGTATCCGGGCCTGATAGGGAAGCATCTTTTTCTTGGTTAGCCCTTCGCTAAGTAAATCATGCTCGTACGTTGTCGTTGCATGTGCAGTCCCCTGCCCTGCTTTTGTGACAGTCAACCTGCCGCTGATTTCATTCTTGCTTGGCGGTGTAAATAATTGGGGAATAGAAATTTCAAGTCCTACCGCAAGCTTTTTCAAAGCGTCATATGTCGGTGACATTTGTCCGTTTTCGATTTTAGACAATGTCGACCTGGCAAGCCCGGCTTGTCGAGCGGCCTGCTCTAGCGTCCAGTTTCGTGCTTTTCGCAAGCTTCGAACACGGGTGCCTAGGTTCAGCGGTTCGGCGTTTTCTTGCAATCCGCCTTCGCGGGCAATTTTAATTAAAGATTTTGGATCTTTAGACAGCATAAGTTAGGTATATGCCTAGACAATCCTGCTTGCAACTTAAGTCATACTGTTCAAGGACATCAAAATGCTATCAGTTTATGGGAATGGTGATCACCCACGCTGCCCAACCCCTTTTAATCTGGCGGCACATGCATTGTCTTTTGCAGAAATAACCCCGAATAAACCTGCGCTAATAATGGCTAATGCCAAAAATGTGACAGAGACTTGGTCATATCGCGATCTAAGAAATGCGGTTTTATCAACTGCATTTGGATTTTTGAAAAAGGGGCTAAACTCTGGCGATCGAATTTTGCTGCGCCTTGGGAACACTGTTGATTTTCCAATTGCATATCTTGCGGCGATCGCTGTTGATTTGGTGCCGGTGCCAACCTCATCACAACTTACAGAATGTGAAGTCCAGTCCATTATATTAGCTATCCAACCAAAGGCAATTTTAACCTCTCTTGAAACTCAATCTTCAGCCCAGACAAGCACGGTTCAATTTTCGCCACTAGAACTGAAAGAAATGCAAAATGGACCATTGGCAGAGTTTGTTTATGGTGATCCAAACCGCTTAGCATATATTGTATTTACTTCCGGAACATCCGCGCATCCACATGCGGTGATGCATGCCCACAGGGCCATTTGGGCGCGGCAAATGATGGTGCGGGATTGGTATGAGATAAGCTCAAGCGATAGACTGCTACATGCAGGGGCATTCAATTGGACGTTTACCTTGGGAACAGGGCTTCTGGACCCTTGGGCAATAGGAGCTACGGCCCTTGCTCTAGATACATCCTCAAACTTTGAAACCATACCTGCTCTGCTTGAGAAATATAGAGTTTCGCTATTTGCAGCAGCACCAGGAATTTATCGTAAAATATTGAAAAATATAACGAATTTGAATGCTCCCCATCTGAGGCATGGATTGTGTGCCGGCGAAAAACTGCCCCCATCAGTTAGTGAAGAATGGACAAAAGCAACAGGAACAAAAATATATGAAGCTTTTGGAATGACGGAATGTTCAACCTTTATTTCGAATAATCCAAGATTAAATTGCGGCAAAAATTCAATTGGAAAACCCCAAACTGGACGCCGTGTGGCAATTTTGCCAAAGGAAGGTGATGACCAGCCGGTTGCGCTTGGCATCGCAGGAATAATTGCTCTTGACACTAGTGATTGCGGCTTGATGCTCGGATATCTAAACTCTACAAAATCCACCGAAGATACATATAGGGAAAATTGGTTTTTAACCGGCGATATGGGTAAGATGGAAGCAGACGGAACCATAACATATTTGGGCCGAAGCGACGATATGATAAATGCAGGAGGTTTCCGGGTATCCCCGATCGAGGTTGAAGCTGCGCTTCTATCTCACAGTGATATTTTAACTGTTGCTGTTAGCGAGATTGAGATCACAAAAGATGTAACTATTATTGCTGCATTTTTTACGGCAAAGTCTGGTCTAAGTGAGGATGACTTAAAGACATTTGCATCGACCCGACTTGCACGATACAAGCAGCCAAGAGCCTATTTCCAATGTGAAAGTTTACCTTATGGACCGAACGGCAAACTTCTCCGCCCTGCCCTAAAACAAAAGCTAGGACCCTCTCATGATCAGGCTTGATATCTTTTCTGATCCCATTTGCCCGTGGTGTTTTATAGGAAAGCACAATCTTTTTACGGCGCTCAAAGGCGTTGATAAAGACTTGTTTTCTATTGAATGGCATCCCTTTCAACTCAATCCTGATATGCCCGAGGGTGGAATGGATCGCCGCGAATATCTTGAAGCTAAATTTGGCGGTAAAGAGGGCGCAATTCAAGCGTATTTACCTGTCGTCGAGCATGCTAAATCCGCAGGTTTGAACATTAATTTTGAAGCTATTGTAAAAACTCCCAATACGCTTAGGGCGCAGTGTTTAATTCACTGGTCTAAATTGGAAGGCTGTCAGGATAGGATGGTCCAAGCGCTGTTTGAAGCCTATTTTTGTCATGGAAAAGATATCGGCAACACCAATATATTGGCTGGTATTGCTGCTGAAACCGGGATGGATGCAGATGTGATTAGTAGATTGTTGGGCTCGGGCCAAGATCTTCTGGAAATAAAAGAAAGAGACACAGCAGCCAGAGAAATGGGTGTTCGTGCGGTGCCAACCTTTATTGTTGCTGGACAGCACGTGGTGAGCGGAGCGCAATCTGTTGAACTTTGGCATTCGGTTATTGAAGATATTCGAAACCAGCTTGAAGAAGAAAATACGGACGTTGACCAATTTGGTTAAATGAACTTTCAGGGCCGGCTGATCCATAGGTTTCATTTTTGATACAGCAAACCCAAAAGTATACCATTGCATACTAGGGTTGCATAACTCTGAAAATGCGCTAAGAGACGCGAAGAATATAAACGCTATTTGAGGATAGGCCGCTATGAGCAGGATAAAAGTCGATAATCCAATCGTCGAACTTGACGGTGATGAAATGACCAGAATTATTTGGGATTTTATCAAGAAAAAACTTATTCTGCCGTATCTTGATGTAGATTTGCTGTATTATGATTTGGGCATAGAGGAACGTGACCGCACAAATGATCAAATCACGATTGATTCAGCTGAAAAAATAAAAGAAGTCGGCGTGGGTGTGAAATGCGCAACCATTACGCCCGATGAAGCAAGAGTAGAAGAGTTTGGCCTCAAAAAAATGTGGCGCTCGCCCAATGGAACCATTCGTAACATTTTGGGAGGCGTGGTTTTTCGTCAGCCAATCATCTGTTCAAATGTCCCGCGCCTTGTACCTGGTTGGACCCAGCCGATCGTTATTGGCCGGCATGCCTATGGTGATCAATATCGCGCCACTGATATGAAATTTCCCGGCCCCGGTACTTTGTCGATGAAGTTTGTCGGAGAGGATGGCGAGGTGGTCGAACATGAGGTGTTTAAGGCGCCGTCATCGGGCGTTTTCATGTCAATGTACAATCTGGACAATTCGATCATCGACTTTGCCCGCGCTTCAATGAACTACGGTTTAAACCTTGGTTGGCCTGTATACCTATCGACTAAAAATACCATTATGAAACAATATGATGGGCGATTTATGGAACTTTTCCAAAAGGTTTATGAGGAAGAGTTTGAAGATAAGTTTAAAGCCAAGGGTATTCAGTACGAGCATCGCTTGATAGATGACATGGTTGCCTGCGCGATGAAATGGAACGGTGGCTTTGTTTGGGCTTGTAAAAACTATGATGGTGATGTGCAGTCGGATACGGTTGCCCAAGGATTTGGCTCTTTGGGATTGATGACATCCCAGCTAATGACGCCGGATGGAAAAATTGTAGAAGCAGAAGCAGCTCATGGAACAGTGACGCGGCACTACCGGCAGCACCAGAAGGGTGAGGCAACCTCAACCAATTCAATTGCCTCGATCTTTGCTTGGACCGGCGGACTAAAGCACCGGGCAAAACTTGATGACAATGCACCACTTTTAAAATTTGCAACCACCCTAGAGGAGGTGATCGTCAAAACTGTGGAAAGCGGAGATATGACCAAAGATCTCGCTCTATTGGTAGGCCCTGATCAAAAATGGTTAAGCACTATAGGCTTTCTTGAAAAAGTTGATGAAAACCTAAACGCCGCCTTGGTGGGCTGAATATAAAAGCAATTTAGCGCGGATGTTTCAATTCGCGCTAAATAAGCGTCTGAATTATAACTTCTTTTTTGTCAAAAATACAAAACGAATTGCTTTCCATTCTTGTCCATCCATTGTGATTTTCGTCAAATGGTTCCGAAACAATCGCCCAACTATCGTTTTGCTTATACCTTCGGTAATATATCGACGGGGCCCAACGGTCAGAAGCATACCGCACAGCATAAAGCTTTTTACCATCTGAAAAGGCAATAGACAGGCGCAGATGCGGAGTAATAGGCGAGAGCTGTTCAAAACTTTAACTGTTTCGGCAATGGCCCTTTTGGGATCATATTCCAGCCCCTGCCCCAAAGCATTTAAAAAAAAGGCCTCACTATCGGTTGCGCCTTTGCGGTGCTTATACAGCGCATCCGGGATCAGCATATCTGCCTTTTTTCGCACCTTTTCAAACCCACCTACTAATCCATTGTGCATAAAGCTCCAATTATCCACCACAAAGGGATGACTGTTATTGCGACTAATTGCGGTTCCTGTGGACGCACGCACATGAGCAAGAAAGAGATGGGATTGAACTTGATTTGCAAAAGATCTGAGGTTCACATCCGACCATGCTGGATGTACGTCTTTGTAAAGTCCCGGTTCGGCACGTTTATCATACCAAGCAATGCCAAAACCATCACCGTTTAAGCGGGCTTTACCTTCATCTGGCGCCCTACTTTGTTCAATCAAAGAATGTTCCGGTGCGCTTAGGATATCAGATAAATGGATCGGTGATCCTATATAACCTGCCCAGCGACACATTCATCGTCCTCGGTTGCGTGTTTTATCAAACAGATTTGCCACGATTGTACTGGCTGTTTTTTCAAAAAAAGCAGGAACAAGAGCGTGTATGAAAGCTGCAAGAGCGGCTAGAAACAGCAGCGATGAAAATTTCAAAGCAAATCTAGCATGTTCAAAATATGTTTCCTCTATGCTCTTGGGATGATCAATGAACAGTTTTTTGTACATATTTATCTCCTTGTAATGATCGTATTTTTATAAAATTTTTTCATGTAGATTATTTCCCAAAAATTATCTAAATTTACGATTGTATGGGAAAAAATCTCAAATATAAGGCCTTAATGTGGAAATAAATACGTTTGATAGAAAGATATTGCAGTGTCTTCAAAAGGATTGCAGCTTGTCTATCGAGGTTCTTGGTGAACAGGTCGGACTGTCTAGAAACGCTGTGTGGCGCCGTGTTAAGGCGCTTGAGGAACATGGCTTCATTAAAAGTAAAGTGGCCATTGTCGACGCTCATAAACTTGGGCTTGATCTGCAGGTTTTTATACAAATCAGAACCAGCCAGCATAATGCAGATTGGCGAAAGCGGCTGGCACAAACTGTTCAATCGTTACCCCAGATACAATCTGTGCATCGGATGACCGGTGATCTGGACTATCTTATCATGGCTAGGGTGGCCAATATGGCAGAGTATGACGCCCTGTATCAGCGTTTAACTAAAAAAGTGCAAATGAGTGATGTATCCGCAAGTTTCGTGATGGAAAGCCTTAAAGAAACCACGGAAATCCCTATTTCTATAGCATAAAACAAAAAAATGGGGGGCATAGCCCCCCTTTGGTAGTCTCGCCGTTCAAGCTCATCATTATACCGCTCGATTTATGTTTATGCCTGCGGCTTGAACGTCGTCAGGGGTGAGCGCACCCTCCCCGTGTCTCTTTGTTTTTTTAACTACAACCTGAGGTCGCCCCACAGGTGTTGCATTTCATACAAGT
>CABXKH010000016.1 GCA_902512685.1 Paracoccaceae bacterium | reverse complement strand
TATCGTTGACAAAGAGGGTGGTATTTTTTTGCCGAGGAGACGCGCCATCAATCTCAAAAGGAAACTGCGTTTCAAGTTTTTGCAACTTGGCGCCCAGTTCATCCTTGTTCAGGATAAATAAGCCCTGCTCACCCGAAGATTTACCAGCACCGACCTCTTCTTTTGGGCTATAGGTTATAAAGAACTTTCTTAAGAACCCATTTTGCTTCCAGCTTATGGGAGTCCCATTTCGCACATAAAATGTTTGCCCCTCTTTAATCAGTGTCTTTTCACCTTCTCGGTCAATCATTTCGACCTGACCTTGCAAGATGCACATGAACTTATCCCCGGGATAGGGGCCAAACTTTTCTTGCATGCTGGTCGTCGTCCAAACGCCAACAATTAGGTTGGCAGACATATTTTCGTGATAAACATGCCAGTACTGCTCTGGCAAACTCGATTGAAAATCATCCGAACTCAGGTCAAGCTTTGACAGGCCGATACCATCAGGACCATCACGTTCAAGTGGGATAACTCCACAAGTTTCCATTTTGATAGGTCCTCCCAACTTTCGCTTTTTGCTGTCGGCCACATTGATACGGGATTAAACCGTTTTTTTAACTGCAGATTTGCCTGCAGCTTTGCTCTTAGTCGCTTGACACATTTAGTTTAACCAGAATAGCCTCCTAAAGAGTGTTCAAGTAGTCAAGCCTTAAGGAAAGAACATTTCACGCCCGCTCAAACTGTATCAGCCACATTTGGTATGGTTAATAATGAGTGGGCTAAAGGTACGATCTCTCTTGAGAGGGAAATCGTGAGTCAACAGGGAGGAAGTAAAATATGAAAAATATGAGCCACTCAAAGATGCTGGCGTGCCTTGCCGCAATTGGAGTACTTACCAGCGGACAGGCAATCGCGGAAGAGCGCGTTCTAAAGGTCACAAATTGGGCCGAATACATTGGCGAAGAAACAATCTCGAACTTTGAAAGCGAATACGGGATCAAGGTGATTTATGACACCTATGATTCTGCGGAAACCATCGACGCAAAATTGCTGGCTGGTAATAGTGGATATGACGTGGTCAGCCATTCAGGCAGTATGACCGCGCGCCTGATATCAGCAGGCATCGTTGCACCGCTGGATATGTCAAAGCTGGATAATGTGAAAAATATGGATCCAGCAATCATGGAGCAACTCGCCAGCGAATGGGATCCGGGCAACCAGCATTTTGTACCCTTTATGTGGGGTTCACATGGTGTGACTTACAACGAAGAATTGGTTCTAGAGACATATCCAGATGCGCCTATCGGTTCGATGGATATGATTTTTGACCCCAAACATATGAAAGAAATCGCGAAATGTGGTGTTTCATTCCTTGATTCACCTGGGGATGTTGTCCCAATGGCACTGGCCTATCTGGGACTTGATCCTAATACAAAAGACAAGGCCGATTTCGACAAAGCGGGTGAAATGCTGGCGGCAATTCGTCCTTATGTCAAAACCTTTGACAACTATGCCTACCAAAGAATGCCTCAGAAAGAATTCTGTGTCGCCGTGACTTGGGGTCCAGATGGACTGTTGGCAATGTCAGGCGCTGCAGAGGCAAACACCGGTGTTGTGCTTGATTTCTTCCTACCTGAGGGTAAAAATGCAGCACAATTATGGATCGATGGTTGGCTAATCCCAGCGGACGCCAGCAATGTGGAAGATGCGCATTTGTTCCTAAATTACATGATGCGTCCCGAAGTTGGGGCAGCTGACAGTAATTACACATGGTATGCCACTGCAAACCTGGCCGCAAAGCCAATGGTTGATGAGGAAGTCACCTCTAGCCCAGCGGCCTTTCCAACGAGTGCGCAGATCGACAATATGTACACAACTGCAGTGTTGGGACCAAAGGTTGACCGTATGGAAACCAGAACTTGGACCAACTTCAAAGCTGGAAACTAAGTAAAACACATTGGTGGCGGAGCCGTTTATTTGGCTCCGCCACTCCTATTTATACCGAACTCACCTCACATTAATGAAAGGCTTGCAATGCTCGGTGACCAAATTTCCACTGATCAAAATGCCACTGACAGACCATGGCTGAATTCAGACGCAGAGCCACTGATTAGAATTCGAGGGGTTACTAAAAAATTTGGTGAATTTGTTGCTGTAAACAATGTTGATCTAGATATTCATCAAGGTGAGTTGTTTTGTTTACTTGGTGGCTCAGGTTGTGGAAAAACCACTTTGCTCAGGATGTTAGCAGGGTTTGAGGTTCCCACATCTGGTCAGATCCTTATTGATGGGAATGACATGTCCGACGTGCCGCCATATGAACGTCCGACCAATATGATGTTTCAAAACTATGCACTTTTTCCGCATATGAGCGTTGAGAAAAATATCGCGTTCGGTTTGCAGCAGGACAAACTGCCCAAAGATGAAATAGAAGACCGGATCCATGCCATTTTGAAACTGGTTGAACTTCAAGATTACAAGAAAAGAAAACCTCAGCAGCTTTCAGGCGGCCAACGCCAAAGGGTGGCGCTTGCGCGCGCCTTGGTCAAAGAGCCCAAACTTTTGCTTTTGGATGAACCGCTTGGTGCATTGGATAAAAAACTACGCGAACAAACACAGTTTGAACTGGCAAATATCCAAGACCAAGTTGGGATTACTTTTGTTGTTGTCACCCATGATCAAGAAGAGGCAATGACTCTATCGACGAGAATAGCGGTGATGGACAAGGGCGAATTTATACAAATTGGCTCGCCAACCGAAATATACGAGTTTCCTGAGAACCGATTCGTGGCTGATTTTATTGGATCAGCAAATATTCTGGAAGGTCAAATTGTCGAAGATAGCGCTGATCATGTGCAGGTCTTAACGGATATTGGCGAGTTGAACATCGAACATAGCCAACCGGTCCAAAAAGGTGCCCAGGTTTGGGTTGCGCTTCGGCCGGAAAAAATTCACTTAAGTGCGGAGGCGCCGAGTGAACCACAGCCAAACCAGTCGAAAGGCATTGTGGAAGATATCGGCTACCTTGGAAATTCTTCGATTTATAAAATCCGTTTGGAAAGCGGCCGTATCATTGACGTCACTGCACCCAATCAAATCAGACCGAAAAGCCGAAGCCATGGAATAACTTGGGAAGATACAGTTTATCTGACATGGGATCCCTCTAGTGTCATGTTGCTTAACAAATGAGCATGGAAACCTTGCCTAAACAATCAGGGCTTATTCCTGACGGGATTGTGAGCCGCATATTACGCCAGTTGCAATCAGGATGGCGCAGCATTGTAATCGCAGTTCCTTTTGTTTGGCTGTTCCTTTTCTTTCTGGCACCGTTTTTTATTGTCGCCAAGATAAGTCTTGCTGAACTTGCCATTTCAAGCCCACCTTTTAGTAAGATGATCGAATGGACCGATGGCACTATCATGACCATTCGCGTGGTGTTTGATAATTTTGCATATATCTTTGATGATCCACTTTATGCGCGCACCTACATAAACTCTTTGAAAATTTCGATTATATCGACGTTTTTCTGTTTGTTGATTGGCTACCCGATGGCCTACGGAATTGTGCGCTCTGGTCCCGTTGCCAAAAGGCTTCTGCTGTTCTCGATCATCTTGCCCTTCTGGACTTCATTTCTTTTACGGGTTTATGCATGGATGGGGCTACTTGCAGATCAGGGAACGATCAATGGTTTCTTGATTTCTATGGGTATCATCGATGAGCCAATCCGCATGCTCTATACCGAATTCGCGGTCTATATCGGTATCGTCTATACATATCTACCGTTCATGATCCTGCCGCTTTATGCCAATATGGAAAAACTGGATGCCACCTTAAATGAGGCTGCCGCTGATCTGGGTTCAGGCCCGATTAATACGTTTTTCAAAATCACGCTGCCCCTGACAATGCCCGGCATTATTGCAGGCTCTTTGCTAGTGTTCATCCCCGCTACGGGCGAATATGTCATTCCCGATCTGCTTGGGGGCGGCAATGTTCAGATGATTGGCCGGCTTCTTTATAACGAATTTGCCCGAAATATTGACTGGCCTGTTGCCTGCGCAGTCGCGATTGTTTTGCTGATGCTGTTGGTGCTGCCCATGGCGATTTACCAGCACTACCAAGGCAAAGCTTCGGAGGGCGTGACTGGTGAATAATAGGCGATCCAGATTCTTGAGCATCATGCTCATAAGCGGGCTTACTTTTCTATATGTGCCAATGATCTTACTGGTGATCTATTCCTTTAATTATTCAAAACTGGTCCCTGTGTGGGGCGGCTGGTCCACCCGCTGGTACTATGTTTTGTTTGAATCTCAAGACGTCTGGGATGCGGTGTCGCTGAGTTTGAAAATCGCACTGATTAACGCAACTTTTGCAACAATTCTTGGCACCCTTGCGGGTCTTGCAATGGTGCGCTTTGGCAGGTTTCGGGGACGAACGTTATTTGGCGGCATGCTGGTGGCCCCCCTTGTGATGCCTGAGGTGATTACTGGTCTGTCCTTATTGGTGTTTTTCATCTCATTCAAACAATTGATCGGTTGGCCAGCTGAGCGCGGTTTTACCACCATTACCATCGCCCATATCACTTTTTCGCTAGCCTATGTGACCGTGATCATTCAGGCGCGATTGACCGGAATGGGACAAAGCTTAGAAGAAGCGGCCGCCGATCTTGGCGCTAAGCCTTTTAAGGTTCTTACGGCAATAACACTTCCGCGCCTGGCACCCGGCATGGTCTCAGGATGGCTTCTGGCTTTCACCCTGTCGCTTGATGATCTCGTGATTGCAAGTTTTGTCACAGGACCGGGCGCGAACACGCTTCCGATTTTGATTTTCTCACGCATACGGTTAGGCCTGCGACCAGACATTAATGCGCTTGCAACAATCATCATTTTATTCGTGGCGGTCTGCGTTGCCATTGCAGCTTTGATCATGTTCCGCCAGCAACGCCGTGAAGAGATGGACCAACAAATCGCTGCACGGGAAGGTTAGTGGCCTGGCAACAGAGGGCACAGTCCTCGTTGCTTTAACGCGCCCAACCTAATGGAGACCAATTACAACTGCCTTGCAAATTCAAACTGAACACAAAGCGAAATTTTTTATAGTTAAGCCATGCGTGATCCTCGTTATGATATCTTGTTTGAGCCGATAAAAATCGGCCCTGTTACTGCTAAAAACCGATTTTACCAAGTGCCCCATTGTACAGGCAGCGGCTCGCAGCGCCCCCGTATTCTTGCCGGGCTGCGCGAAGTAAAAGCTGAGGGCGGCTGGGGTGTCATCAATACCGAATATTGCTCGGTGCACCCCTCTTCTGATGATCCGCCCCACCCCTCGGCATCGCTTTGGGACCAAAGAGACATCAAAGCCCATGCGTTGATGACCGAAAAAGTGCACGCCCATGGTGCGCTTGCAGGTGTTGAGCTTTGTCTTGGCGGGGCAAGGATGGCAAACCTTGAAACCCGCGAAGTTGCGATGAGCGCCGTCAGCATGCCCAATTTAGCAGGTAATCCTTTTCAAACGCGGGCTATGGATCTGGCAGATATCCGCGAAGTTCGGCGATGGCATAGAAACGCTGCCCTGCGCGCAAAAGAAGCCGAATTTGACCTTGTTTATATCTATGCAACACATGGGTATTTGCTTTCTCAGTTCATGTCGCCCGACATGAACACTCGGGCGGATGCCTATGGCGGACCGCTCGAGAACCGCATCCGCCTGGTGCGCGAAATTATTGAAGATACCAAAGATGCTGTCGGAGATAAAATGGCCATAGCGGTTCGGTTTTCGGCAGAAACCAATGGCGGATATAATGGCGGTGACGGCAACCCAATGCCCGGTGAGACCGAGGAAATATTTGGTGTCCTAGGGGAGTTACCAGACCTTTGGGACATTAATATCAATGATTACTCGATTGAAATGGGTCTGTCGCGGTTTGTGCAAGAAGGCGCGCTTGAGCCGTATTTGAAAACGCTTAAATCCATGACGACGAAGCCGGTTGTCAGCGTTGGCAGGTTTACTTCACCTGACATAATGGTTGGCCAGATCAATCGCGGTATCCTCGATTTAATTGGGGCAGCGCGACCCTCTATAGCTGATCCCTTTTTACCAAAAAAAATTGAAGAGGGCAGGTTTGAGGATATTCGTGAATGTATTGGCTGTAACATCTGTTACATGGGCGATGGGAAAGGCGTTCCCATTCGCTGCACACAAAACCCAACCATGAGCGAAGAATGGCGGCGCGGCTGGCATCCGGAAATTATTCAACCACGGAAATCAAACAGCCGGGTTTTAATTCTTGGGGCTGGCCCTGCAGGTTTAGAAGCTGCGCATGCTTTAGGAAAACGGGGTTATGAGGTCATGCTTGCCGAAGCAACGCGCGAGCTTGGGGGCCGCGTTTTAAAAGAAGCAAATCTGCCGGGATTAAATCAATGGATCAGAGTGCGTGATTATCGGCTTCAACAGATTGAAAAAATGGATTGCGTCGAAATTTTTCGCGAAAGTAAATTAACTGCACAAGAGGCTCTGGACGTGGGCGCTGATCATATTGCAGTGGCCACGGGGGCCACCTGGCGCCGGGATGGGTACGGTGCACATGCGTTGGGGAACCTCCCCCTTCTTGCACCGCAGGACCGCATTTATACGCCTGATGACATTATGTCGGGAAACTTGCCCGATGGGCCCATCGTCGTTTATGACGATGATCACTATTATATGGGATCAGTTATTGCAGAGCGCCTTGCCAAGTCGGGTCAAAAAGTCACTTTGGTAACACCGCAAGATACCATTTCTGCTTGGGGGTATTACACCTATGATCGCTGGCGCGCCCAAAGCCGATTGATGGAAATGGGCGTAAAATTAATTGTCTCTAAAACCCTCAAAGACTTTGATGATAGCAAAGCAAAGCTGTCGTGCACGTACACCGGTACAGACACCTCGCTTGATTGTACTTCCCTAGTCTTGGTCACCTCTCGCCAGCCCAACGACACCATTTTTTCAGAGCTGTCCGCATTGATCCATCGCACTGTGGGCACAGCCCCCAAAACCTTGAAACGCATAGGGGACTGTGAAGCACCGGCCATTATTGCCGCCGCGGTTTACTCTGGGCATCGTTATGCGCGCAATTTGGAAGAGCGCATTGATCGAGATAATCCGCTAAAACACGACCGGGTATTCTTTCAAGATACCTAGCCCCACAAAAGTTCAAAACCGAGCGATTTATGACAGAAGAAAAAACAGCAACACAAGAATATCTGCATACTTTACTTCTTTATTTTGAAGAAGAAATTATTGGCGAAGGCTATTTTTTGGGTTTGGCAAAAAGATTTTCAGATCCAGAGCAACGCGAAAAAATGAGTTATCTGGCCAAAGTGGAGCGCTGCGCGGCAGAGCGTGTCAGACCCTTGCTTCATAAATACGGCCTTAAGCCGCGCCTTGATATAGAGTTTTTCGAATGTGCCCAAGAAGATATTGAGCAATCTTTCTCGCTGGGTTGGCGCGGGTTTATAGACCATATGGTTGAAAGTTACCCAAATTACATGCCTGAATTCCAAGCGCTTGAAGCAATGGCCCCAAGTGAAGATACCGCCTGCCTTAGACACCTTACAGCCCATGAAGTCGCAGCGATTGAATTTGCGTCCCTTGAACAAGCCGGCGATAAGAACAGTCTGCGACCGCTTCAGGTTTATATTGCCAATGAATAGCAGAAACATTGATATCAAAGCGTACAAGCCCCAATTCGATGCGCCATAAAATAACTTGACACTTGGCATCAGAGCGATCCCAAATACTTGAAAATACTCACTAAGGTTTCACATATGCGCGATCCGAGACATGATATTCTCTTTGACCCTATCCAGCTTGGACCGGTAACCGCGAAAAATCGTTTTTATCAGGTGCCCCATTGCACAGGGATGGGGTGGCGCCGGCCAAAAACTTTGGCAGCTATGCGACAGGTTAAGGCCGAAGGCGGCTGGGGTGTTGTAAATACCGAGTACTGCTCAATCCATCCAACCTCAGACAATGATGCCTATCCCTTTTGCGCACTATGGGATCAAGAAGACATTGCGGCGCACCATCTTATGACCTCGGCGGTTCATAAACATGGGGCGTTGGCAGGGATCGAGCTGTGGATCGGCGGCGGTATGGTTGTAAATTTAGGAACCCGCATTCCTGCGCTGGGACTGCGCAACCGGCCACAAACTGATTTCACCGTGCTCAACCCGGGCCAGAACCGCCAGATTGACAAACAAGACATCCAGAACATCCGTGCGTGGCACAGGAATGCGGCAAAGCGGGCTTTGGAGGCTGAATTTGATATCGTTTACGTCTATGCGACCCATGGGTATCTTTTGTCTGAGTTTCTTAACCCTGAAACAAACACCCGCAGTGATGAATATGGTGGGTCACTGGAAAACAGGGTCCGTTTAATCCGTGAGCTAATTGAGGAAACCAAAGAGATCGTTGAGGGCAAAGCCGCGGTGGCAACACGCTTTAGTATCGGGTTAGAGGATGCAGAAAGTTATGATGCTTTCAGCCTTTTGTCTGATCTGCCTGATGTATGGGACCTGACAGTTCCAGATTACAGCGTTGAGATGGGAAATTCCCGGTTTGTAAAAGAAGCCGCCCTCACAAACAGCGTTGAAAAAGCCAAAGCAATGACCAGTAAGCCGGTGGTTGCGGTCGGCCGGTTCACATCACCGGACACCATGGCGCAGCTGCTCAAAGACGGCGTTCAGGATATGATCGGCGCAGCAAGGCCTTCGATAGCCGATCCCTTTATTCCAAATAAAATTGATGCAGGCCGGATTGAGGATATTCGCGAGTGTATTGGCTGTAATGTCTGTTATGCACATGACTCGCTCGGTGTGCCCATCCGCTGTACGCAAAATCCAACCATGGGCGAAGAATGGCGTCTTGGCTGGCACCCGGAAAAGGTCAAACGGGCGCCAAAGCCCCAAAAAGTATTGGTGGTTGGTGCCGGCCCTGCCGGACTTGAAGCAACGCGCGTTTTGGGCGAAATGGGGCATAACGTGCTGCTGGCAGAGGCCGATCGCACTTTAGGCGGACGGGTCACAAAAGAGGCAAAATTGCCCGGGCTTTCAGAATGGACAAGAGTGCGGGATTGGCGGCTGACCCAAATTGACAAGCTCGCTACAGTTGAGGTTTTTCCACAAAGCCCCATGACCGCAGAAAGCATCAAAGAGCTCGACGTTTCGCACGTGCTGATTGCAACAGGGGCAAAATGGGCGAAAGATGCCATTGGCCGTCATAGTGATGTTGGCTTTACCCGTAGTGATCCAAAGATGATCATTGCTGGCGACACGATCCTAGATGGCTCGCCCATCGATGCCTCAAAAATAGTGATCTACGACGATGATCATTATTACTTTGGCTCGGTTTGTGCGCTTGAGTTGCGCAAAAGGGGACATGAGGTTGTTCTGGTCACACCAGCTGGTAGAGTCTGCGGCTGGGGGGCATACACGGATGAGCAAGAGGCATCAACAAATGCTTTGATCAATGCTGGTATTGAAATTATCACCAACAAAACCATCGACAATGTGACGTCCGGCGGGGCAGAGCTTTGCTGTGTATTTTCCAATAACCGCAGCACGATTGCCTGTGATGCCGTGGTTCCGCTAACCCGAAAAATTCCTGTAACGGACCTTTATGACGATCTGATTTCAGACGAAAATGGATGCGCCGACGCCGGCCTTCAATCTGTGGCACGGATCGGGGATGCCGAAGCGCCATCCATCATCGCTGCGGCCATTCATAGCGGCTACCGGGCCGCTATTGATCTTGGTCAAGACATTGATCTTGCCCAGCGCTATGGCCGGCGGGAGCATCCGGCAACCACCCGCTAGGCAGTGAATGATTACATATCGCTGGCAACTTTTTCCAACGCCTTTTCTAAAATATCAAACATGGTGTCGATCTCATCACGGGTGATAATCAGCGGCGGTGAAAATACAGCCATGTTTATCAATGGGCGAACAAGAAGCCCCATTTCTTCGCAGGCCTCATCCAGCAATGCGCCAAGCTTGCGCTCATCATCTAACGTTGAGCCGTCTTTATCAGGCGTTCCCTCAATACAGCCCAAAAGCCCCATACCCCGCACATTTCCAACAATGGGATTGGATGCCAGCGCTGCGAGCCTTTTTTGAAAATAGGGTGTAATCTGGCGAACATGCTCTAGCAGGCCTTCGGTTTCAAATATTTCAATATTCTTAAGCGCCGCCACACAACAAACCGGATGCGCTGAATAGGTATAACCAGCGGAAAATAAAACCGGATCATTTGGGCTTTGCATCTGGTTCATAATTCGGTCGGAAATAATGCAAGCGCCAAGCGGCAAATAGCCAGATGTCAAACCTTTTGCACAGGTAATGATGTCGGGCTCAATTCCAAAAACGTCCTTCGAGGCAAACCAATGCCCAAGGCGCCCAAAAGCAGTTACAACCTCATCCGAAATATAGAGTATGTCATGCTTACGGCAGAGCTCTAAAGTGCGTTTATGATAACCTTCTGGTGGCACAATAACACCACCAGAGCACAAGATGGGCTCGGCAATGAAAGCGCCTATTTTATCTGCACCTATTTCTGCAATCGCATGTTCAAGATCGAAAACCTTGGCATCGCACCAATCGGCTTCACTCATGCCCTCAGGCCTGCGGTATGGGTTAACGTCGGGCAGGAAATGCACCAGCCGCTTTTCAATATCAAAGCGCGATTTATCCCGTTCTTTACCGGTAACTGTAGAGGCTAGATAGGTTGACCCATGGTACCCTTTTTCGCGCGCTAGAACGATTTTCTTTTCCGGTCGTCCCAGACGGTTGTTTAGGAAATGAACTGTTCGCAGCGCGGTATCAACGGCCGTGGACCCTCCAGTTGTAAAGAACACGTTGTTCAGATCACCCGGCGCCATAGAAGCTATCTTTTTCGCAAGGATGGCCGAGGGTTCGGTCGTTGACGTCCAAGGTGAGGTATAGGGGAGTTTCATAACCTGCTGGGCTATTGCATCCGCCATCTGCTGACGCCCGTACCCGATCTGTACGCACCACATCCCACCCGGCCCGTCAATAAACCGCTTTCCGCTTTCATCCCACAAATATATGCCGTCCGAGTTTTGAACCAGCATATGGTCATAGCCACGCCATTCGTGCATTGCCGCCCATGGATGAAGTTGGTGGTTTCTGTCCCACTCATGCAACATGTCCGCCGAGGGCTCATTTGCTCTTTGGTCAATCGGTGTATTTCTTTGCATTGCACTCTGCCCAATTCAATTTATGAGATCATATGAGCAAGATTTATGAAAGGTAAAGATATTCTGCCAGCCCTCACGCATTTAATAACATTGAAAAGGCAAAAATACGCGAAAAGATACGCCCACGGCTATTGCTTTGCAGGGCGCACTGCGGGTTTTTGCAGCCCTTAAACGAGCAAATCAAAAACTGCGTTGAACCGAAAAAGAAACCCCATTGGCCCCGTCATATGCAGAAAAGAGGCTTTCCGAATTGGCCTGAATCCAATAGGCACTAGCCAAAAGTTTAAGTTCATCTAAACCTGAATACTCAATTGAAATTGCCTGATTGGAAACCGAGGCATCCAGTGCCCCGGAAAATACCGCAATGGTATTCCATCTATCGTTGGAAAAGCTCTTTGAAAAATAAAGCTGATAACCCGAGTTTATTTCTTTATCTTCAAAACCGCCTGGAAAATAATATTTATCTTTCTGGTTCAACCAAAACTGGCCATAGGCCGCCATATTTATTTGCGTTGTAGAGTTTAAGGCATATTCAAAACCGACCCCAAGGTCGAACCGGTCATGCGTCGATAAACCGGTTAAGTCAGAGCGTTCTTGGCCAGATTTATAGCCAAGATCAAACTCCCACAGCACTCCGCTGCGCGCATAGTTATAACTAACACCCACAAGGTTATAGGGTTGCGCCGAGCTTGTTCCAGCGCCCAAATTAACGACAGCCGATTGCGGCAGCAACTGCGCCGCATAAAGACTTAGCTGGCCCTTTCCAGAGGGGCGTTGGTACTTGAGCCCAAATTCAGGTTGAGTGTTATCACTTGCCTGCGCAATGATTTCAGAAGAGACGGCAGGCCGCACAATAGAAAACCCGCTCAAAGTATTATCGCCGATGAAATAATCCGCGCTAAGAGCCCATTGGCCGGCATCGGCATCACCACTTAAACTCCCGCTAGAGGCAGCGACAGGGTTTACAATATCCAGAATTGAAATCCCTTCTAATTCCCCCCACCCGATGCGCATTTTGCCCAGCTTCCAGCTCACATCTTCATAAGAATTTTGCAAAGTAAATTTACTTAGGGTTGCTTCTAATGTGTTTGTCCCATTTTTGTCTTGAGTGGACAGTTGAGCTTTCCACTCTATGTTTCCTAAGGCCCCCCAGTCAGCCACATCCTCTAAGTCAAGATCAAATCGTGAAATGTCTGTTGTTGTTAGCGATGTATTTGACCTTGAAAATTGATAACGCGCTGTCAATGCTAAACTGGTCGGATCTTCAGTTTCAAAAATTGCATCATCAAATTCAACACCTCCATCATTCTCCTCGATCTCTTCAAGCTCGAATACCAATTCGGTCTCATCAAACTCAAAGTCTTGAGCAAAAACGGGGTTGGCAATTCCCGACAAAAGTAAAAGCAAACTTACCCGCATCACTTTAATTTGCCTGTGCTCGAAGGCTTTTCAAGTGCTTTTCCCGAAAAGTGGTATCGGTTAGGGCCCTTTTGGTGAGCAGCGCAGGATTAATATCGACCCCAAAGTCGATCGACAGTAAAGCCATGTTGGACAAGCGGCTTTCAACAAGGTTCATTAATGTAACGGACCGCGCCAAGTAAATTCCATTAATTTTTTCGATTTTATTGGCAAATATCCGGCGGGTTTCGCGCCCTTTTCGATCATAAAGAGCCGCTTTCAACATCAAAAACCGCTCTTGATCAATCCACATAACCGATTTTGAATACCGGCTCTTGCGAGCACGGCTTGCATTTGGAACCTGCTCGATAACAACGGCTTTTCGCCCCTTATAAGTGACCGTATCCAGCAGCGTGTATTCATATTCATCGATTTTGCCAGTTTCCTGATCTTCTGTGGTAAATTCTGACCCAAACAAGGAAACAGGTTCACTGTCATCATCAGAATTTGAGGCCACCATGCGCTTTACCTTGCCTAGCGCAGAAAGGTAAAGCCAGGTTTCATTATCCTTGTTCGGATCGTCATAGGTATGGCTAAGCATACCGACACCGCGCTCGGATTTAGGCTCGCGGACAAACAAGATAGACTGGATATCCTTACCGTTCTGACCCACCGTAATGGACGCACTTTCCAATTTTTTAACCACCGGCTTTTTGGTGCATTTTACCTTTGAGCCTTTGAGCCCATATTTACAGGTGGAAATTCTAAGGATGGTAAAAGAGGAATCATTTTGCTGACGCGTCCTTTCGTCCACCATGATCATGATGTCTTTTGCCGACTGCGCCTGCACAGCCGCCATGGACATAAGCGCAATGAAAAGGCCAAGGGCGGTATTCTGTAAAAATGACATCATGAAGAAGCTCCTGCAACCGGGGCGGTGTCCGTTATTGCATCCTTAACCCCGAATTTCGGTTTGAAAACATAAATCAGCGCTGGCAAAAACAGAAGGTCGCAAAGCAATGCCACAAAAATAGCAAGGGCGCCAAAAAATCCAACTTTTGCAAGGCCCAAATAATCAGAAAAAGTCAGCATGAAAAAGCAAATGCCGAGCACCAAGGTTGTGAATGTTACAGCTTGTCCTACTTGAAGCACGGCTTCTTTTATCGCACGCGCAAGATCTCCGTGTTTGGCCAGTGCCATGCGGTAATGGGTTACAAAATGAATGGTGTCATCCACTGCGATACCAATGATCAGCGGCGCAATCATAAGCGTATCCGTATCCAGAGGAATGCCAAACAGACCCATTAATCCGAACGCGAAAACAGATGGGAGCATATTGGGAATAATCGCAAGCATACCGCCGTAAAATGATCCGAGCGCCAACATCAAAAAGGCAGAGATGATCACAATGGCAATGGTCAAAGATTTCACCTGAAGGTTTGAAATGACATCAGCCAGTTGCATCAACAGCGCCACGCTTCCCGTGACGGTAATTTTTTGCTGTTCATACTTTGTGCTAAGCCCAGAAAATGCAGCATCTATATCCTGCTGCATGCGTGCCAATAATTCTGCATATTCAACGGATCCCGCATTTCTCATCTGGATAGATATATGCGACCGAGCGTAATCATCAGATACAAGCGCTTGCCGATCTTCTGGCGCACTGCTGTTAAACAGATACAGAAGCTGGGAAACCGCCTGTTGGTCATCTGGTATTGTATAGAAATTCTGGTCTCCATCTTGCATGGTTTTATGCATTGATTTTACCAAATCAGCGATCGAATTGGTACGGGTCACAAGGTGGCTATATTTGCTTTCAATCACTTCTTGCAGACGATCAATCGCTTGCAAAACTGTCGGGTCACTCAGGGCATCTTCTTCATAGAAATCCATCATGATTTCCATAGATGAGGTGCCTGCCATATGGGTGTCGACAATCTCATAGGTAATCCGCAAGGGTGTCCCTTCCCGAAAGAGATCGACAAGGTTAGAGTCAATTTTTACTTTGCTGGCACCATAAAGGCATATCCCAAAAATAAGGGTGAATACGATGATGATCAGCCCTCTAAACTGAAAGGAAAATTTGGGAATACGGGCCAAGAGTGGGGGCAGCCAAGCCGCCGTAAACAACCAACTCAAGCCAATTTTTCTGAACACAATAAAAAGCAATCGAAAGGGTAAGGTCGCAATGTGCCAGATTTTCCCCACCAATGAGGTGGGTGCAGTAGTTTCCTTTCCTGGGTTTGGATGCCAAAGCTCTAAAAGAGATGGCAGCACAAAAAGGGTGAAAACAAAGGCAGCGAACACCCCTGCTGCGGAGGTTATTCCAAACACAACAAATTGGCCAAGTCCGCCAAAGGCGATCGCGCCCATTCCTGCCATGGTGGTTAAAGTGGTTAGCAAAATAGGAACGCCAGTTTTCTCATAAGACTTGCTCAGGGCCTCTTCATGGTTCAATTCTTCGCGCCTGTAATAAAGGTACTCGCTCATGACATGTACGCAATCAGCCACCCCGACAGCCAGAACAAGCATTGCCGACAAGGCCAACAGTTGTGAGGTCGGTATGCCCAGCCAGGTCATACCACCGACCACCCAAACCATGCTTGCAACAATACATAAAACGGGCCAAATCACTGCGGCCGCAGTTTGGAATAATGTCCATAAAAGAACCACAAGTAGAACAACGCCAATCCCGAGCAAAAGGCCGGACTGGATCATAATGTCCATAGAGCTTTCCATCATACCCGCCATCCCAATCGGGTAAAATTCGAATTGATCAGCAAATTGGTCTTGATTGTAAATTGCCTTCAGCGCAGTGATAAAGGCCAGATATGTTTGCGGTTGCACTTCAATAAATTCTACGTCTTGGACAATAGCCGTTTCGTCCACTTCCAGCGCAAAATCATCAAAAGCCAGTTCAAATTCATCCTCGGCCTCTAAATCAAGGTCGCCTTGCGCTGCGTCAAGCACTGGCTCAGCCCCGAAATCTGTGGTGATCACCAAAGCGCCAAATTCTTGATTTTCAGAAAACATCTGCAGGGCAATATTATCTTGATCCAAAGCGCGGGCACGGGTTGCCTCGGCAATCTCTTTGCTGACCTCACTATCTTTGGGAAGCAGCCTTCGCGAAACCATCGCTTCGGGTGTGTTTTCTTGATAACGTAAATTGGCCAAAGTTTGAACGCGCAAAATGTGATCAAGGTCTTTCCAAACGGCGTCTTGCACGCCTAATGCTGCGGGCTCTAATCTATCCCAGTTGTCTATTTGGTCTGTTAAGTCACGGAGCAAAGATAGTGATTTAGGTGAAAACACATCGCCATCTTTGGCACGATAAACTAAAAATAATCCATCATCAGATCCAAACTGGGCCCGAAAATCATCCAAAGCTTGCACCGCGATATTATCGTCGGATAACCACGCATCGATACTTTGATCCACTTCTAGATGTCGAATGCCCAGTCCCAAGCCAACGCTGCCAATAAATGCAAGGGCCAAAATATAGTAACGGTAGGGCCGACAGACATTAGGCACCCTGGCAAACCATAAAGCCATAGCATTCAACATGCGGTTCATGTGATTTCCCCTTTTGACAGAACGATAACCCTCAATTGAGAGGAAGTATTAACCATAAAAGGCTTTTCCTGACAGACCAAAGCAATGAAATATTGCTTCTATTAACCTGCGTTGTCTAGGGCCGTTGTGGTATCTCTGCTCTAACTTGAATGGGCTACGTATCCCCGCAAAACCCTACATGGCAATAAAGGTCAAAAATCCGTTATCATCTTTTAGAAGCTAGGCTGACAAGGTTCGTTGCTGCAAAACTGAATGCCGCGACACATACAATAGACGGACCGGCAGGCGTGTCTATCACATAGGCCAAGCACAGCCCGATAAGCGCTGAGCTAGCGCCAATCAGGGCTGCCAGTACAGCCATCATTTCCGGTGTCCGCGAAATCGGGCGAGCCGCGGCGGCAGGAATGATCAACATTGCCGCAATCAACAATGCGCCGACAACCTTGATGGCCAACGCCACTGTGATTGCAAGCGTGAGCGTTAAGATCAGTTGTTCGCGTTTGGGATCAATCTTATTAGCATGGGCCAACTCTTCACTGAGCGTAGAAATTAGCAATGCTTTCCAGCGGTAAGCGATAAGTCCAACAACCGCCAGAGCGCCGAGCCATATAACCGCAAGATCCGCCTGCGACACTGCCAGAATATCGCCGAATAAATATGCCATCAGATCGATCCTTACCCCCGAAATAAAGGAAACCGCCACTAACCCAAAGGCTAAAGCGCTGTAGGAAAGGACCCCCAATAATATTTCCATTGCGTATTCTCGCCGAGACAGCAGCGTGACAGCTATCGCCATGGCTAAAGCCACCATTACGACACCCAAAAATACCGAAAGTTCAAGCGCAAGGGACAGGGCCACGCCAAGAATGGAAGCATGGGCCGTTGCGTCACCAAAATAGACCATGCGCCGCCAAACAACAAAACTGCCCAAGGGGGCTGCGGCAATGGCCACGCCGATGCCGGCCAATATGGCTCGTACCATAAAATCATCAAGCAAGCTCATTATTGTTCCGATATTTTTGAGTGATCGTGGTCGCAGTTCTCATCATGCACATGGTCATGATGATGCCGGTACAGCGCAAGTTGACCACCTGTTCCGGTTCCGAAAAGCGCCCGATACTCAGGGTCTGAGGTAACGATTTCAGGGGTGCCTTGGCAGCAAATATGCCCATTAAGGCAGATAACCCGATCTGACGCACTCATCACAACATGTAATTCGTGACTGATCATAACAACTGCGCAATTGGTTTCTTTGCGAACCTTTTCTATCTGACGATAAAAATCTGCCGAACCGGGTTGGTCAAGCCCTTGCGTGGCCTCATCCAGCAGCAAAAGGTTCGGCTGAGTTAACAAAGCGCTCGCCAGCATCACTCGTTGAAACTGTCCTCCGGATAAGTCAGACACCTGCTTTTGTGCAAGCTCTCGAATTCCAGCTTTCTCCAAAGCTTGCACGCAAGATTGCCAAGAGCTGTTTCTTTGAATACGCAAGAACCGCTCTACTGTAATTGGCAAGGTCGTTCCGATGTGAAGCCTTTGAGGAACATATCCAATATTCAAATCACTTTTGCGGGTAATCCTGCCAGACGCAGGATTTACTGATCCAATCAATGCACGAAAAAGTGTGGTTTTGCCCGATCCGTTGGGCCCCACAATCGTTAGAATTTCCCCCTGACTTATTGCCAGAGAAACATTACGCAAGACTACATTAGAGCCATATGCAACACTTAGGTTTTTTAATTCAATAAGGCTCACGCGTTTGCTTGCTCTGCACAGGAGCAGCAGATGCCCTCAACCTCAATGACACTTTTCTCAATCTTAAATCCTACTTTATTTGCTGCTTTACCAATCATACTCCGCGCCGGACCAGAAATTGCCTCAACCACCAAATCACAGGTTCGGCATATCATAAATGCCGGTGAATGGGATTCGCCCGGCTTACTACATGCGACAAATGCATTCAGTTTTTCCACCTTATGAGCAAACCCGTTCCCAACCAAAAAATCAATGGCCCTATATGCCACAGGCGGTTGCGAGCCAAAGCCTGCCTCACGGAGAATTTCAAGTAAATCATAAGCGCCAAGCGCTCGGTGCTCTTGCAACAAAATTTCTAGCGCCTTACGTCGAACAGATGTAAAGCGCAGCCCCTTAGCAGCGCAGTGCGCGTCTGCAACCTGCAGCGCGGTATGCACGCATGTTGCGTGATCATGTGCTTCGAAACCAACCGGATGAGATGATTTTTCTTTTTCCGCATCATTAGGTCTTGCCAAATGAAATACTCCCGCCTATAAAATGTAATGTTATAAAATCACATGGGATCGAAAATGTCTAGTAAAACCTTTGCCCTTTGTTCAATTATGTCCCTCTCAGCTGGGATGAGTATCGCCGAAGCGCCACAAGTGGCCGTTGATATCGCGCCAGTACACTCATTAGTGGCCCGTGTGATGGAAGGTGTTGGAACTCCAAATCTCATTATCCCCGCTGGAGCAAGCCCACATGAGTACAACCTTCGCCCTTCAGAAGCAGCGTCTTTGCAAAACGCTGACGTGGTCTTTTGGGTAAGTGCCAGCCTCACACCATGGATGAAAAACGCAATAGAGACATTGGCAGAAGATGCCGTTGTAACCGAACTTTTTGAAGTAGAAGGCACCCTAAAATTACCCTTCCGACAAGGGGTTTTGTTTGAAGAGCATGATGATCACGAAGGACATGATGATCACGAAGGACATGATGATCACGAGGCGCATGACGACCACGACGGACATGACGACCACGATGGACATGATGACCACGAAGGACATGATGATCACGCTGAACATGATGATCACGATGGGCATGACGACCACGAGGCGCATGACGACCACGAAGGACATGATGACCACGAAGGACATGACGATCACGACGGACATGATGATCACGAGGCGCATGACGACCACGAAGGACATAATCACGATGGAGACGATCCTCATGCTTGGCTATCGCCAGACAACGCTGCGGTATGGTTGAACGCTATTGCACAAACGCTGTCCAAAGTGGATCCAGATAATGCAAGTCAATATTACTTAAATGCTGCCGCTGGTCAGAAGGAACTACGTGAGTTATCAACCAAAATTAATGGGATACTTGCCCCATTTGAAGGACGCAACTTCATTGTTTTTCATGATGCGTATCAGTATTTTGAAAAGGCTTTTGATTTTTATGCCGCAGGAGCCATATCGCTTTCAGATGCCAGAGACCCAAGCCCAGCGCGGATTGCAAAAATCCAGAACCGGATAAACGAACAAAATATTTCATGTATTTTGTCAGAACCACAATTCAATCCAAACATCGTTGCCGCAGTTGCTAGTGGATCTGATGTAAAAATGGGCATTCTAGACCCATTGGGTGTGGGCCTAGAATTGGGTGAAACGCTGTACTTCCAGACGCTTCACAATCTTGCGAAAGCGCTTTCAGATTGCCTGTAGATGTCTGGTCTGCTTTTTCTGAGGAACCGCGACCAAGAGGACCGCGGTTCCTTACACAGTTTAAAAATTGCCTCAACTGAGGTGGTATCTAGCTAAACTGATACAGAGCCGCGCTGCTAAATGCATATTTGGCACGCGCGGCTTTGGGTTTGATTGACCCTTATAAGCAACAGCTTCTATTCAGCGTCTGATAGGCTTAAAGGCCGAAAGATCATTGATCGTTTCCAATATGAATATTCTGGTCATCTTGACGCCCGTTTCTTTGATCCTGGGCCCCATCGGTTTGTTGGGGTTTTTATGGAAGGTGAGAACTGGTCAATATGATGACGTTAAAGGGGCGGCGGAACGAATATGAATTGAAGAAGACTTAGACGGGAACTCCACCGAGTATAGCTTGGACAATAAAGGCTAAAAACTCGATTGAATTTCTTTGCTCTAAGAGTATGGAAATTAGCATACGAAACGTTAACTGAAATCTTTGTATCAGGTTGAGGATTCAAATTTGCAAGGCGCATCCTTGTCATCAAAGAATGAACGCCATTATATGAAACCCTCTAAAATGCATTAAAGAAAGACATTTTTTAAGATCGCATTTTAACTAAAAAAATCCAAATCAGAGTCTTTTTGAGTACTTTGAAAAGCGTGGCCAAAGTGTTTGATCTCTGGCAATACAGCATACCTTTCGAAAGACATTTCGGCCCCTTTTACACAAAAATTCACCAAAAGAATTGTTTTTATGGACCCTTGCGCCGCTTAACATCCAAAAGCATCTATAGCAAAGTGGCTCTATTCAATTAGTGTTTTTAGTGGTTATTAATGGTTTGCAATTTGATGAGGTCATAATGAAGTTTTCTAGACGACAGGTCGCTAAACTAGCCGCAGTTCCAATTTTATTTCATATTGCAAAATCTGGCGTTGGCCCGGCGAGCGCCGCTCAAAGTGGTGATGGTGAAACACGCGAAGCTGTACAAGCAGCAATGCTTGAATATATTGATGTCACTGCAATCAATGGAAGGCATCTTATATTTGATCCTGTTAAAGGTGATTATGTAAGCGTAAAATTTAAAACCTTGCATACCAATATGTCTTTGGTCGCAGATACTTTCTATGTCTCTTGTGCTGACTTCGAAGATACACAAGGCAACCTGGTCGATGTTGACTATATGGTCGCTTCGGCTGACGGATACTGGACCGTATTTCAGAGCGTTGTTCACAAGCGAGATGGAATTTTGCGGGAATCCCACATGGAGCACGCAAAGGTTATGTTTGCTAAAGAGGGATGCTGTGCAAGTTCATGTTGCGCGAGTAGCTGCTGTGCAGGTTCGTGTTGCGCAAGTAGCTGCTGTGCAAGCTCATGTTGCGCAAGTAGCTGCTGTGCAAGTTCATGTTGCGCAAGTAGCTGCTGTGCAAGTTCGTGTTGCGCAAGCAATTAACATCTATATCGAAGGTGATCGGCTATCTTCTACTCGGATAGAAATTCGTTAAGTGCAGTTAGGAAATTCCTATGATGCATGTTTTCGAAAAGCGTTTGGCCGAGTACGAGAGTTGCTCATTTAAAGCCATTTTCGCAAAGTTTGGCGGAGTTCAAAACTTCTTGGAAGACTGCTCAGGCTATATGATGCAGACCGAAACCTCGCTTTATTCTTTATTGCCGGAAACTGCGGACCTGCGGATACCAAAAGGGAAAGACGCAGGAAGTTCAGACCGTGGCTATCGCTGGTTTTTTCATTTTCATTCTCGCAGCGACCAACAGGCAATTACAAAAGGGCACTTCCATCTTTATGCAGGTCCACAACATTTTAATGATCCCGCCTCTATGAAACCAACCCATCTCATCGCAATCGAGTTGGACAGTGATGGAGATTTAAGTGGTCTTTTTGTTCCAAATGCATGGGCAACGAATGAGCATATGCGCGATGCAAACTTACTAGAAACAGCGCTCAGTGAATTCGAGACAACTGACAATTCACCCTCAAGGATACTTGATATATGGCTTGGTGCCATTTTACGTGAATTCAAAGATGAAATTCTAAATCTCCTGCAAAAACGCGATGTTTTTTTAGCGAAAATGTCCGCTACAGAACAAGCTTCTTATCTGGAAGACAGACAGATAGACCGCATTTGTGAAATGAAGTTTTAAGTTTATGATACGTTTAAAACTCCCCGTGCAAACTTTTCTGATACTCTTTGTTATTGGTGGTATTTTAGTCTTTTTAGGCAGCCTGTTTTATAGTAAAACCAGCTATTCCTATGAGCGAGACAGGCTAGCGGTGAAAATCGCAACTGCCAGTGTGCGTTTATCAAGGGCCATGATCCCCAGTGCTACCAAAGGTGATATAGCAGCTATCAAGCCTATTTTATCCGCATTTGCCGGCACGCCTGAAGTGACCTGCGTTACTCTTTATCTCAAAAAGAAAAAAATTACCGAATATTGGCCAAATGCAGAATGTGTAGAGGAAAATCCAGAGCTGTTTTTACATAAACAGCCCATTCGCCGCGGGGTAAGAGTTTTAGGCGAAGTGGTAATTTACTTTACTGATGACTTCATTAATCAAGAGATCGCAGACATGATAGCTGCCATTGCGCTTGGCATAGCATTTTTACTTACCATATTATCGATTACGACTTTAGCGGCACAACAATTTTTGGTTATTCGCCCGATATCAATCATAATTGAGGCTCTAAATGCCCTTCAACGCGGAGCTGCCAATCACCGGATCAAGGATCTTGGGGCAACGCCGGAAATAACCTCAATTGCCACAAAATTTAACGAAATGGCCAGTGATCTAGAAGAAAAAGACAAGGTGCTTTTTGAAAGATCAAATGAACTAGCTCTCAATAACGAGCGACTAGAGGTGGAAAAAGAAAAACTTGAGCGAATAATGCTGAATACATTTCCAAAAGCCACAATTGATGAAATTTCAAAGTCGGGAAATGTAGTTCCAAAAAAATTCTCTCAAGTGGGTCTTCTGTTCGCAGATTTGGTCGGCTTTACAAAAATATCAAGCACATTTGAAACTCAAGTCCTATTTAAAGAACTCAATGAGGTTTTTACCGCTTTCGATGAAATTGTAAGGCTGCATTCGGGCGAAAGGATAAAAACCAGTGGAGATGCCTATTTCGCCATTACCGGTGCCAACTACCCTTGCTCAGATACCGCGGGAAGTATAGCAGAAATAGCTTGTGGCATGCGGGACTTTATGCGGTTTCGCAATCAAAGCGCTCCGGCCAAATGGGAAGTTAGAATTGGCATTCACTACGGCTCTGTTGTTGGGGGTGTGGTTGGGAAAACAAAATTTGTCTATGATGTCTTTGGAGACTCTGTAAATGTTTGCAGCCGCTTAGAAACCTCTTCTCTTCCAATGCAAATTAATGCTTCGAGAGATCTTGTCAAAGCTATTCCTTCGCATTTTGAATCTGAGGAAAGGGGCGCGATCCAGGCGAAAGGCAAAGGAAAAATAGAAATGTTCTTTCTAGAACGAAAGCAGGTTGATCCAAAGTTAGATTTTGAAAAAATTATGGAAACTTCACGCCGGAAATTGAATATATTTGGGTAAATTATTTAAGAAAATTATCTGTGTGGAAAATGTAAATTATGAGAAGCCTGACTTTTCCAGTCGCGCGATAAAAGATGGTTTTGCATGCGCTGTGACACTCGTTTAGGCGCATGACTAATCTACCTGCCTTGTATTTTGATGAACTTAGGTATGCATTACTGAAAAAAATAACGGCTTTCTTCGAAAAATTGCAGTTCAATGATCCTGAAAGCTCATTCTGAGACAGCGTTTGACGATTATCTGACGGTCATTTCAAAGCCGTATTAAGTGATTGTCCCAATGCAAATTAATTGTTCGGGGACTTGACCGCGATATGCCAGTTAGTTTCTCCAAAACACCTGCTCCGGATGAAATGACTACACCCTGCTCGTAAGCTGCAACACCACATGCGTCGATAAGATTTATACTAGATGTCAAACCCTGCCCTGCGGCATCGTATGTTTGCACGACCCCTCCTCTTGGCGAGGTCACAACGATACTGCGCTCATCGCCAGTGAAAGCAATACTGCCAACATAACCGCGCATTTGCCGCAGGATTGTAGGCGGGACATCTATTGTTTTTGCCGCCAGGCCACGTCTGTGCAAACCAACCACTGGCGGCAGATCTTCACCGCCTTGCCA
This sequence comes from Paracoccaceae bacterium, assembly GCA_902512685.1. Lineage (GTDB taxonomy): Bacteria > Pseudomonadota > Alphaproteobacteria > Rhodobacterales > Rhodobacteraceae > CABZJG01. The sequence continues at coordinate 15,333 of CABXKH010000016.1, read as the reverse complement.
TTGCATTCCAAAGGCCACATTGCCCGCAGCAGAGACGGCCAGATGTCGTATTGAGTTTTTGTGCAAATTTAACCCTAACGAGGCCACCTCAACAACAACTCCATTTTCAATATAGGTAAGATTGGGCGCCATATCAGGGATGTTTAGCTTTGTCCTTCCAGTATCGGGATGTGTGTCGATACCCCCATTTGCAACAACCAAACTATCTGTTCCAGGCAGTCGTTTAATGTCGTGCGGACCAATGCCACCGCTGGTAAATTCAGCGATCCTTTTATAACCCTGCCCAACATCCCAAACCCCTACAATGCCCTTGCCTGCTTCATAATCATTCTCGGTCGTAAATAGCCAATCGCCATTCCGGCTGAACGCACCATGACCATAGAAGTGCCTGCCCTTTGGGGAATTTAATTTTGCCTTCAGCTGCTTTGTAAAACAGTCAACAACCAAGGCAAATGTTCCAGGACGGCGGGCAAAGGCCACAGCTTCCGGCTTGCTTGGATGCGCTGCAGCCGCATGCCCTCGGGCCGGGAGCGGGATCTGAAACAGGACTTTAAGGTCTGCTCCAATGCCGCACAGGATATAAGCGCCGTCCGTTTGAGCCGCAGAGGACAGATAGGCGGGTGATCCAGTTTCTGCCCAAGTTGGTTGGGGCGTTAGCCCTGTGGCCAGCAATCCTGTCAGAAACTGCCGCCGGGTATTCATATCAGTCACCATCCATCGCGTTAAATCCCGCAATCACACCCAGTTCAGGACCTAGCTCGTCGCGAACAATTTCACGAATAGAGTCAACAGATTGCTGGATGATTTCAACTTTAATTCGGGTCTGCACTTTGGCCACGCTTGCAAATACCGGATCATCGAGTTTTGCAAGTTGCGATAGGGCGCGATCAAAAGCCAGCCCCACACGGCGTTCTAACGGGCTACCCAAGGGTGCCAGTTTTAGGGCAATATCACGCAAAGCAGACAGAGAAATGGTAACGTGGTGAAGAGATCGACCCGAGCGCCACGCCTCTGCCCGCCGAGGCCGTGGACGATCAAATGTGCCCAAGGGACGGCCCAACCGCATATCGGACGTAAACTGGAGCCCGGTTGACAAGGCCTTGAAAAGCTCTTGAACCGCCTCTTCTTCGGATATGTATCGGCCCGCAAGTGAAGGCATGATCATGCTTCTCGCATATTCACTTTTCCAGTCCATATAGATGTTTTCTGCAAGGAAACTAATATCTTCAGCGATAGTTTGAACAAGATCGCAGCGATACTGGTCTTCTCCTTCGACGCTCAAAACTGGATCGTAGATCAAAAATTCCAGAGCATAGAAACCGCGGGCAGAAATTGAAACTTCAGCATAGTCTTCAACTTTTTGAACAATGGGGTCTTTAGTGCGTATCAATGTTTTTAAAGTTTTAGGGGTATACCCGCGACTATCGGGCCAGAACGCCAAAGCATATGCACGATCATCAATTTCTGTAGGACCAAACCGAAGATGCGAAGCTGCTATCCAGGCATCAAAGGCATTGGCGTAGGCATCGCGGAGGGGTTCCGATCTAGCTGCGCAATCTCTTTGGGCTACTTGTGCCAGATCTGCTGACTTATCCGCCAACATCTCAAAACGGGGAAGAATATGTTCATTTACAATGGCCTGTGTACGCTCTTTCTCACCTTGCCCAAAGGCCAAGGTTGCAGAAGCAAGATAAACAAGGGCAAAAATGATCTGCTTCATAAGCTTTCCAGAAATCTGATTAGGGCATCACGGTCTGCTTTCGGCATGTCAATCACCGCATTGCGTTGATCTTCGGCTTCTCCACCATGCCATAAAACAGCTTCTAACAAAGATCGCGCGCGCCCGTCATGCAAAAAATAACTGTGCCCGCTCACCTGTTTGGTTAACCCAATTCCCCAAAGTGGCGCCGTGCGCCATTCACGCCCTGTTGCGCGGGCCTCGGGGCGATTGTCTGCTAGCCCCTCTCCAAGATCATGCAGCAGCATGTCGGAATAGGGCCAAATCAGCTGAAAGCTTTGGGCGGGGCGATCTTTCAGTCTATGCGTGACAAATTTGGGCTGGTGACAAGCGGTGCAACCCGTCGTGTAAAATACCTTTTTCCCATGGAGAACGTCAGGATCACCTACATCTCGGCGCGCCGGAACAGCTAGGTTACGACTATAGAATGTTACAAGATCAAGCCCCTTATCGTCAATTTCAGTACCTTGTCCGCCTTGATCCCCGTGCAGTGCATTTTGGCAGTCTACTTGCTCATTGGTACACTCTCCTGCCCCCTTTGGGAAAAGAGTGGATGAAATGCCAATGTCTCCTGAAAAGGCCGCCGCAGATTGTTCGCGGACACTTGGAGACCCTGCCTTTAACCCAAATCGCCCCAACATTGGCTGGTCGTATTCCACAGACCAAACAATATTTGCGCGACCCGATATACCATCTCCGTCGCTGTCTGTGGGATCGGCCAGCGCCATAATGTCCGCCGCAGGGACTGCCTCAAGCAATCCCAGCCCAATCATTTGGGGTGCAACACGGGGGCTAAACATGGCCTCTGGGTGCATTGGGCCATATCCAAGATTAGTAGCCTGATAGGTTGGGTGCCGCAGAGAGGCCATCTCGCCTTCGGAAAGCGCGATGACTTCTTCTTCATATTGCACAGCAAGTTTATATTCAGCCGGATGTCCCTGAATAGAAAAATCCTGCAATTGCAAACCATAGGTGGGTTCAGGAAGGCTAGCCAGATACCCTTCTATTTCCATGCTCATGTCTGCATTGTTGTCGGGTATTGAAACCCTTAACAACATGGAAGTTACATTTTGCTCATTAAGTTCTGGCGGATGACCACGGCCATCTTTTATATGACACCGCTGGCAGGACCGCGCATTAAACAAGGGACCCAGTCCGTCAGATACAAGAGTTGACGCAGGTGATGACACCCAGAGCTTTCGAAATAATCCATTACCCACTTTAAAAGTAAGCTGATCTTCAAAACGAAGGTTGCGTGAAGATTGTGAAAACGCATCTGCATTGCGTCGCACTCGAACCGTTGCAGCGCCGGCAGATGACGCCTCAAACTGGGAGGGTTTGGAAAAGTCTGTAGGCGGTTCGGTCACCTTTAAAATTCGGCTCACTTCATCTTTGGTACGCGGAATTATATTTAGATGTGGATCGTCAAAAGGGTCAGCCGTCAAGGCTGACCCTAAAAATGTGATCACTGCGCTTATAGTGATCAAAAGTGCATTTAAGTGTGACTTCACAAGGCGCTATTGAAATACAGCTTCTGGATCATCAAGACTATCAGAACCTTCAAACTCAATTTCATCCAAGTCAAGTGCTGCAACAATGCGTTCAATGGAACGGGTTTGATCAACCAGCCCATTAACGCCACCCATTACCAAAGTTTCGCCCGCTGCGTTGCCACGCTCTAGCATTTGATCGTAACTAAAGCCAGCTTCCGCTGTGGTTTTGATCAGGCCAAGCGCCATCATTGTTGCTGAAAGTTTGCCGCGCATCTCGGCGTCGAGTGAGGCGTCTTCCGCGGCAACCATATCCGCCAAGGAAGGACCACTAACTACGGTTCCATCAATGCGCACATAAGAACCAAGGTAGACGTTCTGAACGCCCAAACCATCAAAGTAGTGGCTGTTATGAGTATTATCCGAGAAACAATCATGCTCTTCTTCAGGATCGTTTAGCATAAGACCAAGGCGCATACGTTCGCCAGCCTGTTCGCCATAAGAAAGCGATCCCATACCGGTGAGAATGGCAGAAAGGCCTGCGTCCTGATCTGCCATTAGGTCAGCACGACCAGCCCCGCCTTCTGTCCATTGTGCAGCCATCCATTCTAGATCAGAGACCAAAAGATCAGTAGCTGCTTTCAGATATTCCCCACGACGATCACAATTGTCGTTTGTGCAGGCATTTCCAGCGGCAAAATCCGTCCAAGGGCGCGCACCTGCACCATTGCCGTGACCATTCAAATCTTGTCCCCATAATAGAAACTCTACGGCGTGATAGCCCGTAGCCACGTTGGATTCGACGCCGTCCGCTTCGTGCAGAGTTTCTGCCAACAGCGTTGGTGTGATCGAAGATGCATCAATTTCAGAACCTGAAAGAGTGAATTTAGGGCTCGCAACAACATTTAGGGCGGCATATTCATTCTCGTCAGACGGGCCTCCATAAGAGGTATCTACATAGTCAATCAAGCCTTCATCCAAAGGCCATGCGTTTACCTTGCCCTCCCAATCATCAACAATTGCATTTCCAAAGCGATATACTTCGGTTTGCTGATAAGGAATTCTGGATTTCAACCAGGCCTCTTTCGCGGCCTGCAATGCCTCGGCTGATGGATCAACCAAAAGAGCATTTACTGAAGCTTGCAGAGACTGAGCTGCAATCAGACTATCTTGATATTTGGCGGCTGCGATATTGGCATATGTATCCAAAACCGCTGACTTATCGACAGCAAGGGCTGAAGTGGCTGAAATGGCGAAGGGAAGTACCATCGCCTTAGCAATTAGACGTACAGATTTCATGTGTTTATTCCTGTGAATGTAGGATTACAAAAGAAGGGTGGGTTTAAGTATGGCCCTCGCCATAAGATAAAAGCATTTTTACATTTCTTGATTACTTACTATTTTTGTCAGGTTTTGCAACCCTACATTTCATCAAACACAACTCCCCTTAGGAAAAGGGGTTGGTGCAAGAATTTTCGATATTATTGTCAAAAATTTGGGTCGTTTATGACTGTCACTCAATAGAGCAATCCAGTGGGCCGTCGAAATTATATCGTTTACAGATTGCCATTCTCCAAAACCTGTCATTCTTCATTCAGCCCTTTTTATTTAGGTAAGTTCTCACCACTGAAAGGGCATCGTCAAGTTGACGGTCAATCATCCCATTTCTAAACATCTAACATGACCAAACGCAAGAACTCCCCCGGCTTTAAAGGCCACCGCTTCCCGCCAGAAATCATTGAATACGCGGTCTGGCTATACTTTCGTTTCAGCCTGAGCTTACGAGATGTTGAAGATTTGTTGTCGGAACGCGGGATCATTGTAAGCCATGAAACCATCCGGTTCTTGGTGATAAAGTTCGGACGTCAGTATGCCAAATCCATTCGCCGAGATCGGCCTAACGTTGGTGACAAATGGCATTTGGACGAGGTCGTAATTTCAATTCGTGGCAAAAAGCATTGGCTTTGGCGTGCGGTGGATCAGCACGGAAATTCGCTGGAGATTCTAGTGCAAAGTCGTCGAAATACGAAAGCTGCAATGCGTTTCATGCGTAAACTGATGAGGCAATACGGCGTGCCGAGAGTGATGATCACGGATAAACTGCGCTCATATGGTGCTGCAAAACGCGACCTAGCGCCGGGTCTGGAACATCGCAGTCACAAGGGTTTGAATAATGCGGCCGAAGTTTCGCATAAACCTACGCGAAGGCGAGAACGGGTCATGGGACGGTTTAAATCTGCACGCCATGCGCAACAATTTCTATCTTCCCACGACCAAGTCAACGTCCTTTTTCGACCCAGCCGCCATAAGATTTCCGCCATTTCCTATCGCCGCGCCAGAGCAGATGCTTTTGCCGTCTGGCATGATATCACGTATGAAATTGCATTCGGATAAATTTATCTGTTCGGAAAAACTCAAACCAAGCTCAACAACTTGACGATGCCCTGGAAAGTTATTTAACTTTCAGAAACAGCTCAGTCGGTGTTGGTGATTTGCTCAGGCCCAACGAAGAAGACGTTCTAACAGAGGTCGCGATGCAACTTGAAAGCTGCTTCTGCGTCCAGCGCACCCAAGGCCATTTGCTTTTGCCAAATATCCGAACCGCGCGTGAGATACCCCGCACTGGGCACGATTCTTTGATATCTAAATTGAATGAGTCAAATTGGCTGTTTGCTCTAAGCCCCGTCTAACCTTGAAGGGCTTGCCTTTGCGCATTAGTTTGTATACTACCGCATACAAAAGGCCTTTTCGGCAAATTTACTTTCCGCTAGGCCCTGTAAACACCACAAATGATCGGGACTGCCATGAGCCTTTACATAGCTTACCTAGAAGAAATTGAAACCCGCAAGGAGCTTGGGCTGAGCCCAAAACCAATTGACGATGGCCTGTTGACGGCAGAATTGATTGCCCAAATAAAAGACAAAGACCACGAACACCGTGCGTCGTCTTTGAACTTTTTCATTTATAACACGCTGCCAGGCACCACTGCCTCTGCTGGCGTGAAGGCCAAGTTTTTAAAAGAGATCATTATAGGGCAAGCAGATGTCCCCGAAATCACCCCTGTATTTGCATTTGAATTGTTATCTCATATGAAGGGCGGCCCTTCTGTGAAAGTCCTTTTGGATATCGCATTGGGCGACGAGTCGGATATTGCAAAAAACGCTGCGGAGGTTCTAAAGACCCAAGTATTCCTTTACGAGGCAGACACGAATTGTATCGCCGAAGCTTACAAGGCTGGAAACCCTATCGCAAAAGATCTGCTTGAAAGCTACTCTCAGGCAGAGTTCTTCACCAAGCTACCGGATGTGGATGAAGAAATCAAAGTGGTCACTTACATCGCTGCTGAAGGCGATATTTCCACAGACCTACTTTCTCCTGGCAATCAGGCGCACTCTCGCGCGGACAGGGAATTACACGGGAAGTGCTTTATCTCTGAGGCAGCACAAAACGAGATTGAAGCACTAAAGCTTCAGCACCCGGACAAGCGGGTAATGTTGATTGCTGAAAAAGGCACTATGGGCGTTGGGTCATCTCGGATGTCTGGGGTAAATAACGTCGCACTTTGGACTGGAAAGCACGCAAGCCCCTACGTGCCTTTTGTGAATTTTGCCCCTGTTGTGGCGGGCACCAACGGTATATCGCCTATCTTTTTGACCACTGTCGGCGTAACCGGCGGCATTGGTGTCGACCTGAAAAACTGGGTTAAAAAGCTGGACGAGGACGCCAACCCGATCCTGAACAATGACGGAAACCCCATTTTAGAGCAACGCTATTCTGTGGAAACTGGAACAGTGCTGACGATTAACACCAAGAAGAAAAAGCTCTTCTGCGAAGACGGGGATGAGGAACTGGTAGATATGGCATCTTCCTTCACTCCGCAAAAGATGGAGTTTATGAAGGCGGGTGGATCTTATGCCATTGTGTTTGGGAAGAAGCTGCAGACCTTTGCAGCCGAAGCACTAGGGATTGAATTGAAGTCTGTCTTCGCACCATCAAAAGAAATCTCCATCAAAGGCCAAGGCCTCACAGCAGTAGAAAAAATCTTCAACGCCAACGCCCGCGGCACAACGCCCGGCAAAGTTTTGCATGCCGGGTCGGATGTACGGGTCAAAGTGAACATCGTCGGTTCGCAAGACACCACAGGCTTGATGACATCACAAGAATTGGAGGCGATGGCAGCGACTGTGATATCTCCTTCGGTGGACGGGGCCTATCAATCGGGCTGTCACACAGCTTCGGTTTGGGATCTCAAGGCGCAAGCCAACACACCACGCCTGATGAAGTTCATGAACGAGTTTGGCCTGATAACTGCGCGTGACCCCAAAGGCGTTTATCATTCGATGACAGATGTTATTCATAAGGTCCTAAATGACATCACTGTGGATGACTGGGCGATCATCATTGGAGGAGACAGCCACACGCGTATGTCCAAAGGCGTGGCCTTCGGTGCAGACTCCGGCACAGTGGCCTTGGCGTTGGCAACTGGCGAGGCAACCATGCCGATCCCTGAATCAGTCAAAGTGAGCTTTAAAGGTAAAATGGCCGATCACATGGATTTCCGTGATGTGGTGCATGCGACCCAAGCGCAGATGCTTCAGCAATTTGGTGACAACGTATTTCAAGGCCGTATCATCGAAGTGCACATCGGCACGCTGTTGGCCGACCAAGCTTTCACCTTTACGGACTGGACAGCAGAAATGAAGGCTAAAGCGTCCATCTGCATTTCTGAGGATGAAACGCTTATGCAATCTTTAGAGATCGCAAAATCCCGAATTCAAATTATGATTGAGAAAGGCATGGATAATGAAGTGGCCATGCTCAAGGGACTGATTGATATTGCTGACAACCGTATTGCGGAAATCAGTTCCGGTGAAAAACCTGCTCTCGCACCCGATGCCAACGCCAATTATTTTGCAGAAGTTTTGGTCGATCTGGATGCAATCAACGAACCAATGATCGCGGACCCGGATGTGCATAATGCCGATGTTTCTAAACGCTATGTCCATGACACAATCCGTCCGATCTCTTTCTACAAAGCTGAAAAGAAAGTCGATTTGGGGTTTGTGGGGTCCTGCATGGTGCACAAAGGTGATGTAAAAATCGTTGCGCAGATGTTGCGAAACCTGGAAAAGAAATATGGAAAAGTTAAGTTTAATGCACCCCTCGTCGTCGCCGCCCCGACCTACAACATCATTGATGAGTTGAAGGCAGAGGGCGACTGGGAAGTGCTTCAGAAATATTCAGGCTTTGAATTCGACGATTCAGCACCGAAAGTGACTGCACGGACGGAGTATGAGAATATTCTCTACCTTGAACGGCCGGGTTGCAGCCTTTGCATGGGCAACCAGGAAAAAGCAGTAAAGGGCGACACAGTTTTGGCAACTTCTACCCGTTTGTTCCAAGGGCGCGTTGTGGCCGATGCACCGGATAAGAAGGGGGAGTCATTGCTCGCCTCCACTCCAGTTGTGGTCCTTTCTGCCATTCTCGGTAGAACACCCTCTCTCGAAGAGTACACAACTGCTGTCGAGGGCATTGATTTGACCAAATTTGCGCCACCGGCTCAAAAACCCTTTGCAAGCCTTTCAGCGCATTATTGAGTTCCGAGGAGGTCGACCTGCACTACCAAATCCCAAGAGCGTCTCAGACATTATCGGAGCCGAAGTTGGATTCCATTTCTGTGTCTATCTTACAGTTCGGGGGCACTGCAGAAATTCAACATTTATTACCCCAGAAAACTACAAACAGTAACCTCGTCACGATCTAATAACAGTGCCACACTCTTGCAGGAAAACTTCAAAATATGGCAAGTCTCAAACCCATCCCGCGCATAATGACAGTGTCGGAGAAATCTTGGATAACGCCAAATATGATCCGCGTCACCTGCACAGCCGATTGGATCAAAACCTTAGGGCGGGGATTGAGGGCGCGCATTTCAAATTATTTTTGCCCGATTACGATCAGAGCGCCACGGATTTTATAGAGCAATTGGAAAACGGCCCCCGCCCTGCTGTTAGAACATACACCATTCGCCATCTTCGTGTGGACAGGGGCGAAATGGACATTGATTTTGTAGATCACGGCGATGCAGGGCCTGCATCGGCATGGGCGCGCAGATGTGATGCAGGGGATTTTGCCGGTTTTGCCGGACCAGGACCAGTTAAGTTGAAAAGCTATTTCGCGGATATCTATATAGTAGCCGCAGACATGTCAGCCCTACCAGTTGCAACCGCAACGCTAGAAGCTATGCCACGAGATGCCAAAGGCGTAGCTTATTTTGAAATCATATCTCCAGATGATAAACAAGATATAGCAGCCCCCGAAGGCATAAATATCCACTGGCTGATCCACCCTGACCCGCATGAGCCAATGATCCAAAGCATCGAACTCATCCGCGCCTTACCTAATCTCAAAGGCCAAGTGCAAACTTGCATCGCTGGTGAAAGCAGCATGATCAAAGCACTGAAGGAAGAAATAGTAAATAACCGCGGCCTGCCAAAGGGGAATGCTTATATCTCGGGCTATTGGAAAATCGGGTTGGTCGAAGACGAACATCAGCAGGTAAAACGGGCAGAGGCTGCAGGGTAAATGAAACAGTTTTGTAGGGTTTTAAGTTGTATCGCGTTATTTCTATTTGGAATTTTGCACTTATGGCTCGATCGTGTAAGCAATTTTCGACCCTTTGAATTTTCAGGACGGGACCTTTGGTTTGATTGGATGTTAGACCACTCACTTTTAAGTGTAGTTTTTGGGGTGATGTTCGGGATAGCTGCCTTTGGGTTTGGCAAACATGTCACCCTAAACTCTAAATGAAATCACAAACATCAAGGTGTAGATAGAAAAATGAAAGCACATACGGCAAGCCTTTTGAATGCAATTGCACTTATCCTTTGTTCGGTTTGGGGATACTTGGAATCAGATTTTAATTCCCTTTCAGGGTTTATACTGGCTGCAATTGGGATTGGCCTTTTGTCATGTTACCAAGGGGTTAAGAGAGAGAATAAGATCATAGCCCATATCGCCGTCACTTTGACAGCGATTGCGTTTGTTACACTTTTATTATGGCTCCCATCCATTCTTAACGCGGATGATTTTGCCCGGGTCGCAAGATTTATCATTATGGAGTTTACCGCGGCTTTGGCGCTTGCTTTTTTTGTTAAAAGCTTCCGCGATGCGCGTATGGCGCGTGATGCCGAATGACTTTGGATAGCATCAAATCCTTGACCCCCGGGTTGCTGATTGTCTCAGTAATCGTCCTAGCTGCGCAGTTTGTTTCAGACCACTACGGTGCACCCGCAATGTTGCTAGCACTTTTGTTCGGAATTGCGCTGCAATTTGTTTCAGAGCAGGATCGCCCAAAGCCTGGTATAGCCTTTGCCTCTCGATCCGTTTTGCGTTTTGGGGTCGCCCTTTTGGGGCTGCGCATTAGTGCCGATCTAGCCCTTTCGTTGGGCCTGGATGTCCTAATAATGATTGTGGTCGTGGTTGTGACAACAATTTTATTTGGCTTGCTATGCGCCCGGTTCTTTGGTTTTCGTCAAAAGTTTGCATTCCTTTCCGCTGGTTCCGTTGCGATATGCGGGGCCTCTGCCGCTATGGCGATTTCAGCCATTCTGCCCAAAGATGAACGGACAGATGAGCGTTTGGTCTTCACCGTGGTCGGGGTGACCATCCTGTCGACTATTGCAATGATCCTATATCCTGTTTTAGCCGCGAAACTTGGGTTTTCTAATTTCGAAACCGGTATTTTCTTGGGCGCAACCATACATGACGTAGCACAAGTGGTTGGCGCCGGCTTTTCTGTAGGACAAGAAACAGGTGAAGTGGCAGCAATTGTAAAATTGGTCCGTGTCGCCATGCTAGCCCCCGTGATCATCATCGCAACTTTTGTTCTACGTCAAGCATCTCAAAACAAGGCAGAATCTGTCGAAAGACAGCCCCTTGTTCCGGTCTTTGTGATTGGCTTTTTTGGGTTGCTTTTGGTCAATTCCATGGGATGGATACCGGCTGCTATTTCCGACCTTGCAGGCAACATTAGCCGCTGGGCATTGCTTGCCGCCATCGCTGCGGTGGGACTGAAAACATCATTGAAGGATGTACTTAATGTGGGCGGTGCAGCCATTGGCCTGCTAGTGGCAGAAACAATCTTTATCGCCATGCTGGTGCTGATCTTTCTGTTTTAGGGTTTCTTTTGCAAACTTCTCAAATGGTTGAGAATCTTCTGGGATCTGGACTTATTTATCCAGTGATTACCGTAGTTTGTTAAAAGCCGTTTCCCCTAAGATTGCATCGATTCATGTGGAAACTCTGCGAGAGACGCGATCAGTATTCTCTTTGAGTTTCAAATAATGTGCTTTTTAGTCGCCCAATCGAGCGCCCTCTAGATAACCCAGCAAAGACATCTTTGGAAAAGGGTGAAGTAGTTTAAGTTTAGCTGGAGATATGGTGCGTAGGGGAAGCAACCCAAATAAACTTATGCTGATTAATATCAATATCTTGATTAAATAACATTTTACTAAAAAATCCAGATCGAGATATAAGTTAAATTATGAAAAGAAGAGGTTGTGGATTGATTGCGCCGAGTGGCAAGCAGGGTCGGCAATCAAAAGATAGTAATTCACAGGATTAATCCATCTATGGTTTACATAAATGAAAGCAGATTTATCTGAAACAGATCTTTCAAAGTGGAACTATGAAACAGCACAAAACAATATCTAACCCAGATCTGACTGTTGGAAAAAATAACAAGCAACGTTGGAACCAGGCCAAACATCGACGTCATGGATTTCACAATGCCCATAGGCTATTCCGACGCGCATTGATGATCAGATCAAGAAATGTATTAGTTTTAGCGTCCCAACCAAACGCTTCCATTCAAAACCACCCCGGTTTGAAAAAGCTGATGCGCAACTCTGCTTTTTCGGCGGTATGCTGTATTCGCGGTGACAAAATACTAATAGAAGCAGCTGCGGGTGACTTTTCAACATCACAACCCCATTCCATCCAATCTATCTCAAAGCTGCATATTCACCTCATTATTGGTCAGTTAATCAGCCAAGGGGTCTTGTCTTTAAAGGCAAAAGTTAAAGATTATTTGCCGGGCATCGGCAGTGGTTACGCAGAAGTGCCTGTGCAAGCGCTTTTGGATATGAAGGTCAACAACAATTTTTCCGAGGATTATTTTGACCCTCATTCAGACTGCTACACTGAAGAAATTGCTCTCGGGTGGCGCCTGCCATCAAACAATATGGATAAAGAGAGTACGCTGGTTGATTTCACCAACAGCATCACGGGATTCTGTAATCAAGAAAACATAACTGTGGCACAATATAAATCTGCCAATACTGATGTTCTTACCCGGATTTTGGCAAAGTGTTCACCCAAAAGCCTGGCCGCGCATATTGAAGAAATTGCTGATGCCATAGGATATGAAGGCGCCTTTCACATAAGCCTCAGTCCCGATGGCTACCCTGCTTTTTCGGGGGGAGGTTGTTTGAGTGCAAGGGACCTTGCCAGATTTGGCCTGATGTTTGCCCGAAAAGGTTTGGATATACATGGTGCAGACTTTGCCAATTCAGCTTTCCTGTCAAAAAGTTTGTCGCGCAATGCGCCAAAGCTTTCTAAGCCGAAAGAGTGGCTCAGATATTCCAACCACCTTATGACCGACGGACGTTTTGTCGGTCACGCCGGTTATGGAGGTCAGTTTCTTTTGGTAGATACAATTACAAAAACATCTTGCTCGTTTTTGAGCGTATTGGAAAACGAAGATGGATATGATGATATGTATATGGGAGAGGTTGCCGCTACCTTGCGAGAGATTTGTGCTCAATAAAAATTAATACAATAAATTTACGTTATTGATCATTAAATTCTTGTGCAATACTCATATGCAAACTCGGTTCTGTCCTTGAAGGTCATTTGACACATCCCATTTAAAGTCTGCTTTGCGAAGGACGCCAGCTTTGATTGAGAATGCCTCAATGGCGCTTAACTGCAAATTCAAGACGGCTTTAAAACTAAGCACGCTAAGATCTGGATATTCATCTGCAAAGCTTTGCTCGTTCCATGTAACTGCGGTAGCTGACGCTGGCAGATACCAATATGTTGATGCGTCATAAAACAATTCACCCTGAGACCTGGTCTGCAGTTTAGAATAAACGTTGTGGCGGCGGTGAATTCGGACAATGTCTGGTAACATTTCCAGGATCCAGTGCCAAAGTACCTTTATGCGGCCATACTGCTTCATGCAAAGGACAGGGTGCTTCACAGTGCTCTTCTTTTTGGCCTGCTAATGGGGAATGCTGTATCAAATGCTATCAGAGTATTAGCAGGACTTCAGCGCAGGAATAGGCGACAGAATGTATTCCTCGGTCCGCCACTATCACCAGACTTAAGCAGGCCTCTGGTAGAGATAGCCTAATGATAAAACCCTCATAAATAAAGTTCCCTTAGTGTAGATATTAGCATACTAGCTAGACATTTTCTTTATGACCTAGATCGGCGCGGTGCTTGCCGTCCTGCATTTTCGGCCGCGCGGCGCGCTTTATTTTTCTTACTATTGGGTTTACCCACGGCCGGTGCCAGATTTTTACCGCCTTTAAGCTTACCAGAGGCACCGCCTCGCTTGGCTTCATCTGGTAAACCAGATGAGTTTCCACTGGTTTTATCACCCGATTTTCCAGAAGCTTTCCTGCCGTGTTTTGCGCCGCGGGATTTGTGCTCCACGACAGCGCCATCTTCACGTGCGCGCTGCATGGGCGAGCGCGGCTTTTCAAAACGGCGAGACACGTTTGTTGCGCCCGGCCTGCTGCCAGATTTCACCCCCGCCTTCGGTTGCCCCGTTGCGGTTTGCCGCGCGGGCTTTGTGGTGCGCTGCGGTTTGGAGCCGTCGGGTTTGGCAGAAGAGTCCTCGGAAGTCGCTGCCTGCATCGTCTGTCCTTCCTTGGCTTTGCGCTGATGCCTGTCTTGCTGCGCGCGATCGCTTTTGGATTGACCAGTGTCCCCTTTGCTTACTCTGGCCGGTTTTTGCGAGGGCTTAAATGCAGGTTTCGGCCCTTTTGCAGCTGCCGGCACACCGCTCAGCGCTGACAGGACCAATCCACCTTCCACTTTCATTTCTGGGCCAATCGCCTGTGTGAAACCCGTAATGGCCTTTTGTGAAATCTCTATAAAAGTTTCATCATTTTGAATGCGGATCGCACCAATATCATCTTTGGTGATATGCCCTGCATTGCATAGAGTTGGCAAAAGGCGGCGCACTTCAGCGCCTTGGTTGCGGCCCTGATTAATCGAAAACCACTTGGAGGGACCAAAGGGTGCAGTGGGTTTCGCAGAGCGATGATCAGCCGCAGTTGAAAGTTCTTCGGGGGCTGAAACACGTTGATTATAAAAGCGCAGATAGGCCGCCGCGATCTGCTTATGATCAAATTGTGCGGTCAACCGCTCGACCATTTCTGCTTCACCCGCAGAAATCGGCTCGGCCCACATCGGATCGGCAAGCAATCGCTCTTGATCACGCTGACGCACCGCTTCGGCCGAGGGCACATCTCCCCATTCAGCAGACAGCTTTGCCCCTTGCAAAATACGCTCGGCTTTACGTCGCAGCTTGGCCGTAACGATCAAACAACTCTCGCCTTTTCGCCCGGCGCGCCCAGTACGACCCGAGCGATGCAGAAGCGTTTCATGGTTATTGGGCAATTCAGCATGCACCACCAAATCCAAACCCGGCAAATCAATCCCGCGCGCTGCCACATCCGTGGCAACACAGACCCGCGCGCGGCCATCCCGCATCGCTTGAAGCGCATGGCTGCGCTCGGCCTGAGATAACTCTCCGGACAATGCCACTACTGAAAAATTACGATTGGAAAGCCGCGTGGTGACTCTGTTGACCATTGCCCGCGTGTTGCAAAATACAATCGAATTCGGGGCTTCGTAAAACCGTAATATATTGATAATAGCATTTTCAGCATCATGATTGGCAACTGTCATCGCATGGTATTTGATATCATTATGCTGTTTTGTTTCTGCAACGGTGGTGACGCGGACAGCGTCGCGCTGATAGTTTTTTGCCAAGGTTGCGATCGTTTTGGGCACTGTGGCCGAAAACAT